>CAIQKQ010000224.1 GCA_903872425.1 uncultured Opitutia bacterium | reverse complement strand
CGGCGCAAATGCCGACGTGGCCAACAGCGGTGGCACATTCGTCTATCTCAGCCCCGGACTAACTGCCGAACTTGGCAAACAGACTAGTGCGTTCGCGTTTGTGCAGGTGCCAGTCTATCAGTACGTCAACGGCCTCCAGCTCGAACCACGCTGGCTGCTTTCGACCGGCGTGCGGTGGGGTTTCTGACGAATCGAGAACGGCGGCACCCCACCTTTCACCCATTGCCAGAAGGTTGGTCATTGTGAAGAAATCACTGCGACCTCGATTTGGATGAGATTATTTATTCTGCCGCTGCCTTGGGCTGATTAGGTAGAACCCGAATTACTCCTCCGCATCCTTTTTGCGAGTGAGATAGCGAAGGCCTCGATGGCTGCATCGCACTAGGCGGGGGTGGGGTGGAAGTGCCTTTTCCCGTCCTGCGGGATAACGGTATTCTGTTCGGTCGCCCAATGCTCGGGGTCTTAATGGGCATGCACTGCTTGAACCGGCGCACGTTTGCGAGGCGTGCGCGAAACGGGCCCACGGTAAAAGTACAGACGGATACCACCCCGCCGCTGTTGGCAGTAGGCTATTTTAGAAAATAAAAACCCCGTTATCCATAGGAGGATAACGGGTTCTTAAACTGGCGGGATGGACGGGACTCGAACCCGCGACCTTCTGCGTGACAGGCAGACGCTCTAACCAGCTGAGCTACCACCCCTGAAATTGGGAAAGGGTCGCATCGTGAAACCAGCAGTAAACGAGTCAAGCGCTTTTCCAACGCGCTCGCACAGGCCAAATTCGAGCCCTCAGGGCGAGGATTAGTACTGGCGGTACTTGGTGTGGCAGGGCGTATGTACAATCAGGCAGCATATATCGTCGCAGCAGGAATCAGCTTTTTTGCAAAATGTGATAGTTGGCCATCGAGATGCCGCTGAGCATTGATCCAACGATGCCGAGGAAGCCTTGGTCGGTGCCGCAGAGGTAAACGTTGGCGAGCGCGGTGCGACCTTGCCGGTTTTTCATGGGCGAGCCATAGATCGCGCCGCCGAGGTGACCCGTGAACTTCGTGATCGTGCGTGGGGTAAATATATCGGTCGCTAACGTGGCGCGCGCGAAGGCGTCGAGCGCGGGCAGAGGAGGTAGGAAACGACGCGCGCTATGCTGGATTAGATCGTACCAGCGGAGTTTGTCGGAACGGTAGGCCTCCTCCGGCAGATGCGCCCAGCGCTCGTAGTTGGCGAGGCACGTGCAGCGAAAAATCCCCTCGGGTAGCACGCGCCCGGGGCCATAGTCGAAATTATTTGGGATGCAGATGACGCCACTGTGTGGGTCCACTTGTTCTTCGCTGCGTCTGTAGTGGAGGCGCGGAGAGTCGTTGAAAAAAATAATGGTGTCCTGGCCCCAACCGAGTGTGGCGGGCTGGCAATCGAGAATGGTGATGGTTTCAACGAAGCTGAGAGCACCTACGGGAATTTTGGCGCCGGGATTCACTAATTTTGATTGGTCGCAAAACAGCGATTGGGTTTCCGGAGCCCCGACACTGCTAAGGATGTGGTCGGCGGTGATCTCGCTGCCGTCATCGAGCGTAAGTGCAACCGCACGACCTTCGTGCGCGACGATGGAGCGAACGCCGCATTTCATCCGGCGCTCGCCGCCGGCAGCGCGGAATTTTTCAAGCAGCACGCGGAGGATCACGCGCACGCCATCAAACGGCCGTGCGAAACCTTCGAGAAACAGCGCCTTAAACATGATGACAAACTGCCCGAACTCCATGTCGTGCTCCGTCGCGCTGCCGTAATACATCACCGGACAGAAGATCATGTCCTCGAGTAACGGGTCCGTGATGTAGTGGCGCACGACGGCGCGGGCCGACTCGCCGGGTGCATCGAGCGAGACATCGTCATAAGCGCGTATGGCGGCAACGAGCCGGCGGAAACCGTCAATCTGCGCGGGAAATTTTTGCGCGACTTCATTCTCTAGGAGGGCGAAATCGTTGGTAAACCGTAGTGAGGTCTCGCCGTGCGGGCCAAAGGCGACGCGGGACTGTTTCTGCTCGCAGAGGGCGAACTCGTCGCGGTCAATGCGGAGTTGGCGCAGGAGCTTACCAAGCGGCGTGCCCTTCACGCCGGGGCGGACGAAGTTGGTCATCGCGTGGAGGCCGACGTCATAACGGCGGCCGGCGAGACTATAAAAACTGTTGAGCCCGCCAGGCGCGTTGTGCCGCTCGAAAATACATACGCGTTGCCCGAAATGGGCCAACCGGATGCCAGCTGCAAGACCTGACATCCCCGCGCCAATGATGGCGACATCGTAGTGCGAGGCGGAGTTCATGGACGGGAAGCAAAACGCAAAGACGCTTTGCCGCCAAGAGCGCAAACCAGATGGACTGCAGCCGGATCAATTCTCACGGTCCGGCCGACGCAAGGCGGCGGACTGAGCGCGAGAATTGCTAAGACAGCCAGCCGGGGCCGATGTTATTTGCCCAAGCTCTGGTGGAGACTGTCGAGCTGGTTGGCGCTGCCGAGGAGAACGTTGCGGCTGGCGATGAACTTGGCGTATTCCTCGATGAAAATTTTACCCGGCGGGCGGAAGTCGAACTCGCTCGGCTTGTCGCGGAAGAACTCGCGGTGAACGCGGGTCCAAACGAGGCGACCATCGGTGTCGATGTTGACCTTGGTCACGCCGCGTTTTGCCGCGGGAAGGTATTCGTTCACGTCCACGCCCATCGAGCCCGCGATCTTACCGCCGGCGGCGTTGATGCGGGCCACTTCGTCCTGCGGCACCGAGGAGCTACCGTGCATGACTAGCGGAAAGCCGGGGAGCTTGGCCTTGATCTTGTCGAGCACGTCGAAGTGGAGCGACTGCTTGCCTTTAAACTTGAACGCGCCGTGGCTGGTGCCGATGGCGCAGGCGAGTGAATCGCAGCCGGTCTGTTTGACGAAGTCCTGCGCCTCGTCGGGGTCGGTGAGGCACGCGTTGCCTTCCTCGACCTTAATGTCCTCCTCGACGCCGCCGAGCATCCCGAGTTCAGCTTCGACGGAGATGCCCTTGGCATGGGCGGCGGTGACGACTCGCTTGGTGATCTCGACATTTTTCTCAAACGGGTCGTGCGAGGCGTCGATCATTACAGAGCTGAAAAAGCCGGAGTTGATGCAGTCGTAGCAGGTGGCCTCGTCACCGTGGTCGAGGTGGACGGCGAAAATGGCTTCGGGGAAAATCTCTGCGGCGGCTCGGATAACGGCCTCAAGCATGCGTTTGTCGGTGTAACTGCGAGCACCCTTAGATATCTGGATGATGAAGGGCGCCTTAGACGAGATGCAGCCCTTGAACAGACCCATGGCCTGCTCGGCGTTATTGATATTATAGGCGCCGACGGCGTATTTGCCGTAGGCGTGTTTGAAGAGCTGCGCGGTGGTGACGATCATGGTAGAAAGATGAGGAGCGTTGTGACGCAGAAACCGTGCCGCAAGGGGATTTTCATCGCCCAGCCACACACCTGATAATGCCTGTACAATAAATTCAGACCTGCACCGTTGGAAGGATGCGAACGGGTTTCAATGCTACTAGCGGCCTCAATTGCTTGGGCAGTGAGAGCCGCAAAATACAGCCATCACGTCAGATCCAAGTTGTCACCGGCAAAAAATATCGGCTTCGATTTCCCTGGCCTTGGTAGGGAAAGATACTGCGGGCACGTGGTACCGCTACTTACCCCAAAGACAGTTTGCCGGTGCTGTCGCCGTGACGTTCGATCTGGACACCGTGCAGGTCGGCGAGACCGACAAAGAAGTTGGACATGGGCGTGGACTGGTCGAGGACGTGGAAGCGGCCGGGCTTAACCCTACCGCCGGCGCGGCCAGCGATAATAGTGGGGAGGTCGGCGTGGTCGTGCTTGTCTCCGTCACGGATGCAGGAACCGTAGACGAGTAGGGTGTTATCGAGCAGGGTGCGGTCGCCCTCCTTGACGTCCTTCATCTTGCCCAGCAAGTAAGCGAATTGCTCGGCGTAGAACTGGTCGATTTTTTGGAGCTTGGCGAGCTGCTCCGGCCGGCGCTGGTGGTGCGAGATGGGGTGGTGGCCGTCGCCGCCAATGCCGAGCCAGGGGAAGGTGCGAGGGCTGGACTCGCTGGCGAGCATGAGGGTGACGACCGGCGTGCTGTTGGTTTGGAACGCGAGCACGAGCAGGTCCATCATCAGGCGGATATGATCGGGGTAGCTCTCGGAGCCGTTCTCGTTGTGCGGGATGCCGGTGGGCGGCTTCATTTCCGGGATGGTGGCGGCCATGCTCTCAAAGGAGGTGACGCGGCGCTCAATCTCCCGGACGGAGGTAAAATACTCGTCAAGTTTCTGCTGATCAGAGCGGCCGAGGCGGCCCTGAAGCTGCTTGGCGTCAGCGCGCACAAAGTCGAGAATGCTGTTGCGCTGGGCGAGCCGGCGCTCCCTCGAGAGACCGGCGTCTTCCTCGGTCGCGGCGCTGCCGAACATGCGCTCGAAGACGAGGCGCGGGTTGCGTTCGGCGGGAATGGGCTGGGTGGGGGAACTCCAGGACAGATTGTATTGATAGGCGCAACTGTAGCCTGAGTCACAGGTGCCGGCGAGCTGGGGGGCGTCGCAGCTTAGCTCCAAGGAAGGGAGCCGGAATTTTTCTCCTTTGGCGACGAGGCCGTTGGCGATGACCTGGTCAATCGAGATGCCGGCGCGAATGTCGCGCCCGGCGGTCTTATAGGCTTGGCAGCCGGTGAGATATGTCGCGCCGGCGCGGGTGTGGTCGCCAGCGCCGTCGCCGTTTTGATTAGCTTTTTGGTGATCGAGGCCGCTAACGATCTGGACATCCTGCTTGAACGGCTCGAACGCGGCGAGCGAGCGGTTGAGGATGTAGTTGGCGCCCTCTCCCTCAGTTGGCCACCAGTTGGCGTTGTCCACGCCGTTGGGAATGTAGACGAAGGCGCTGCGCATCGGGAATGGCCCGGCTGCTGTGGTGCCGGTGGCCGCTGCGGCGCGCTCGGCCGCGCGGAGCGCGCGCGCGGGCACGAGGCTCTCCATGAAGGGCAGCGCGACAAGCGCACCCATGCCGCGTAGGAACGAGCGGCGGTGAAGCTGGTGGCTGAACGGGGAGGGCGCGGGGGATCTCATGGGAATGCGGGGGGCAGGTGAAAAGACGGGGTAGGAGTGCGGGAGTTTCAGCGGGTGACGACTTTCTTAGCCGAAGTGGCGTTGGCTGGGCCGGGTTGAGGCTCACCCCGGCGCTGCTGAAACGCAAGGCTGCTTGCCACGGCTTCGATGTAGGCGGGGAGGGTGGCGCCGTACTTGCTGGCGGCAGCGACGATCTGCTCGATGGTCGGGCGGTCGTAATAGTCAGTGCCGCGGCCCAATGCGAAGGTGAGGAGCTGCGTGGCGAAATTTTTCTCGAAGTCAGCGCGGCGGGCGCCAGCGAGCAGATGGCCCAGCTCGACCGCGCCGGAAACTTTTTCGCCACTGGGTAGCTCGCCGACCGCGTCTACGGGCAGGCCGTTTTCAACCGTACGAAACGCGCCGATCGCATCAAAGTTTTCCAAAGCGAAGCCGATGGGATCAATATCCTTGTGGCAGATCGCGCACTCAGGTTTCTGGCGGTGCAGGGCGAGGCGCTCGCGCACGGTAGCGGGCTGATTATCACCCTTGCTTTCGGGCAGACCGGGGACGTTGGCCGGCGGTGGTGGGGGCGCGGCGCCGAGGAGGGAGTCGAGAACGAACTTTCCGCGCAGCACGGGAGAGGTGCGGTTGGCGTAGGAACTCAGCGCCAAGATGCTGGCCTGGCCAAGCAGGCCGGCGCGGCGTTCAGGTGGTAACGAGGTGCGAACGAACTCTTCGGGCTTGCTGGGTACGGGCGGTGGCGCGGCGGCTCCACCGCGACCGCGTCCGGCCCCGGCAAAACCGGCGGCACCGCGCGCCCCCCGGCCTGCGCCACGCGCGCCGCGTGCGGGAGGGGCGGCGTTGGGGTCGGCGGGGGCGGCGTTGGGATCGGCGGGCGCGGCGTTCGCGCCGGCGAAGGCCACACCGCCATCAGGTGCGGGAATGAGGGCGGCACCGGCGGAGTCGGGCTGCTGTGGGGTGACAGCCGCCGCTACTGGCTGCGACGCTGGCGCCTGGTTTAATCCGTAAAATTTCGCGAGCAGCGGGCTGACGAAAGAGTAGTCGGCAGTCAGCATCGTCACGACCGGTTGGCCGTTAGTCAGAAAATCGGCAAAGAATTTCTGCGTCTCTACGGCCATGTCGGCGGCGATAGCGGGGCTCCAGTTGGGGTAGAGCTTAGAATCGGTCTCGCGTTGCGGGAGATTGCGGAGGTGGAGCCACTGGCCGGCGAAGTTGCGGACAAAGCGGTCGGCGCGGGGGTCGGCGAGGAGGCGTTTAATCTCTCCGGCGAGGTTGGCGCGGAGTTTGCCCTGCGCGGCGAGGTCGCGGAGACGTTCGTCGGGCGCGCTGCTCCAGAGGAAATACGCGAGTCGACTGGCGAGCTCAGGCTCGCCTAGGGCGTAGTTTTTGTCGGCTGCCTCTCCTTTGCCGGGAACCTCACCTCGGAAAAGAAAACTAGGTGAGAGCAGCACGGCCTGGAGCGCAGTCTGCCAGCCGATCTCGGGCGTGCCGCCGGACTTGACCATCGTGGCGAGGCGGGCGACCTCGTCGCTGGTGGGAATGCGGCGGAGCAGGGGAGTACCGAGGTTAGTGATGCCGCGAGCGATCCAAGCGTCGCGCGATTCGCCCTGCTTTTGCACGCCGACGAGGCGGGTGAAGGCCGCGTTGGGCTCAAGCGGCTCGGGATTGAAGGGGCCTTCGATGTTGGCGAAATGAAGCCAGAAAGTGCCGCCCGCACCACCACCCCCACCCCGGCCGCCACGTCCCCCGCGGCCGCCCGCCTGCGTGGCGGCCGGGTCAGCGGGAGGCTGCGGAGAATAGTAGTCCACGGTAAGGGTGTGGGCGCCCTTGGTAATTTTTATGTCAGGTCCGCTTGATTGCACATGCGCGGTGGAACGGATGCCGTCAGCGGTCTCGAAGTCTTTCGCGACGACCACGCCGTCGAGCTCGATGTTGTAGCGCAGGTTACCGGAAGGTGACTCCACGCCGCTGCCAGCACCGACGCTAATCTTGTAGAGACCGGTGACGGGGACGGAAAAATTCCAGTTCAAACGGTTGGGTTGCGTCAATTTGACCGCCGGGGGGAGAAACTCCATCCCGTTGCCCTTCCACACCTCGGCAAAACCATCAATCACACGGTGAGGTGGCGTACGCTCAGGCACCACTTCGTGCGCAACAGCGCTGGCGGCGGCGAGATAGCGCTCAAACAAAAGTGGCGAGAGGCTGAGAACATCACCGATGTTGTCATAGCCGTAGCCAGAGTCGTCGGCGGGGAAATCGGCGGTGGGGTTGAATGAGACGCCGAGGATATCCTGCACGGTGTTCTTGTATTCTTCGCGGTTGAGGCGGCGAAGAACGACGCGGCCGGCATCGGGGTGAGCAGGGTCGATGGGGTGGAGGACATTTTCCAGCGAAGCAACCATGGTTGCACGCTCGGCAGGCATGGGTTGGTCCGCATCGTGGGGCGGCATGATGTCGTGGCTCACTTTGGTGAGCACGCGTTCCCAGGTGTCGCGGTGCGACCGCATCGATTCGACGGTGGCTAGTGCCGGCGCGTCCAACTCTAGGCCGCCTTTAGCATCGGCCTTGTCGTGACACTCGAGGCAATTTTTCGCAATGAAGGGCTTGATGTCTTTGGCAAAGACGGCCTCGGGGGCAGCGGGCTTGGCGGCGGATGTTGCTGCGACTGCGGGGTTGGCGAGGCCAATACTGAAAAGTAAGAGCAAACCAGCGGAGGTCAGATGGAACTCGGGAAAATTGGCGGACGGACGGGGCATAATCGTAGAGACTTATTTTCTTCTTGCAAAAAAAACCGAGTCAAGCTCCGTTCCTAGCGCATGATCCCCTCATCCTCTCCCTCGCGGAAACATCCGCATCGCATCCTCTCTCTCGCGATGGCTGGCGTTGCCGGTCTCGCTCTCGCCGCCACCGGCCTGCGTGGTGCTGCTCCTGACGCCGCGCCGGCTGCTCCTGCTCCCGCCCCGGCTGCCAAGCCAGCGGCTGCCGCCCCGGCCGCTCCTGCCGGCAAGTCGCCGGTATTTGCTGATGTCCAACCGATTTTGGCCAAATACTGCTACGCCTGCCACGGCGGCACCCTCGCGCCTGCTGGCACGGCGGCCAACAGCACCGGCAAATCTGGGCTGACCCTTGACACCTTGGAAAACACCCTCAAAGGCGGCCGTAGCAAGAAGCCCGGAATTGTGGCTGGGAAGTCTGCTGAGGGGGAGATCTTGCGCCGCATGCAATTGGACGCTGCGGTGAAGGATGTGATGCCCCCGAAGGGCAAACCGGTTCCGACCGCCGATGAGATCAAGAAGCTGGTTGATTGGGTCAACGCCGGCGCCAAGTAAGCGCAAGCAATCTCAATCGCCCGCAAACAATTCAACCCGCGCCTTCATCGGCGCGGGTTTTTTTGACGCTCAATTTCCGCCCGGCGCGCCAAGGCCGCCACCACCACCGAGCTGTTGTTGCAGATTGCGACTATAGTCCTGATAGCGCTGGTAGCCACCGTCGCCGAGCAGCCCTTGGATTTGGGTGTCCACTTGGGCTTGTGCTTGCGTGACCTGCTGACGCAGCGCAGGCGCATTGGCGGTCAGATCCGCGCCTTGGGCCGTGGCATTGCGCAAGACCTCTTGCCCCACAAGCGCGCGTTGGGCCACTAGGTCGTTGAACGTGGCGGCTTGCTCGGCACTGAGGTTAAGTTCCTGAACCAGTCCTGAGTAAAGACTGCTCGTCATGTTGCGGGCCATGCCCGCGGCGAGTTGTTGCACTTGTGGGTTGTTGAGAAGGGGTGCCGATCGCCCCGGCGAAGGCCGCGCCGCGCTGACGGGCTTCGGTCGCCGGATCAGGGGCGGTATCTGGTTGAAATTGGACGACGGGTGCGACGGGTGCGACGGGTTCGGCGAGTTGCGCGGTGTGCG
>CAIQKQ010000223.1 GCA_903872425.1 uncultured Opitutia bacterium | reverse complement strand
CATCGTAAAAGCACGAAAAAGAATCATGATAAGGGTGCACACCTTTGGCCATTCGCGACCCATCTGGATAACCCGAATGCAGCCTAAGCTCGAACTCGTTAGAAGCGCGGGAGACGAGCGTGCAAGAGCTGCACAGCCAACGCTCCCGCCCGCTCCGTTTCGCTTTGCTAGGTGTCTTTATCGCTTTGCGCCGTTGGATAAAAACTCTGCTTCACTCCGGCATGACCGTCTGAATATGCAGCTCCTTGAGCTGCTTCGCGGTGACGGGCGTGGGGCTTTGCGCCATGAGATCCTGACCCTTCTGCGTCTTGGGAAAAGCGATTACGTCGCGGATACTCGTCGTGCCGCAGAGTAGTGCACACATCCGGTCGAGCCCGAACGCGATGCCACCGTGCGGCGGAGCGCCGTAGGTGAACGCTTTTAACATGTAACCGAAGCGGCTCTCGACTACATCGGCAGGTATTTTCAGGACGTCCTCAAAAACTTTTTTCTGCAACGATGGCTGGTGGATGCGGATGCTGCCACCGCCGAGCTCCATGCCGTTGAGCACGACGTCGTAGTGCTGGCCGCGGACGGCTTTGGGGTTGGTGTCGAGCAGCGCCGCATCCTCCGCGACCGGCGCGGTGAAGGGATGGTGCGTGGCGACGTAGCGGTTCTCCGCCTCATCGTGGCTCATTAGAGGGAAATCCACGACCCACAGGAATTTCCAGTCGTCGTGGCGAATGGTGAGCTTGCCGCGTTTCTGGAGTAACGCGGCGGCCTCTAGACGGATACGGCCGAGGATGGCGCACGCTTTTTCCCACGGCGCAGCGGCGAAGAATACCATGTCGCCCTCGGCGAGACCGAGCTGTGCGGTGAGCGCGGCCTTCTCCGCCTCGGAGAAAAATTTCACGATGGGTGACTTCCATTCGCCGCCTTCGATCTTGATAAAGGCGAGGCCTTTGGCTCCGAGAGATTTGGCAATCTCCTCTAGACTCTTGAGCTCGCCTTGCGTGAGGTCGGCGAGGCCCTTGGCATTAAACGCCTTTACCGCGCCGCCATTACTGGTCGCGGCGGACGCGAAGACCTTGAAGCCGGAGGTTTTGAATAACTCGGTGAAGTCCGACAGCTCCAATCCGAAGCGCAGGTCGGGTTTATCCACCCCGAAACGGTTCATCGCGTCGGCAAATGGCAGGCGTTGGAACGGCGTGGTGATGTCGGTCCCGAGCACGTCCTTCCAGAGCTTCTTAAGCATCCCTTCAAACAGTGCGTAGATGTCCTCGCGCGTGACAAATGATGCCTCGACGTCCACCTGCGTGAACTCCATTTGCCGATCGGCGCGCAGATCTTCGTCGCGGAAGCAGCGGGCGATCTGGAAATATTTCTCCACGCCCGCCACCATCAGGATCTGCTTGAACTGCTGCGGTGACTGCGAGAGTGCGTAAAACTGTCCCGGATGGATGCGCGACGGCACGAGGTATTCACGGGCGCCCTCAGGGGTGCTCTTGAAAAGTGCGGGCGTCTCGACCTCGATGAAGCCCGCTGAGTCGAAATAGTCGCGGATGGACTTTGAGGCGCGGTGGCGGACAAAGAGGTTTTTCCGCATCTTCGGCCGACGCAGATCGAGGTAACGGTAGGTAAGACGGAGGTCCTCATTGACCTTGTCACCGCCCGCGTCATCGAGCGGGAAGGGTGGGGTGTCGGCGAGATTATGTATTTCCAGCGAGGCGGCCTCGATCTCGATCTCGCCCGTGGGGAGCGACTTGTTTTCCGTGCCGGCGGGGCGACGGGTAACTTTGCCAGTGATGCCGATGACCGACTCGGTCTTCAGTTGTTTGAGCTGTTCGCCGAGGGTGGCGTTATCATGCGGCTCGAGCTTGATCTGGGTGACACCCTCACGGTCGCGGAGGTCCACGAAGATGATGCCGCCCTGGTCGCGGATGGTGTCAACCCAGCCGGCGAGCGAGACGGACACGCCGAGATCGGCGGAGGAAAGCTGGGCGCAGTGATGAGAGCGGTGCATAGTGTGGTAACGGGCCGAAAAGAATCAGCGAAGCAGTGTGACCCCTCAACGAGCAACTTTTATTTGCCGCGCGCGGTTTTGGGGGCCGACCCTTTGGCGTTGGGCGACGTCGAAAGCGTTTTGACTAGCGCCGCCACGAGCGCGTCGAGGTTCGGCTGTTTCGCCGTAAAATCCACGGGCATGCCGAGTTGTTTCATCGTTTCGCTCGTCTGCGGGCCGATGCTGCCGGCCAGGGGTCGCTTGGCAGTTTTGGCGAGCTGGAGGGACTTGGCCTGGTCGGTGAACGACTGGACAGCGGACGAACTGGCAAAGAGGATCGCGTCGGCTCCGTGCGTGCGGAAGTCGTCAGCGACGGGGTCGCGTGCGAGGTCAGTCTGTTCGGTGCGGTAGAGGGGCAGGCGGTCCACGATGGCGCGGCCGGCCTCGAGTTTTTTCACGAGCGTATCGCGGTTGAGGTTGCCGCAGACAACGATGACCTTGGCGTGGTCCAAACTACCGGTGGTAATAAGCGCATCCGCCAGCGACTCGCCGGTGGCGGTCGCGGGCTGGCACTCGACCCGGAGATGAAGGCGCTCGATCTCGCGTGCGGTGGCTGCGCCGACACAGGCGAAACGCAGGCCGCCCAGCGCACGGACGTCCTCAAAACCCTTGAAAAACTCTTCGAAAAATATCCGTACACCGTTGGCGCTAGTAAACACGATCCAGTCGTATTGGCCCAGCTCGGCGAGAATCTCGATGAGGCCGTCTTTGCTCACCTCTTTCGTCACGCGGATGAGGGGGAGCTCCAGCACCTCGGCACCCAAAGTCTCGAGCTTTTCACGTAGTTCGCTGTTCTGGTCACGCGTACGCGTGATCGCGACACGGCGGCCGAAGAGCGGGAGGCGTTCGAACCAGTCAATCGCTTCATGGTTTTTCACCACGTCGCCGACGAAGATAATCGCGGGTGCCGCCAGGCCGGATTTTTCGGCGAGATCAGCCAGGGTAGCGGCGGTACCAGCGACACTGCGTTGGCGGCCGAGTGAGGCCCATTGTACGACGGCGGCGGGGGTCGTGGGTGCGAGTCCGCCAGCGACGAGCTCGGCGAGGATGTGGCGCAGACGGCCCATGCCCATGTAGATGGCGAACGTGGTATTTTTGAGTGCGCCGTAGCTGCGCCAGTTCACCGACGGGCCGGGCTTCGCGGGGTCCTCGTGGCCGGTGAGAAACACGAGCGCCGAGCTCGTGTGACGCTGTGTGAGCGGGATGCCCGCGTAGGCTCCGGCCGCGAGGGCGGCAGTGACGCCTGGCACAATCTCAAACGCGACGCCCTCCGAAGCCAGTGCACGCGCCTCTTCGCCACCACGGCCGAAGATAAACGGGTCGCCGCCCTTGAGCCGAACCACACGCCGGCCAGCTTGGGCGTGTTGCACGAGCAGTGCCTCGATTTCCGCTTGCGGCACCGTGTGGCAGCCGGCGGTTTTGCCTGCGAAGATTACCTCGCACTCGGGGCGGCACCATTTCACCAACTCGGGGTGAACCAGCTGGTCGTAGACGAGTACATCAGCCCGCGCGATGAGCTCGCGAGCGCGGAGAGTGACGAGATTCGGTTCGCCGGGACCGGCGCCGACGAGATGGACGATACCTGTGGACATAGAGTGTTGAACGCGATGGGCGCAAGAAGCAGAGGCGCAGGACAAGGTAAAAGCAAAGCTTGGATTATTTGGGTGCCGCAGCGTTTTCGCTCATCCCATCGGCGCGATTCTGCTCACACCCGGCTTAAAAGCGTCGGCTAGCAGGCGGTCTGCGCCCATACCTCGATCTATTATTATGCGGCCCCACGCCATTGTGCCGGTGCGTAAGATCCGAGCGTGAAGCTCGGCTTATTCCACGCCTGACCGGGCGAGCGCGCGCGCGTAGCGAAAACCGTTCAGGCATTGCGTTCCCATAAAGTAGGCGAGCACGCCGAACCAGAGCGACCCCTGCTGGACGGCTTGCCAGCCGAGGTAGGCCACGCCAAGAAAACCCAACGATGTCGCCACAAGCAGACTGCGCGCGCGGCCGAAGGGAAACCAGAGCAGCGAGCGCAGAATTTGCCCACCGTCGAGCGGGTAGATGGGGAGGATATTAAAGATGAGCAGTCCGCGGTTGATCCACGCGACTTCGCCCAAGAAGCGGACGAAGTCGGGAGCCGTGTCGCGCCAGTGGCCGGAGTGAGCGAGCGCGTTCAGCCCGGCGAACAATGGCAGCAGTGCAACGTTGACGAGCGGTCCAGCCGCGATGCTCCAGAGCTGTGCACCTGCGCGCTGAGGTGGATTGACAAACGCAACCCCACCCAGCGGCCACAGTACAATCGTGTCGGCCTGCCCGCCCGTCTGCCGGCACGCGAGCGAGTGGCCGAACTCGTGCAAGAGCACGATGCCGAACAGGGCGAGGTATTCGTAAACATTCCAGACCGGCGAGCGGTAGAGCCCATGCCGGGTTTGCAACTCGTAGAGTGCGACGAGAAACCACGACCAGTGCACGGACACTGCGATGCCGCGAAAGCGGAACAAGGGAAGCGAGCCAGATTGGGCGGGCAGCATTCGACGACGATTGTCGCGCACTGGTCGGCGCACAAGAATTATGTCCGCGCGCCGTTGCGACCGACGCAGCAGCCGGGGCGATACCGTCTTGGCGCTGCCGTCTGAACCTGACGGCGCCTGGCGAGTATCACCCGAGTCCAACGTAGTCGTTTCGTGGACTTTCAGCTTTCGCCAGAGCGGCGGGGGGTGTCCAATAGTGATGATGCCCGAACCCACCTCCCTGCTCCCGGCGATTCCCGCGCGGTTCACGCCACCGGCCGCGTGTCCTACGCGTTCCTGTGCGGCCGCGGCGCTCACATTACCGGTGCTAGGCATTGGCTGTTTTTCTTTCGGTGGCGGGACCTATTGGGGCGAGCAAAGCCAGCGCGACGTGGACGAGGTCGTGGGCGGCGCGCTTGATCTCGGGGTTAATTTTTTCGACACGGCGGAAACCTACAATGCCGGCGCCAGTGAGCGTGCGCTAGGCACGGCGTTACGCGGTCGGCGCGACGCCGCGATCATCTGTACGAAAATCCAGCCTGACCATTGCTACCCGGCCGAGGTGCGCCGCCATTGCGAGGACAGCCTTACGCGCCTCGGCACCGACCATATTGACCTGTACTTAATCCACTGGCCGCTCAACGCCAGCGCGTTGCGCCACTACACCGATGACTCGCACCGGCTGGCCCACCCGCCCTCGATCGGCGAAGCGTTGCATGCGTTGGACGAGTTACGGCACGAGGGGAAAATTCGACAGATTGGGGTGAGCAACTTCGGCGTCGCACAGATGGCCGAGGCGTGTGCCGTTGGGGTGCCACTCGCGCTGAACGAACTGCCCTACAATCTGCTCGCTCGCGCCATTGAGCGCGAGGTACTGCCGACGTGCGTGCGGCACGGGCTGGGCGTGTTGGGCTATTTCGTACTCGCACAGGGGCTACTTTCGGGACGGTTCGATAGCTTTGACGAACTGCCGCCCGTACGGGTTCGCACGCGGCATTTTCGCGGTGACCGGCCCGGCGCGCGACATGGTGGCCCCGGCTGCGAGGCGGAAACGCTCGCCACACTCCACGCGCTGCGCAAGGTGGCGGCGGCCGCCGGCCGACCGCTCGGTGACCTCGCGCTCGCGTGGGCCGTCGCCAATCCGGCGATCACTTGCACGCTGGTCGGCGCGCGCAACCGTGCCCAGCTTGAGGCCAACGTTAGCGCCGTGCAGACGCCGCTCGCGCCGGAAATCTGTGCAGAGCTCACCCGTCTAACCGACCCGTTGTTGGCATTACTCGGCCCTAGTATAGACTACTACCAGTCTGCCGAGGACAGCAGGTCGTGGTGAGGTACTAACATCACCCTTATGCTTTGTGCTTGAAGAGGTCTTTAGCCCTCTGCCGTCCACTTGAAAATGCTTGTGCTCAGTGGGGGTAGCGTGAGGACGAGGCTCTGGCCATGGCCGTCAGCGGAGACATGCTCGGTATGTTTGCCGCCATCATTACCGAGGCCGCTGCCGCCGTAATACTGGCTGTTGGTGTTGATGACCTCTTGCCAAAAACCGCCGCGCGGCACCCCGACACGGTGGGCGTGGCGGATAACCGGCGTGTAGTTGCCGACGATGGCGAAAATCACGCGCTCAAATTCGTCGAGCCGCAGGTAAGCGATGGTGCTGTGGGTGGCGTCGTTGCAGTTGATCCAGCGGAAGCCGCGCGAATCGAGGTCGTGGTGGCT
>CAIQKQ010000222.1 GCA_903872425.1 uncultured Opitutia bacterium | reverse complement strand
CGGCAACGGCCTGGCGTTTCTCTTCGTCGAGGCGCTCGGCCAACTCGGCCGGCAGCGCGGTGTCCATCGTGACGGCGGGCATGGTGTGGAAAAATCAGTTAGGACGACGCGTGCCGTTGGGAACCGGCCGGGGAGGTGCGGCCGGTCCGGTGGATGGCGCGATATTGGTGGTAGGTGGCTGGGCGGGAGTCGGGGCCGCCGGCTTCACGTCGAGCATTTCCTCCACGGTAGATTTTACTTCCTTAGATAGACTATTAATCTCCTTGGCCGACTCTACAGAGGTAAGATCATTGTCCTTGGTGACCGTCGGGCGCACAAAGAAAATCAAATCATTGCGCGTCTGGCCCGTATGCCGCCCCCCTAGGAAATCCCCCAGCAGAGGAACACCCCCGAGCATGCTGGTAGATTTGTCGTTGCTGACGCGCTGCAAACCGCCCAATACCAGAATCTCGCCACTCTTGCAGGCAATGGTCGAGCTGGTGGTGCGGGAAGTGGTGATAGGCTGGCCGTTGGTGTCGTTACCGGCAAAATCACTGACGTTTTGCTGAATGGTCATCTGCACGGTGCCATCCGAGCCAATCAGCGGCGTGACGGTCAGGGTCACACCGATGGGTAATTGCTGAAAGGTCGTCGTGGTCCCGCCGTTTGTGCCACCATTGACCGAGCCGTTGGCAAACGAACGGTTTTCACCCACGAAGATGGTCGCCGTGCTGTTGTGCATCGTGCGAATTGTGGGCGAAGAAACGATTCTAGCGTCCGATTTGCGCGGGGTGGTGGCCAGATTGACGATGGCCGTGAGGCCAGTGTTGCTCACGATCTTGGTGGGGTCGAGCAAACGGGCGAACGTGGTCGAAGTCGCCGAACTCGTCCCGCTCCCCCCGAGTGTGAGGCCTGTGGCGCTGCCGCTGATACCGACCAGTCGGTCGTTCTTTATCTCAAGTCCGAGTGCACTGATGCCGCTGTCAAACTGGTCGTTGAGCGACACGTCCACGATGACGACCTCAATTCGCACCTGGGGCAGCGGCGAATCCATGCTGTTGATCAACTTTTCAAGAATCGTTAGGTCACCCGGAGTGCCTTGGGCAATGATGGCGTTGTTCCGGGTGTCGGGTACGAAAGTCAGGTAGGAGCTGAAATCAGTTGGCGAGCCGCCGCTTGCGCCCGTCGCCACACCGCCGCCGGCCGGTGCACCGGCCGCCACCGCCGCGCCGCCAGCGGCTCCACCGGCTGCCGCGCCGGCCGCACCGGTACCAGCCGCACCCGCAGCGCGGCCGCCGGCCGCGCCGCCAGCAGCTCCGCCATTCGCACCCGCGCCGCGCTGGTTTGCGCCCACTCCGCGCTGGTTGGTGATCTGCGCGGCGGCGTTTTGAGAATTTTGGATAAGGGTGGTGAGCGTCTGTGATACCGAGTTGGCCGTGGCGGTCTTGAGCTTGAAGGTTCGGACTTGGGTGTTGGGGATATCTTCCTTGTCGAGACCCTCGACGAGCTTGTTGATCACATCGAACTGCTCTTTAACACCGGTAATGAGGAGCTGGTTGGTACGGGTGTCGGCATAGAGCGAGAGATTTTGCGCGAATGGCGCCAACGGTCCTTGTTGGAGCACGCCGGCCAGACTCTGTTGCATCGCCGAGGCCTGTGCGTTTTTCAGCTTGATGAAAACGGTTTCGACCTTCGAGCCCGTCGGCCGGTCGAAGCTGTTGACCAAGGTCTCGACGCGCTGGACATTGGCTAGGGTGTCAGTGACATAGAAGACGTTGCTGTTGGGAATGGCGACAGCCTGACCGAGACCCTGCGTGAGCAGGTTGGTGACCTGTTGCACCACGGCCTGAGAGGTCTGGAAATTAAGCTCGAAGATTTTCATCACCACCCGGCTACTCGCCGACAGGCCTAGGGATGAACCGGTGATCAGCTCCGGGGCAGCACGGGACACCGTGCCGTTGGCCGCGCCGGTGTTGAGCACCACTAAAAATTTCTCCCCCATAGGGACGACGCCAACGCCGTTGATCTGGAGCACGCTGAGGACGGCCTGAATCGCCTCGTCCAGCGAGACCGGGCTGGGGATGTTGATGGTGACGACGGCAGCCTGCAGGCTCTGTGGGCGGAGGACGATTTTGCCCGTCCACTGCTCCAGTAGGTCGAGCACCATTTGCACGGGCGCGTCGCGCAGATTAAGTTTATTGATGGTCTGCGGCGGGCCGGAGGGAGCGGCCGGGATCACCGGCGCGGCAACTCCGGTGGCGGCGCGAGCGAGCAACGGAAAGAGGGCGACAAGGGCGAGGACGGGGAGCAAGCGGAGGAGACGCATAAGTAAAGAGGGTGCCGGTAAAGACGGGGTTAGGCGAGAAATTAAGTGGGTCAGAAAAAGGGAGCCGGGCGAGTTTGTAAATAGTGATGTGCGGTCAATGACGGCGGAAGAGCGCGCAATGTTTCCGGCGATTCGCAGATTTTGTAACTTGCCCGCGCCCACCCCTCCGCCAACCCTCCTAGGTAATGCCCAATACCTTCGGCCACCTCCTGCGCGTCACCACCTGGGGCGAGAGCCACGGCCCGGCCGTCGGCGCGGTGCTCGACGGCTGCCCTCCCCGTCTGCCCATCATGGCGGCGGAAATTCAGGCTGATCTCGATCGCCGACGCCCGGGGCAGAGCGACATCACCACCCCACGCCACGAATTGGACACCGTGGAAATTTTGTCTGGCATCTTCGAGGGCCGCACGACGGGCGCGCCGATTTCGCTCCTCGTCCGCAACGCTGATCAGCGCCCCGGCGCTTATGATGAAATGCGCGAAAAATTTCGCCCATCTCACGCGGATTATACTTATCAGGCCAAATATGGCATCCGCGACCACCGCGGCGGTGGCCGCAGTTCAGCCCGTGAGACGGTCGGCCGAGTGGCGGCCGGGGCCATCGCCAAAAAAATCCTCACCCTAGGTGGCGCGGAGCGGCATGGTGGGCCGGTGGAGGTGCGGGCCTTCGTCACTCGCATCCACGATCTCGCCGCGCCGGCAGAGGCGCTGGAAGCGTTTCCCACGCTCGCCGAAGTCGAGGCCAATGCCGTGCGCTGCCCGCACCCTGCCACCGCTGCCGCGATGATCGCGCGCATCAAAGAGGCCCGCACCGACGGCGATTCCGTCGGCGGCGTGATCACCTGCCGCGTGCGCGGTGTACCCCCTGGGCTGGGCGAGCCGGTGTTCGACCGCCTCGAGGCTGACCTCGCCAAGGCCATGCTCTCGCTCCCCGCGACAAAAGGCTTCGAGATTGGCAGCGGCTTTGCCGGTAATGCCACGACGCTAAGAAGCAGAAAGGCGACCTGCGCCTCGATTATCGCGACGGCCTGCTCAAGGGCGGCGAAGAAGG
>CAIQKQ010000221.1 GCA_903872425.1 uncultured Opitutia bacterium | reverse complement strand
GCCGAAAAAACCATCACGGCCACCGTCAACGCTTCGTTTTCCCTGCGGTGAGCAGGGCGTGCGCTTGGGAAAGGGCGATGGCGGCCGCTGGCGGTTGAGCCAAATTCTGCCACAGCGCGGCAACGGCTTGCTCACAGCTGTGCAACGGCTACTGCTTGCGCATGGGGCCGACCGAAAATGTTATCGAAACCGACCCGCCTACGCCGGCCGTCGTGGCGCATCGCGCTGAGCTGGACGCGCGGCGCGAGGCGGTGCGTGCGGAGCTGGCGGCCTTCGTCCCGGCGGGCGCCCAGCTGGTGTGGGAGGTCGGCTGTGGCCACGGGCATTTTCTCACGGCCTACGCGGCGGCGCATCGCGACGCACAGTGTGTGGGCGTGGACACGGAACTCGACCGCATCCGACGGGCGGTGCGGAAACAGGAGCGCGCGCGGCTGAGTAACCTCTATTTCGTGCGGACCGAGGCGCGGCTGTTTCTTGAGGCATTGCCGACGGACGCGACGTTAGCGGCCGTCTTCGTGCTGTTTCCCGATCCGTGGCCGAAACGCCGTCACCACAAGCACCGGCTGCTGCAGGAAAATTTTTTGCGCGAAATCGCGGCGCGGGCTGCGCCCGGCACGCCGTTTTATTTTCGCACGGATCACGAGCCTTATTTCCGCGCGGTGGAGGCCGTGCTGCGGGAGCATGCGGACTGGCGGCTTGCGCCGGGCGATCCCTGGCCGTTTGAGCAGCCGACGGTATTCCAAGCGCGCGCGGCGGCACATTTTTCACTGGTGGCACGCCGGCGGTGAGCACGGCGTCCACGGGCAGACACCTGGCTCGCATCAACGGGCAGGTGCCGTCACGTGGTAGGCGCTATACTCAAGCGCGAACAAGCGCACGGAGCCCAGACTAAGCGTTCAGGAGCGCGAGCGCAGGCGGCTGGCCAGTCGGCTGAGGCGGCCGGGTTTTTTTGCGGGCTTGGCCTTGGGGTCCTCGGACTCAACGGCAGATGGATCAGCCGCTGGCTCGGCGGGTGTTTCAACGGGAGCGGAAACGACGGCGGTGGCTTCCGAAGGGGCGGCCGGTGGAAGCGTTTCCTGACCGATGGGACCGGCAACTGGCGGCTGGTTGTCGCGGCGTTCGAGGCCGTTGATCCAGACGCCGCCGCGGCTGTCGCGATTGAGCCAGTAGGCGTAGCCGCCAATGTCCGTGGGCGTGGGTTTGTCGCTGGGATTTTCGCTGGCAACTAGGCCAAGCGCGGCGAGCGCGGCGACGAGGTCGGCCTCGGAGCAATGCAGCGCCCGGGCGAGGAAGGTCGTGCTGCCTGACCAGCCGGGGCCGCGCCGGTTCGGACGCATAAATGGGCGAATTTTGGCGAGCAACTCCTCGCCAGTTGGGAGCGGTTCAGACGGGGTGGCGGGGTCGGCGGTAGAGCCGCTGGGCACAAACACTCCGGCGGCCGCAGGGTCCTGGGCGCGGGCAGCGAGCGCGGCCTCGCGTTTCGCCGCGGCTTCGGCGCGACGGGCGTCGGCCTCGGCTTGGCGGGCGGCGCGTTCTTCAGCGGCTTTTTGGCGGGCAGCGATCTCGGCGGCGTGTTCCTCGCCAAGGGCGATGGCAGCGGGGTCGGTCGGATCGAGCTTCTTGGCGACGGCGGCGATGCGGAAAGCCGGGCGCGGTTTTTCGCGGACGTTGAGGAAGAGTTGGCCGCGCTGGTTGCGGTTCAACCAGTGCAAGTCGCCGTCGAATTCGAGATATTCGGGTGCGCTATCCTCGGTTTCGGGAATCACGAAGCCGCACTCGATTAGCGCGCCGACGAGGTCGGCCTCGGGCTGCTCCCAACGCTTGGCGAGATAATCAATGGCGACGGACTGCCCGGGGCCGCGCTGGTTGCGACGGAGGTGGGGCTTGATGGCGTCAAAGAACGAGGGCAGCTCTTCCTCGCTTTCGCCGAGGTTGGCCCAGTCATCGCCAGCGGCCTCGTCGGCGAGGGCCTCGGGATCGTCGTCCCGTTCGGTGTCACGGAGGCGTCGGAGACCGTCGCCTTGACCAGCCTCGGTATCGAGGCGGGCGGGCTTGGTGTCCTCCGGGGTGGCCGGCGCGGACGCGGCTTGGAACTTCGCCGCGAATTCGGCACGGAGCTTGTCGGCCTCGGCTTTAGCGGCCGCGGCCGCAGCGTCCTCGAGCGTCCACTCGCGGGTGGTAGGCCGGCGGGCGACGCCGTTAAAAGCGAGGGCGTTGGTGGGCAGCGTCTGATAATGGATGATCTCCCACTCGTCTTTGCCGAGCTGGTTGAGATGGGCCTCGAGCAAAGCCGGCGTGGCGAAGCCATGGGGGCCGCTGGTGATGTGTTTATATTCCCAAAGGGGCATGATGTGCGCACAGCGCGTCCTCTACCTTTCCAGATGCGCGCGGGCTTGCCGAGCACAATCTTGGCGAGGTTTAAGCACCGATTAAGCACGAAGCTACGAAATGGAAAAATCACGTCGGGCCGGGGTAAAAACTTTGCACAATTTTGGCCGCTTCGCACCTTGGCGTTTACCGAATCGCATCGGCCTGCGGCCAGCGGTGGTTACCACTGCTGGAATAAAACACTCCGCAGTTGCCTCTCACATCAGTCAGGCCACTTTGGCCTCTGCTCCACCTCTCCCCGCCATGCTCATCCGTTCGCCGAAATCTTGGGAAATCTCCGCCTCCACCGTCACGCCTGAGGCACTTTACCACGCACGGCCGCGCCGCGAATTTTTGCGGACGCTCGGCGTCGGCCTAGCGGGGGCAGCGCTCGCGCGGCCGGGCGCGTTGTTCGGGGCGACGGCGGGTTTCCCGTCGAAAGAGAATCCTCTTTACCCGGCGGCTAAGCTCAAACCCACGGCCGAGGAATACGTCACCGTCTACAACAATTTTTACGAATTCGGCACCGGTAAAGACGAACCGAAGGTCAACGCCAACAAAGGCTGGAAGACCGATCCCTGGACAATCGAGCTGGCTGGTCTCGTGAATCAGCCGGCAAAGTTCGACGTGAATGACCTCGTGAAAAAAATCGGCGGCCTCGAGGAGCGCATCTACCGCTTCCGTTGCGTCGAGGCGTGGAGCATGGTTATCCCGTGGGACGGTTTTCCGCTAGCGAAGCTCGTCGCGCTGGCCGACCCGAAGCCCGAGGCGAAATATCTTAAGCTTACCTCGTTCAACGACCCGAAGAGCGCCATCGGCCAGCGGCAAGGCAACCTCGAATATCCCTACGTTGAGGGGCTGCGGCTCGACGAGGCGACCCACGAGCTGGCGTTCATGGCGACGGGACTGTTTGGCAAGCCGCTGCCCAACCAGAATGGCGCGCCCATCCGCCTCGTAACGCCGTGGAAATACGGCTTCAAAAACATCAAGTCCGTGGTGAAAATCGAGTTTACCGCCACGCAGCCGAAGAACACCTGGCAGGCGATGGCCGCGAACGAATATGGCTTCTATGCCAACGTGAATCCGAAGGTGGATCATCCGCGCTGGTCGCAGGCGAGCGAGCAAATCATCGGGGGCGGATTTTTCGCCAGCCGGCAGGCCACGCTGATGTTCAATGGTTATGAGAAAGAGGTCGCCTCGCTCTACAAGGGCTTGGATTTGGCGAAAAACTTCTGAGGCAGAAGTTAAACTGGCCCACAGGAAATCACGGTACGAAATCTAGCCCACCCGGTGACGGGCCGCGATTGTGTTCTCCGTCGCTTCCTGCTTTCGTGAGGCCCAGCTTCAACCTGTCGTGGTCTTTCTCGAAAAATTACTCCGCTCCAAGCCCGTCATCTGGACGCTGCTTATCCTACCGGGCTTATGGCCGCTGTGGCCGCTGTTGGTAACGCGCAGTCCGGCCGCCGGGGCCGACCCGCTTAAGCTCATCCTCCACCACCTCGGGTTCATCGCGTGCGTACTGCTGGCGACGGTGCTCACCTTCACGCCGCTGCGTGTGTTGTTTCCCCGCTGGGGTGTGGCCTTCGCTCTCAACCGCCATCGCCGACTCGTCGGGGTAGCAAGCTTTGCTTACGCACTGCTACACCTCACAGCCTATCTCATGCATGAAGGCGGCTTCCGCACGCTTATCCACGATGCCTTCGAGCAACCGAAATTTTTCATCGTGGCCGGACTCGTGGCGTTCACAATTTTGCTCGTGCTCGCCGTCACCAGCGTCAACGCGCTCATCCGCCGGCTCGGCGGTCGGCGCTGGAAAAATCTCCATCGCCTCGTGTATGTCGCCGCTGCGCTCGCGGTCTACCACCAGATTTACGCGCGAAAACTTTTCCCCGTGCAAGTGCTCTGGATCTTTGGCCCGCTGGGGCTGCTGGAGATTGCTCGCGTCATCCGGCAACAACAAACCGCTGGTGGGCGCGTGAAACCGGCGGGCTGATGGGGGTACTGCTGCTCAGTTCTCTGAATTCGGTCGCCAGCATTCCCGCTCGATGCCCCTCGTAGACCATCTCCTCTCCTTCGGCCCGATCCGCCAAGCGATCTGGAAATTTTGGTATCCGTATCTCACGCGCCGCCTGCGCGCGGGCGACGAGGTGCTATTTCTCAACTACGCCTTCGTCGAGGAGCCGCCAGCCGCGCTGCCACTCGACCCGACCGACGAACCGAACCGCGCCTGCATCCAGCTTTACCACCACGTCGCCACGCAGGCCGACCTGCGCGGGAAAAAGGTTTTGGAGGTGAGCTGCGGCCACGGCGGCGGGGCTTCTTACCTGACACGCACGCTGCGCCCGCAAAGCTACACCGGCCTCGATCTCAATCCTGTCGGCATCGCCTTCTGCCAGCAACGCCATCGCGTGGACGGCCTGTCGTTCCTGCCAGGTGATGCGCAAAACCTCCCTTTCGCTGACGCCACCTTCGACGCGGTCGTCAACGTCGAGGCGTCGCACTGTTACCCGGACTTTCCGCGCTTCCTCGCCGAGGTTGCGCGGGTGCTGCGGCCCGGCGGATTTTTTCTCTACGCCGATTTCCGTTTCCCCGAGGGGATCGCGCCGTGGGAAGCTGCGCTCACCGTCGCACCGCTGACCCGGTGCCGTACGCGAATTATCAACCCGGAGGTATTGCGCGGTTTGGAACAGAACTCCGCCCGCTCGACGGAGCTCATCGTGCGACATCTGCCAAAATGGTTACACGCGCTGGGGCGCGATTTCGCCGGCGTCCAAGGCTCGCGCATTCATGCGGCGGTCAAGTCCGGCGAGATGTCGTATCGCTCCTTCTGTTTTCAGAAACCCGCCGTGTGAACGGGGTGGGGAAAGGAACTGTTTATTTCGCCGCCGCCTCGGCCAGCGTCTTCAGGCTAGCGAGACCTTTTTCGAAATCTTTGCCGATCATCTTGTCGCAGTCCACGATTAGGCCGAAGGCTTTGCCGACCAGATTGTTTTTGCCCTCCATGCTCCAGATGACCGCGGTGCCGCCAGCCTCGGGCTGAAGCACAAAGCGGGCGGTGTTAGTCGCCTTCATCGGCCGGAGAAATTCCAACCGGAACTCGAGCAGATCGGCCGGGCGACTGGCGATACTCGTCATGCTGCCCGCGCCGACTTTGTTGTTCCCTGCCCAGGAAAACGATGCCCCGACGCCGGTCGCTGGGCCGCTGAACACGACCTTGCATTGCGGGTCGAGCTTCGCCCACGGCGACCAGTCTTGCATGATACGATCAAGTCAATCGGGCGCACCCAATTTGTTGGCGAGAGCCTTACGATCACCCGAGTCTATCCGGGTGAGCTGGGGTTGAGACCCAAGCCGGAATTCGGTTAAAAACTGGCGTCCCCACCGGGATTCGAACCCGGGTTCTCTCCGTGAAAGGGAGGCGTCCTAGGCCAGGCTAGACGATGGGGACGTGAAACGAGTGAGGGGCGGACGCTATGGCGCGTCCCAACTTGCGCAAGGTATTTTCCACTAGCCTAAGCTGGTCTCGATTAGGGGATATTGGACATCGGCGTAGAAAAAGAGTCCGTGGATTTGGCAGACAAAGGATCTGGAGCCGCAGGCTTGTAGGACAACACCCCATATCGGCGGCCATGAAAATTACCTAGACTGCGACGACAGAGTGAACTTCGGGTGATCGTACCCGATGCGTCGCCGACGTAGGTGCCGGCTGAGATCGTCCAGCTGCCCGTATGCAAGTAGTGTCCACCAAACGACGCGTTGAGCCAACCGATATCATCGAAATCGAGGCTGGCGGAGGTGAATGCAAACCCAGGATCGGCCGTGAACAGTAGGCTGATGGTGCCCGTGCGGATGGTCTCTGGCGCGCCGGTGCCAACTAGCCCGAAAGAGCTGAAGTCGGCCTCGTCACTTTCAAATGCAAATCCGACCGCGTCGCTGAAGACGGTACTGCCCGGTGCCACGGTCACGGAGTATGGCCGCTGGTTGGAATGCACTGCCTCGCCGCTGACGCTCGCGGTCATTCCGAGACCCCAGATCCCCACTGCGAGCGCGAAGTGGGGACGAAGCGAGAAAAACGGGCGAACTGATTTCGCCCTCCGTATGGTTGGCTGCCAAACATTGGAGTGGTATCGGTTGGGTCAATCCCAATCCACGCGGGCATACTGCTTTCGGCGTTCAAGACCGATCGGGTCGATGCGATGTACGCACTGAGGCTTGTTACGTCCCGTTTCACTGCATTACCCTGCAGGAGTTCCTCAACCGTGCCGCCCCCTTGCTCAAATCCCGCGACAAGCTACATGAGGATTGCGAAGATTCGAATCTTTAGGCTCAGTTTTCGACGACTGCCTCCTGTGTCCCAACTCTAGTCTTCTTTCTTTAAATATGACCT
>CAIQKQ010000220.1 GCA_903872425.1 uncultured Opitutia bacterium | reverse complement strand
CATGATGCGCGCAAGCAGGGCGCAGATATTGTCGTGTGCGGCCATATTCACAAGGCGGTCATCCGGCAGTTCGATGGGATCTAAGTTAGGCGCGCCGAATTTCGCGGTACTGCCGTCCTCGGAGAAGCGTCCGCCCATGGCGCTTTCGAGGGCGGCGGGCTGCTCGAAAATCTCCTTCTCCATGAAATGCGCGTAGCCGTTGAGCGACGCGGCCTCGATGTCCCAGGTGACACGGTCCACGACGGGGGAAACGTCCTCTTGGTCGAGTGTGGAGATGGAGAACTCCTTCTGAGTGATGTGGACGACCTCGCCGTCTTTCAAGTAGACGACATTCTGCGTGTGGCTGATGAGCGCGGCTACGTCGGAAGCGACAATAAACTCGTTGTCGCCCACGCCGAGGATGAGGGGCGAGCCTTTGCGCGCGGCGACTAGCTCTCCTGGCGCCTCGGTGCAGATGACCGCGATGCCGTAGGCCCCCTCGACATGCAACAGAGCCTTGCGAACACTCTCCACGAAACGGCTTTCGCCGTCGGCCGCCGGCTCTTTCACGTGGTGGTAGGCGATGAGGTTGCAGAGTACTTCGGTGTCGGTCTCAGAGAGGAACGTGTAACCCTGGCCGGCGAGGAATTTTTTGATCGTGGCGTAGTTCTCGATCACGCCGTTGTGGACTAGGGCGAATTTGCCGTCGCTGCTGACGTGTGGGTGGGCGTTGGCGTCGGTCACGCCGCCGTGGGTGGCCCAGCGCGTGTGGCTGATGCCCGTCGTGCCGGTGAAATGGTGCTTCTTCGCCTCCTTGACGAGGCTTTCGACGCGGCCGGTTTTTTTGGCGAGTTCGATGCCGCCGTTTTGGAGCACGGCGAGGCCGGCGGAGTCATAGCCGCGGTATTCGAGGCGCTTCAGGCCCTCGATGAGGAGAGTGGCGGCCTTTTGGCGGCCGACATAGCCGACGATTCCACACATAGGCAAAAATTGGATTGATGACCGACGCTTTTGGCTGGCGAAACTACGCGCTCGCCCAAACGTGGCGCAAGGTAATAGACCAAAACCTGATGAGCATCCAAAAACAAGTCCTAGCGGTGGTGATGGGCGGCGGGCGCGGCACGCGTCTGCACCCGCTAACAGCGGAACGCTGCAAGCCCGCCGTGCCGCTCGCCGGCAAATACCGCCTCGTGGACATCCCGATCAGCAACTGCATTAACTCGGAGATCAACCGCATCTTCGTGCTCACGCAGTTTCACACCGCCTCAATCCACCGGCATATCCAGAATGCCTACCACTTCGACCCGTTTGGTGGTGGTTTCGTTGAAATTCTCTCCGCCGAGCAGACCGAAAAGACCTCGGACTGGTATCAGGGCACGGCCGACGCGGTCCGCCGCAATCTCCAGCATCTCCGCAATTTTCCCCACGACTACGTGCTCATCCTCTCGGGCGACCAGCTCTATCGGATGGATTTCCGGAAAATCATCGCCGAGCACATCGCCAGTGGTGCCGACGTCACCGTCGCGGCGACGCCGTTTCCCGTCTCCAAGGTCGAGGGCCTTGGTCTGATGCAGGTCAACGACGACCTCTCCATTGCCCGCTTCGTCGAGAAGCCGAAAGATCCGACTGTGATCGCGAGCCTCGTGGTCGGTCCCGCGCTGGAGGCTGGCCTGCACGGTCCGCACGACGAGCCACACTGCCTCGCCTCCATGGGTATCTACGTGTTCAACCGCGCCGTACTGGCCGATGCCCTCGCCGGGACCGAGAAAGATTTCGGCAAGGAGATCATCCCCGGCCTGCTCGGTAAAAAGAAACTCCACGCCCATATTTTCGAGGGCTACTGGGAGGATATCGGCACGGTGCGCGCGTTTTTCGAGGCTAATCTCGCCCTGACGAACCCGCTGCCGCCGTTTGACTTTTTTGATCCCGACGCGCCCGTCTACACCGAGGACCGCTACCTCCCGGCATCGAAGCTCAACAAGTGCGATATTGACCACGCCGTCATCGGTGACGGCTCAATCATCACCAACTCGACGCTCAAACGCTGTGTGCTCGGTGCGCGTGCCCACGTGGGTGAAGGCTCAAGCTTGGAGGACGTGGTGTTGATGGGCGCCGACCACTACGAGACCGCGACGCAGCAGCAGGCGGGCGTTACCGGCGGTCTCCCCCTCATCGGAGTTGGCCGCAATTGCATCATTCATCACTCGATCATTGATAAAAACGCGCGTCTGGGTGACGGCGTTCGTCTCTCGCCGGCCGGCAAACCCGACGGCACCTACGCCCACGGCATCATCATCCGCGATGGCGTGCTCGTCGTCCCCAAGGGTGGCATCGTGCCGGCCGGGACGGTGATTTGAAGGGGAACATGTTTCGTCATTCAAGGTCTGAAGCCTAGTAGGAGTGAACGTGACTCGCGCGGTTAGGGCGCGCAGCGCTCGCTTCGCGCTAGCATCCCCCAGCCTTGATGAAAACCACGTCTCCTCGCCCAATTTTTGCCCGTCGCCCGCTTGTTTCTGGCCTCGGGATCGTGGTCTTAATGGTCGCTAGTGCCGCTCTTAACGCCCAGTCAGGGTCGTTGCGCCGCGATGACCAGCTGCCGCGCCGCGACCTGCGGGTGGTGATTGAAAACTCCCGCTCAGGCCCGCGGTTTTTCGAGGGGCCGAAACGGGTGGAGTTTGGTTTGGTGCGTGGCGCGCCGGTCGGCCGGTTCATCGAAAGACGGGAGAGCTTACTCGACCTGATGTTACGACCCTCGGTGAATGCCCTGGTGTGGGGACTGGGCGAGTTGACGAGTGTCGAGCTGGCGAGAGCGCTCGACCTACCAACCCGCACGGTGCTTTACACGGTGCAGCCTGGGGTGGCGCTGGTGTCTGCCGTGCCACCCGGTTATTTCGTGGCCGAGGCACTGCCGCAAAACGTCGCGCTGGTGGTCGCCGGGCCGCGTGGCGAGCCGGTGGTGTTAGTGCGGCGCGTGCCGCCCGGCGCGGTTATTGCTTACCAATCCTCACCCACAGGTGTGGTGCTGGCCGAGTGTATTGTAGTGCCGCCGGTGCAACAAGTGGTCGTGATGGCCGAGCCCGCGGTCTACGCCAACCAGTCCACATCCATCTTTGCCCCTCAACTCTCCGGCGGCACCGCACCGCCACCGGCCACGCCCACGGCGCAGGTTGCTGTGGCCCCAGGAAAAAAAGGTAAGCTGGTCTACGATGCCAACAGCCAGCCCATCGGCGTCATTATTCTCGACAGCGAAGGCAAGCAGGAGTTTGTGCCCATCCCCTGATCAGGGCTGAAGTGACGCGGGCACTCCGCGTCGGAGATTAGCATTTGCCCTAGGCTGTGCGCGGGGTTTGCTCAGCGCTCCACCCATGGGTCCGTCATGAACTATCTTCGCATCTGGCTCGCCTGCGCTCGCTATTCCGTCGTACGGACGCTGATGTTTCGCGGCGATTTTTTCGTCTGGGCGCTCGTTGAGCTGTTCTGGATGTCGGTTAACTTATTTACGATTTCCGTTATCTACCAGCACACGGATACCATTGCCGGCTGGAACCAGCACGAGATGACGCTGCTCGTCGGCACCGCGATGCTTATTCAACGTTTTTTGATGGGGTTTTTCTGGAGCAGTATCTTTGAGATGGGGCGCAACGTCCGCAGTGGGCATTTCGATTTCTTTCTCGCGCAGCCGGGCAACGTCATGTTCATGGCCACGACGCGCAAGATTGACCCCGACGGCTTCATCAATTCGTTCGTCGCGCTGGGCGTCGTCATTTGGTCGGCACACCAGCTCGGCCTGCATCCGGGCGCGGCCGACCTCGCGCTCTACGCGCTCATGGTGGGGTGCGGGCTGATCATCCATTACAGCATCCTCGTTATCTCGGTTTCGTCTGTGTTCTGGCTGACGAACGCGCAAGGTGTCGAGGGCGGCTACTTTACGCTCACGGAATTTGCGCGGCTGCCGAAGGAGGCGTTTGGCCGCATCACGGGGTTTATCTTTGTGTGGCTGCTGCCGGCCGTGGTGGTGAGCAACGCGCCAGCGCGGCTGCTGCTGCACGGCTTTGAGCCGTGGTGGGCGGCGGGGATCGTGGCGGCGGCGGCCGGTTGGTTTGTTGTCGCGGTGTGGGTGTTCCATCGCGGCTTGCGCCGTTACGCCAGCGCGTCGTCGTGAGTCTGGGCGGCCGGGGTGTGGCACTTCGCGACTTCCCAGCGGCAGATGAGGGAGGCGACCAGCCTGCGCCCCAGCCAGGAGCGGCCTAATCGCGCAGGCCGTCCTTGCCAGTCGGTGTGGTCACGCGTTTGTTTGCAGTTGTCGTCATGCCCAACGCCGCCGTCACGCCCATCCTGCCCGCCGTGGCGCCGCGCCCAGGTGCGGCTACGGTGGCGACACTCGTGCTAGCTGGGCTGTTGGCGGCGGCGTTTTATGCACTGTTCTGGCACCAGTGGCGGCACAATCCCGATCTCTCGCATGCGATTTTCACGCCGGTGCTGTTCGTCGTGCTCTTGCACGAGGCGCGCGCGCGCGGGCCGTGGCGCTGGCTGTCGTCGTCGGTATGGAGCACGGCGGCGACGGCGCTAGCACTGGCGGCGGGACTGGCATTGCTCGCGACGGGGGGGCTATACGCGGTTGCACTCGACTGGTCCAACGCGCTCGTGGGTTTCGTGCTGGCCGTGGCGCTTGCGTGGTTCCTACTAGCGGCTTTGCTTGGGCTGGCGGACGAGCGGGTGCGCGTAATCCCGCTCAACTGGCCCGCGTTCGCGGCGCTGGCGCTATGGCCGCTGAGTGCGCCGATCCCGCCCGGTACTTACACGCGGCTCACGGGTTCGCTGCAGCTCTGGGTGACGGGCGTGGTGCTGCATGCATTAAACCTCCTCGGCGTGCCGGCAGTGCAGGACGGCAACGTCATCACGCTCGCGCGCACGAGCGTTGGCGTCGAGGAAGCATGCAGCGGAGTGCGAAGCCTCGTGGCGTGCGTCGTGGCGGGGATTTTTTTCTCGGCGACACTTGTGCGGCGGCCGGCAGCACGGTTGTTGCTGCTCGCGCTAGCCGTCCCGCTTGCCCTAGGAATGAATGTACTCCGCTCGCTTACGCTCACGCTGCTCGCCAACGCCGGCACAGACATCACCGGCGCCTGGCACGACTGGACGGGCTTCGCCGTGCTCGGGGTGACGGCCGCGCTACTCGGCGGGCTGGCGATGCTCTTGGAAACACGGGCGCCTGCTGCGCCGCCTGCCACCGCGCCGCTAACACGGACAGCCGGCGCGGACCGCTGGCTGCTGCCGGGCGGGCTGGCTCTGGCGGCGACGCTGGTCCTGTTGTTTATTTTCAATACCCACGGACCGCGCACCGACACATCGGCCGCCGTCGCACCCGACTTGGGGAACATCCTGCCCACCCCGCCGGCCGGCTGGGCGACGCGGCAGACGGACCTACACCGTTTCACCGCCACGCTCGAGACCGACCATCTCATGCAGCGCGACTACGTGCGCGAGACGCCCGACGGCCTCGTGCAGATCACCCTGTATCTCGCGTGGTGGCCGGCCGGCGCGGTGCCGGTGAGTTTGGTCGAGTCGCACACGCCAGAGGCGTGTTGGCCAGGCAGCGGCTGGGTGCAGCAGCCCACGGCCTCGCGCACGGCTTCGCTGGTCGTCGCCGGCCGCGCACTACCCGCGCCCACCTATCTCTTCTTCAAAGACCGCGATGGCTTCCCGCAGCACACGTGGTTTTGGCACCTCAACGCCGGTCGGCCGATCGAGCAGATTAACCCACTTTCGCCGCGCGAACTGCTCGGCCTCGTGTGGCGGCACGGCTTCCACACCTCGGGGGAACAGCTTTTCGTGCGCGTATCGAGCAATCGGCCGTGGGACACAATCGCCGCCGAGCCGATCCTCACCGAACTCTTCGCTCGGCTGCAACCGCTCGGCCTCACCATCCCACCGCCATGATATTCGGCGTGACCAAACGCGAGAAATTCGCTCTCGCCGCGCTGGCGCTGCTGCTCGCGCTCGCGCTGTTGTGGCTGGTGTGGCGCTAAACGCTAGGCTGTCGGTGGCCGGAGTTTTTGGTTGAACAATGCCGCGCGGGCCGGACGCTCGGCAGCTCCATGAGCACACCTGCCGCCAAATCCGCCACGCCAAAAACTGCCGCCGCCGAAGTCGCCGTCATCAGCACGGGCTATGGCGACCTCACCATCGCCTTCTGGCCCGACGTCGCGCCGAAGACCGTCGAGAATTTCAAGAAGCTCGCGCGTGAGGGTTTCTACGATGGCACGGCGTTTCACCGCGTCATCAAGGGCTTCATGGTTCAGGGGGGCTGCCCCAACACGAAGGCTGGCGCGCGCGGGATGCCCGGCACCGGCGACCCCGGCTACAAGCTCAAGGCGGAGTTTAACGCCAAATCCCATGTGCGCGGCGTCGTCTCGATGGCGCGCTCGTCGGCACCCGACTCGGCCGGCTGCCAGTTTTTTATCTGCCACGGTGACGCAAAGTTTCTCGACCGGCAATACACGGCGTTTGGCCAGCTGAGCGCGGGCGATGACGTGCTGGAGCGCCTCGCCACCGTGCCGACAAGCGGCCCAGAGCGCAGCACGCCTATCGAACGCCTTGAGGTGAAGAGCATCAAGATCGTGGCGGCGTGAGGCGCCTACGGTGGGGCCGGTGGAATTGAAAATGTGGGCGGGGTGAACGCACACCGCCCACAACTGATTTCAGCACAGGAGCCGCGATGCGCTCGTTCTGGTTTGTTTACCACTCGTCAATCACGAGTGACATGGAAGTTGTATGACGTGCTCAACCCCACTAGGTATCAAGTCCCCTGAATGTTCGGGTTTTATTTTTCGGCAGAGGCCGCAGACGGTGACTCCTGCTTCACGTCGGAGCCCGGCACGAGCGCCCAATAGGTGAGCAGGGTACCAAGGGTGCCGAGCATCAACACCATAATACCAAACAGCCGGCGTTTGGGGAGAGCGAGCCAGAGGATGAAACCGGTCACACACGCGAGCACGATGAGGATCGCGCTGATATCGATCACCCAGTGCCACGTCGCGCCGGAGTAGCGGCCGCGGTGAAGATTGTTGATCAGCGCGAAAACGTTAAACGTCTCCTCGTGGACGCGTGTCGCGCCGGTGGCTTTGTCTATTTCGATCTCCCATATCTGGTCGGGCGATTTGAAGCCGATCGAGAACTTGTCGTCGAGCTCGTCGAAGCCGGTCAGCGCGGCAGTGATACGCTGGCTTTGACGGAGGTACTCGACGAGATGAAGCCCGTCTTTTTTGGCGACGAGGTCGAGCGGTGCTTGCGCCGTCGTCTCGTTCACACGCGGCGTGGTGGCACGAAACCAGTCCTCATGATTGACGGTGAAGCCGGTGACGCCGAAGAGCAGCATGACAAACACGCCCAGCATCGTGAGGTAGATGTGGAGCGTGCGGGAAAGGTGGAGGATCTTGCGGTTGACGGGATGCACAGGGAAGAAACGAGGTTAAAGGTGGAGCACATTGCCTTCGAGACGCTTTCGGCGGCTGGTGGCGAGCGACTCCGCTTGGTGGCGGAACGCATGAGCGATTCGCAGGGAGCCAAAGCCTCACGGCTTCTGTCCCAGCGGCCCGATTCACGGGGCCTGCGGAATGCCGCGCAAGGGCAGCGGCGTCGGCGCGGGCGGCGGCGTTACGGGTGTGCTGGCGGCCTTGGGACCATATTCGATTTTTGAGGCGTCGCTCTCGACGCTCGCAGCGAGATCCACGGTGTGAGGCTCGCCGTCGCAGGAAAGGAGCGCGCTGATCAGGGCGCGGCGGCCGTGCTCGCGGTTGATCTCGATCTTCACTGTGTAGGTGCCTTGTGGAACGGGCTGGCCGGTGTCAGCGAGACCGTCCCACGCGATGGAGAACAGGCCGTTGGGGCGCGTGGCGCGAGTGACGGAGCGAATGGAGCGGAGGTCGGGCCGGCCGACGGTCGCAAACCACGCGGAGAGCTCCGGCACATAGCGGGAGTTGTCGCCGAGCACCGCGAGGGTGCGGACAAGCTTGTGGTCGGCGTTCTCGATCCAGATGGCAACGTAGGCGCGTTTGCCGCCGCCGGGGCCACCACGCCCGCCGAAGCCACGTCCGCCGGGACCACCCGGGCCGCCACGACCGCCAGCCGGACCGCCGAAGGCGCCGCCCGGTCCAGTGGAGCCACTGGGAGTGGCGGCCGTCGAGCCGATGTTTAAATTAATGGTAGCTTGGAAATCTTTCGGCCATGCCGCGACGGCGGCTGCCTGGCCAGCGGCCGGGGCGCTCGTCGTAGCGGCTGGCGCGGGGGCCGCGGTTTGGGTGGCAACGGCCGGGGCGGGCACAGCGGGGGCTGCCGGAGCGGAGGTGGCAAGCAAGCCGGCGCGAAACTGCTGGCCGTCGGCCGCGATCACGAGCTGGCCGGTAGAGCCGTGATGTGCGGCGAGGGCGAGGGTGCGCGCGGCGTCGAGCAAGCAGCCAGCGGTCGAGAGCGCGTTGGCTGTGAGGCAGTCCGCCGCGATGACCGTGGCGCTGGCGAGGCACGTGGCAGGCGTGAGCGTGCGCGGATCAATGAGGTGGGAATAATTTTCGCCAGCGATGGTGGTGAAACGCGCGTAGCCGCCGCTGGTGGCGACGGCGGCGTCGCGCAGGCCGAAGATGGCGAGCGGCGCGGCGTTGTCGGCCGGCTCGCGCGGATCGGCCACGCCGACCGGCCAGATGACATCGCCCCACGCGCGAAGATCGCCACCGATATTAAGCAGGCCGGCAGGCGCGAGGCGGCGGGCGACCGCGACGGCACGGTCAATGATAAAGCCCTTGCCGAGCGCGTCCACATTGAGCGCACCGGGCTGGTCGAGCGCGGCGCGGAGCGCGGCGGCGGTGGGCGCGCGGCCGGTCTGTGCGGCTTCGCGCCAGAGACGGGTGACGTGCGCGAGGCGCACGTCGAGCGCGCCATCGGTGTGAGTGGACCAAGTGGCATAGGCCGCGAGCAACTCGGCCAGCTCGGGCGATTCGACGGCCGCGCCGAGTGAGACGCGGCTGATTTCGCTCGCGGGATCATAGGTGCTGAGGATGGCGCTCAGGCGCTCAATCTCGGCGAGTACGGCCTGCTCGACCTGGGCGGCGTCACGCGGTCGTACGGTTTCGACCGCGAGGTCAAACGACGTGCCAAGCACGCCGTCGCGCGCGAAATCAAAGCGTGTGAGGTCGGCGGTGCGTGTGGCGGTCGGGCCGGTGGTATCGGCGGCAAATGTCGGGGGCATCGTGGCGGCGGCCGATTCCGCGCCGGCTAGGGCGGTGAGGCTGGCGGCGGCGGTGCGGACGAGATGGTGGCGGGCGGGGGACGAAGACATGGGGTGTGATGGTAGAGAAATTGACGGCGCAAACGGGCCGGAGTTACGCGGAGGTGACGTCGGTACGCATTATGGCGGAGCGAAGATTACCGGAGCATTACGGCCGGCTGGGAAATGCCGGCGGCACGGCCGGGGCGACCGCTTGGGTAACGGCAACACTGGCCGAGGGCGTGGTAGGCTTGGGGCCATAGGTGATTTTGGAGGCGCCGGACTCGACGGTGGCCGCGAGTTCAACACTGTGAGGCGCGTCGTCGCAGACGATGGTCGCGGAGGTTTGCGTGTGGCGGCCCTCCTCGCGGACGAGCTCGACCCAGACCGTGTAAGTACCCTTCGGCAGCGGGAGGCCGTAGTCGTCGCGGCCGTCCCACGTGAGGGTATAAATGCCGCTGGGCCGGGTCGCGCGGGTGACCGGACTGTTGTAGACGAAATAACCACCGGCACGTCGCCAACCGGTGAGATGGCTGTTGAAACGCGAGTCGTTGCCGAGCACGCCGAGCGTGCGAACCAGGTAGCCTTCGGCATCCTGGATCCAAAACGCGACATAGGGCCGGTAGGCCTTGGCGGGCACTGACGGAGCTCCGATATCGAACGCGATGGTGAGTTGAAAATCCTTCGGCCAAGCTGCAGGCACCGGGGCAGCGGTAGCAGCTACCGCGGGCGAAGGGGCAGGCTTGCTTTCAATCTTCGCACCCGGCGTTACGCCGACCGTGGCTGTCGCCGTAGGTGCGGCCGGGGATGGTGCGGCCGGGGCGTGGCCGCTGGCGAACATAGCTATACCGGCGGCGGCGGCCCGGACGAAAGGCGGGTGCGGAGACGGACGGGGCGGCGGGCGCTTGCTGCGATTCGCCGGTTTCATTTTTTCCCGGCAACCGAGCTGTTTTTTTCGTCGGCCAGCCGGGCGAGGAGCTTGGTCGTCACGCGCTCAATGCCGTTGAGTGCGACTGGGCTGGTGGGATTGAGATCCTGTAACGCGAGATAGTGGCTGAGGCTGGTGGCGTCGTCGCCGCGCTCCTCGGCTCGCTGGGCCTTGTCGGCGAGTGCGACGTAATCGGCGGCGCGGGGGGCGACCTCGGCTCGGAGCTGGTTGACGACGTTGTCGTTGGCGACGAGATCGTTGGCGACGGTGAGCATATCCCACGCGACGGCGGGGCTGTTGCGGCTGACAGCCTCACGCGCCTGCGCGAGCGCGAGCTCAACCTGGCCCATACGCTCGATGACTTCCTTGAACTTCAGGCCGCGCTGCGCATCGGTAGCCAGCCCAACGGCGAGCTCCTGCTGGCGCTCGTAGATGCGGCGGTATTCCTTGTGCTGGTAGGCGTCATCGAACACCACGGCGGCTTGGCTGGTGATGCTGGCGTTCGCGGAGACCCCGTTACCGTAGGCCGCGATGTCGGGATTGAGCGGCCAGATGCCAGAGGCCTTTTCCAGTAAGGACTGGGCGTGGTCAAAGTCGCCCATTGATGCCGCCTGCTTGGCCCCGGCGAGTGCGAGCCGACTCATTTGCTGGGCGGCGTGCGCGGCGGCCGTGACCTCGGAAGAGCGGAAGTCGTTGGTGAGACCGCCGATCTCGTCGTTGAGTTTGATGATGCCCTCGTAGTCTTTCAGGTCGGCGAGTTTTCGGGCTGAGTCAATTTTCAGGTAGAGCGCATAGAGCTTCTGGCGCTTGTCCTTCTCGAGCTGCGAGACATCGCCAAGAAATTCACCGAGGAAGAACGCCTCCTCGAGGCGTTGGAGTGCGGCCATGAGTTGCTGGTCGCCGAAATTAGCGCGGACGGCGGCCATGCCCTGCTTGACCTCGTTGAGTGCCTCACGGGAGAGGTTCTCGATCATGCCGACCGTGAACGGCACATCGCCCCCGCCGGGGAGAAAATCGGCAAGGGTCTTGGTGAATTGCTTGTCGAGATCCTGTGCGGAGCCCTTGAAAATAAAACGGTAAAAGCCGGCGGCAATGATGGCGTGCTGAAACTTACGTTGGAGAAAGAGGCTGATAATATGACCTTGGAATTGAACCTTGGCGGCGGTGACAGTGAGTGCCTGTGAAGTCTGGATGGCGGCGATTTTGGCCTCAGTTTTGACCAGTTGGCTGGCGTTCATCAATTGGGTGCCCACGCCGATGGTGGAGGAGACGGTCTGATTCAGGTTCACACCGTATCCTCCGTTGCGGTTGCCGCTCCCGCGGTTTCCCCCGCTGCCGCCATTTCGGGATGTGTTGCTTGAGCTGGTTTCAGTGGTACCGTTGACTACGGTGATGCCGGTCAGGGTGGCGCCAGAGTTGTCAATGCTGCCGTCAACGCTGCCTTTTGGGGCCAAGCTGGATGGATTGAGGAGTGCCGCCTGCGAGGTGGCATCCATTGCGCTATTACGGGTTTCACGGGCGGTGACGTTAGCGTCGTAGGCGACATTACGCTGCTGCCGGTCCCGTAGGCGCTCCTGCTCGGTTTGCGCGATGCGTTGGGCATCTTTTTCGTGTTCGATACGCCAAGTGTTGAACACTTGGTTGGCCACGTCTAGCGCGGTGCCGGCGTCGGCCTCGAATTCAGCAGCCTGAAAGAGGAGTTGCCACGCCTGTTTCATGTTTTCTTCGGAGCCGCCGTTGGGGTTGTTGGTGGCAAGGCGGGCGAAGACTTGGTCAATGAGTGTTTGGTATTGCTGCTGGTCCGGCGTCGGCGTGAGCGCGAGGTAGCGCTCGAAACGACTGCGAAAAATCCGCATTTGGCCGAGCTCGTAAGTGTGCCCCTTCCACCGCATCGTGCCGTTCTCGGGGTCAATCATGTCGCCGCTGTCGGTGTCGAAGGCCTTGTTGATGATCGTGAGGAGCGTATTGCTCTCTAGGCTGTTGCTCTGGTTGCTGGTGGCATTGGTGGTGGTTTGTTGGGCGGCCTTCCCGGCGGCGCTGGCTACATCGGGGGCGGCTTTGGCCGGGGCGGTACCGAATGCATCGGCGGCGTTGCGCGCCGCATCCGTGACGACCCCAGGCAGTCCGCGGCCGGCAAAAATGCCGCCTGCGCCGCGACCGGCCGGTGCGGCGGCCGGCGCGAGCGAGGGAACGAGCGCGAGGGCGAGCAGCAGGGTGGGGAAGGGGGCGCGCGAGTGCATGGTCAGATTTTTTTGAGCTGGCTGACGTAGAGAAGGCCGCCGGTGCGGACGGCGAGCTCAAAGCGGTAGTGTTGCGTGGGGATGAGATTCACCCCGAGCGCGTCTGGGACGAAGACAGCGACGCGGCCTTTCTCCTTGTCGTTGAGCGGACGCACCGTGATGAAGCGCCCCACGTTTTCCTGACCCTTGATTTGCGACTCCACCTCAGCTTCTAGGACATAATGGTTGCCACCCATGTTCTGCGGGGCCTTCCGGTAGTCGGCGATTGGGAACGGTTCGCCTCGACTGCAGCCGGCGGCGGCGAGGCCGAGAGACAAAACGGCCAGGGGAAAAAGCAAAGCCTGGGCGCGCGCGAAGGACAGGAGGTAGAAGGCAGACATGCGCTGGTGGGTTGGGGCTGCAAGCTACGGCCAACGCTTTTTTTGGCAACCCCAAAAGACCAGCCCCGCGCCGACCAAAAAATGCGCCGCCAGTACCGCCAGCGCCCATCCTGGTGCGACATACCACCAGTCCTTGTCCTCACCTACGCGTTGCACAGCGGTGTAGAGGCTGGCGTTGTCGGCCTCGCCCATCGGCTTGAGGTAGCCTATCCAGCCCCAATACGTCGTGATGAGCGGCCGCACGAGCCAAGCGATGGCCGTCGGCAATGCCAGCACCACGCCCGACAGCGGCAGTTGGAAGCCCACGAGGTAAATCGAGAGCAGCGATGCTTTCTCTGGCGACGTCAGCAGCGCCGACAGGCCGAGACACACCACACTCATCGCCGCGCAGGTGCCGCCGAGGACGAGGAACTGCGCGCCCCACGCGCCAGGGAACTGGCAGATGGTTTTGACGAAAAACGTCATCCACGCGCCCTGCGCCGCGCCAAGCAGTGCGGCAAACACCAACTTCGACCATGCATAGGCGGCCGGCCGTAGCCCGGCCATCCGCTCCTTCTCGTAGAGCGCGCGCTCGCCAGCAATTTCACGAGCACCGTTGTTGCTCCCCCATTAGGCACAGCAGGATGACTTGGAAAATGATCAGCCCTGAAACGAGGGTGCCGGTCTTCAGTTGTTCGCGCGCGAAGGCCGTGCGTTCCGCTAGCGCTGTTAGCACGCCCTGGCCCGACTGGTCGAGCGCGAGCGTTTTCATCTGCGGCAGTCCACGCAGCGCAAAGATCACCACCAGGCAGGGGAAGCCGACCGTGATCGCGAGCGTCAGCCACAGCTGGCCGCGATCGCGGGTGAGCAGCCGCCAGCGCCGCGCGAGCAAAGTCACTAGTTGCGTGCCCGTCGCGGGTGGCGAGCGGCGCGCGGTGGCCGGCTCGCGCTCGTCCGCCTCAATCTTAGGCGGTGCGCCTCTGGTTTGCTCCCACGCCGCCCGCCAGTGGGCCGGCGGTAGCTCGTTCAACCGATCGTAGAGGGTGAGCGCGTCGCTGAGATCGAAGTGCGCGAGCATCGCGTCCAGCGGGCCTTGAAACACCACCTTGCCTTCATACACGACCGTCACTGTGTCGAAGAGTGGGAGCTTGGCGAGATTGTGGATCACGCACACGGCGGTGCGGCCCTGTGCGGCCACGAGCTCGCGCAGCACCGCCAGAATCTGGTCCTCCGAGCGCGGGTCGAGGCCACTCGTCACTTCGTCGCACAGCAGGCACGCCGGGTCGGTCGTCAGTTCCAGCGCCAGTCCGAGTCGCCGTAGTTGGCCTCCGCTTAGCTTTTCCACCAGCGTGCCGCGCCGGTCGGAGAGGCCGACCAGCGCTAACAGTTCGTCGATGCGCCGACCGCCGGCGGCGGTTGCCGAGTCTTGGTTAAGCCGCAGCGCAAACGCCAGCGATTCATCCACCGTGAGTTTGCCATGAGCGAGGCTGAACTGCGGTGCAAACGCCACCTCGCGCAGCAAAGCCTCGGTCACCGCCACGCGCCGCCCGCGCAGAAAAATCTCCCCCTCAGCTGGTAGGATGCCCAGGATGCCCTTGAGCAAGGTCGTCTTGCCGCAGCCCGAAGGCCCGATGAGCGCGTGCAACCCACCAGCTGTAAACTGCGCCGTCGCCGCATGGACGAGAGGAGGCGCGCCGGGGCGCGGTCGGACAGTAAGATGGCGGCAGGCGAGCATGGGGGGGACGCGACGCATTCCTTATGCCTCGTTCCGCCGCGTGACGCCAAGACTCATTTCGGCGGGGGAAACTATCGAGGGCGGACGTGGCAGGCGTTCACACTGGGTCCGTTGCGGAGTGGGTTAAGGGGATATTGGGCTGCGGCACAGGTCTCGGGGAGGGTGGGTGTAGTTCCCAAGGGTGCCGCACGCGGGCCTAAAGGGGTGTTTAAGCGTGGATTAAACCTTCCCCTCGCCTGTTCTTAGTTTTGACCTCGCATCCGCTCCGGTCAAACGTCGTTGCATGACTCCATCGCCTATTCCTCCAGGCTATCATACCGTCACACCTTATCTCGTCGTGGCCAACGCGACCGCGCTAATTGAGTTTGCGCAGCATGCATTCGGCGCGTCAGAGGTTCGCCGCGTCCGGCGCCCCGACGGCTCGGTGGCGCACGCTGAGATTCGGGTCGGCAATTCGCCCGTCATGCTGGCCGACGCCAACGGCCAGTGGAAAGCGATGCCTTGCTCGCTGTTTCTCTATTTCGCCGATTGCGACGCGATGTTCCGCTCGGCTGTGGCGGCGGGCGCGGCCCCGGTGATGCAGCCCGCCGATCAGCACCACGGCGACCGCATGGGCGGCGTCGTGGATACCAACGGCAACTACTGGTGGCTCGCCACCCGGCGTGAAAATTTATCAAACGACGAGCTTCAGCGCCGTGCCGACGCGCATTTCAGGAAATAACGCGCGCCGCCTCTGTGCGCATGGGACACTTGAAAGTCATGCTCCGGGCGCGATTGGTGCCGTAGTGGCGGGCAGCGCGATATTGGGCGCGGCCGGGGCGCGAAAGGCGCGCTCGACGGGGTTGGAGGGATTCGGATCAACGGGCTGGTCGCGCCAGAGCCAGCGCATCATCTCGGGCAGGATCGCGCCGCCCATTTTCTGGCCGTGGTTGTTCATGCCCCAAGCGTAATTGACCTCGTAGCCCTTCCGGGTGAGCGCGTTCATCAGCCGCACGTTTTGGTAAAACCAGTCACGGTTGAGGTTGGTCGTGCGGTTGTCGTTGCGACCATCCTGCATAAAAATACGGATGGGTTTCTTGTCCGCCGCGGCGACCAACTCGGGATAAATGTACTCGCCTTTAAGGTCCGTGAAGCTGCCGACAATAGTGATGACCTTACGGAATTGATCGGGCCGGAACCAAGCGACGGCGAAGGCGGCGCAGCCGCCCGAGCTCGCGCCGGCGATGGCGTGGAGATCGGGGTCGGGCGAGATATTGAAGTCTCGTTTGAGCGCGGGCATCAGCTCGTCGCAGATGACGCGGGCGTATAGGTCGGTCGGTGGATTGTATTCGTCGGGGCGGCGTGTGCCGCGGTCACCCCAGTCGCCGGTGGGTGAGGGCGGTTCGGCCTCGGTCGGCAAGTGCGCGGGGTTGATGAACACGCCGAGCATGACCGGGATTTCTCGCCGCCAGATGAGGTTGTCGAGGACGTTGTGCGCCTGCAGGTCGCCGGGCTGTTTCATGAACGCCTGGCCGTCGTTAAAAATCATCACGGGCGTAGGTTGGGCAGGGTCGTATTGCGCGGGCACATAGACCCAGTAGGTGTGAAAATTGCCGGGAAAAACTTGCGTGGAAATCGTGAGCGGTCCCACGAAGTGGCCCTTGGGTACGCCGTCCATCGGCTGCGAATCGGGGCCGAGCTTGTAGAATGCGTCGTTACTGACCGCGCGGCCGTCCACGAGCTGAGTGTTACCGCCCCCACCGCCCCGGCGAGCGGCGCCGCGATTGGGTTGCGCGGGGGCCGCGACCGAGGGTGGCGGAACGGGGTTGGCCGTGGGTTGGGCCACGGCTGGGGCGACGGAGAGTAGCATTCCGAGGAATCTGGCGGTAAGAAACGCGGAGATTTTCATGGGGAAAAGAAAGCCGATCCACTCACGTCGGAAACAACGCCGGGTGCAAGCCTGCGTGGGGTGGGGGATGAGCCAAGTCTCACGCGTTCCGCGCGAGCCAAAAACGGCATTCGTCGGAGAAGTCCCGGACGGCTCGCGATTCGCGGGCGACTTCGCGGCGGAGCGCGTCGAACTCGGGTGTCCAATCGGAGGCGGCGAGATCAGCGAGAATTTCGGCGCGGTTCGGCAAATGCATGAAGGTTCGCCCGGCTTCGTCCTCGAAGTAACGGTCGCCAAACTCGGCGAGGCGCGTGTCCCGCTCGCCGCGTTCCCAACGCGCGGCCTCCAGCCGCCACATCGCCCGCTCGGACGGCGAGTGATCGCGGTCGTGGGTGGTGAAGAGCAACGGCGCGCCTGGCGCGCAAACCGCGCGCAGGCTGCGCAACGCGGCGCGGCGGCGCGCCCGGCCGGGTATTTGCATGAGGCCGTTGAACAGGAAGAGCGCGCCAGCGAAGGCGGTTGCTCCGCCGGGAAGGGGTGTTACGCTTTCAGCGCGCATCCCCCCGCGAAATGTGCGACTGTCCAGCTCCACCGCGTCGGCCTCGAAAAAGCGGATGGCGCTCGCGCCACGTTCGGCGGCGAGGTGACGGGCCTGGTCGAGCGGCTCGGCGGCGAAGTCGAAGGCCGTAAGGTTGCGATAGCCCAGTGCCCAGAGACCGAGGGTGGCGCGGCCCGCGCCGCAGCCGGCCTCCAATAACGGGGATGAGCGGTCGTGAAAGAAGCGTTCAATCAAAACGCGTTCAGATTCCCACAGGCCCAAAAAATGTGCGGCGCGCGCATAGTGCGCGACCGAAACGGGGTCGTCGAAATCGGCGCGGACTTGTTCAGCGGAGATGGTTGTCACCACGGGGACACAGGGGTGAAAGGCGTGATTGAAAACCCCGCAGGGGAGGTCAGCATCTTAGCCGCGCGATTTGCTTACTTGGCTGGCGCGCTGTACCCGAAGAGTCGGCGCTTTTTAATCGCCGCGGCGACGGGCGCTGGGACCATGTTTTCCCACGTAGCGTCGCCAGTCTTGATACGCTGGAGCACATCACGTGAGAAGACACCAAGGATGTCACGGTCGAAGCCGACGATGCTATCAAGATAGTGGTTTTCCAGCAGATGGGCGTAGAGGTTTTGCAGGTTTTCGGAGACCTGCACGTTCTTCGCCGTGATGAGGACGTTGGCGGCAAATGCGTGGGCGGGCGCGGCGCCTTTGTCGCCGGCGGTCACACCGGTGGCGACGTAGCGGTCGTAGGCCTCCTGCCGCATGGGATAAATGTAGAGGCGGACGGAATTGCGGAAGAGCCGGCCAAAGGACTCGAGAATGCCGCCGGGCAGGCTTTCATAATATTTTTCGTTGAAAATTTCAACGAGGTTATTCACGCCCATCGCGACCCCGATCATCTCCGAGGTGTAACGGCGGAAGTAGGACGTAAGCCGGAAATACTCGGGATAGTTCGAAATGAGCACCGTGAGGCCGATGTCGCCGAGCAGATCCACACGCGAGAGAAAGTCCTGTGCGTCGAGCGTGCCGTCCATGAGGAGGTTATTCATCGTGATCTCCATGAGCACGACGACGTCTTTGCCCTTCACGGCAGGCTCCTGCACGAACTGTGCGGTGGCGCAATTGAGCATGTCCACGTTGACATGGGTGACGGGGCGGAAGCTGCCGCGTTCGACCAGCACGGGTTTTTTGTAGAGCACTTCGGAGGGCTGGAGTACTTCGCCACCTGGGCTAAACATCACAGCGTTGGTTAGGCCGTGGCGTACAAGGTGGAGCGACATGAGGCGGTTGTCCACATCCTGAAACGCTGGGCCGGAGAACTTTAGCATGTCCACCTCGACGCGCTCAGGGCCGAGGTTGTCGAGGAGCGACTCGACGAATTGGCCGGGCTCGTGGCGGTAATTAAAGGCACCGTAGATGAGGTTGGTGCCGACGATGCCGAGCGCCTGTTGCTGGAGTAGCGCGTCCTTGTCCCACATGCGGACATGGAGGACGATGTCGCTTGGCGGGCCTCCGGGCTCGCTCTGGAACCGGATGCCCATCCAGCCGTGGGACTCATTGGTGCCCTTGAAATTTCGTGTGGACACCGTGTCGGCAAACACGAAAAACGTCGTGCGCTCGCCGCGCTGTACCGCGAGCCGCTCGATAAGCAGTTCGTACTCGTGGTCGAGCATGAGCGCAAGCCGCTCGCGCGAGACATAGCGCGGGGCCTTGCCGTAGATCGCGTCGCTGAACGTCATGTCATAGGCCGAGATCGTCTTCGCGATTGTGCCCGACGCGCCGCCGGCCTGGAAAAACACCCGCGCGACCTCCTGCCCGGCACCGATCTCGGCAAAGGTGCCGTAAATGCGGTCGGCCAGGTTGATTGTGAGGGCCTTGCGGTTGGTGGTGAGAAGATCTTTTTGTTCGCTCATGGGCGGCAGAAATTAGCGGAAGGTCGGATGCGCGGGCAGCGTGGGGGAAACCTCGACACAAGGAAAGCCCCGTTGAGCACGATTTTGCGTCACGGACAAAAAGTTTCGTCTGTCCCGCCACTTAGCCACCCCAGCTAGAACCGACTTGTCGATGCGCGCGTCACGAGAATTTTACTTTCCCTAACTACCGAAGTGGCGTGTCGCGCTCGTGTTTCTAACGATGTAAGTCATGCCGGCGCGCCAGTAAGACAGGGTGAGTTCGCTGGGGCTGCCGCGATCTCACCCAGAGCAAACGACGACGTGGCCGTTGTCACCCACCCGGCGGTTGAAAATTCGTCGGGGTTGCTTACGGCCCCCACACGTCGGCGCGCGAACTTTCGCCGAACGCACCGCTCTGGTCGAGTCGCGTGGCTTTGCCGGTCTCGGTGTCGAGCAAGTAGAGCAGGCGGACGTTGGCGGCCTTGGCGGTGCAGATGAGGTGGCGGCCGTCGGCCAGCCATACGGGTTCCTGTACATCGGTGACGGGAATTTTGCCCGAAACAATTTTTGCGGGCTTGCTGCCGGAGACCGAGGCTACGGCGACTTGGTAATTTTTCCCAGCACGCACGGTGAACGCGATTTTGTCCGGGTCGGCGCGACTCCAGTCCGGCTCGGCCGCGTAGGAGCTAAGGCCGCCGATGTCGATGGTCTGCGGCGCGCCGCCCGCCGCTGAGATCACCCTGAGTTGCGGGCCGGGATCACCGGAATAAAGAATGCGTAAGCCGTCTGGCGACCAGCTGGGCGAGGATTTGATGGTGTCGGAGCGCGTGAGACGCACGCGCGTGCGGCCCTGCGGGTCGCCGACGTAGATTTCCGATGGCCCCTCTCCGGTGAGTACCATCGCGACCTGCCGACCGTCGGGGCTGAAGCGCGCGCCGGTGTTGGTGCCTTCGAGGCTGGCGAACACATCCGTGCGACCGGTCGCGAGATCGTGGAGGTAGATGTCTGGTCGATTATTTTTGTAATAGCTCGTGAAAATAAGCCGGCCACCGTCTGGCGACCAGCGCAGCGAAGGCACGGCGGAGTGGTCTGCCGTGATCGGCGTCACCTCGCTGAGAAACACATCGCCGACGTAGATGTCGTCCTTGCCTGTGCGAGTGCTGACGAACGCGAGGCGCGAGGCGAAGAAGCCATTGAGCCGGCTGGTCGCCTTCACGGCGAGGTCGGCGGCGCGGAACAGGGCGTTGCGGTCGCTCGTGCCGTCGGCCGTCTGACTGAAGAGGGCTACACCGGCTTGGTTACGCACGTCCACGCGCACCTGCTTGGGCGCGACCGACGTGAAGCGCAGATCATACTGTGCCTCGGCCGCCGTTACGACCGCGTAGCGGCCATGGGTGCCAAACACGTGCCGGGCAAAGCCGTTCAAGTCGGCCGTGCTCCCGGCGACACTGATCTTGATTGGCCGCTCGCTGGTGGTGACGATCACGTCACCGATATTTACGGGCGGCGTCGCGGCGCGCGCAGTGGCGGCAAAAACGAGGAGGGTGGCGGAGAGCAGGACGAGAAACCAGTGGCGGGAAAAACGTGGGCGCATGGGTGGAGAGGGCGATGGCGTTGCGCCCATTCCTATTTACAGCCCGGCCGAAGTTCACAACGTCAAATCCTCCATGTCTAAAACTTTCTCCCTGTTCCGCAAACCATGACTGCCGCCGACCTCAAGATTGCCCTCGCGCAGGTGAAGTATCCTGGCTTCAGCCGCGACATCGTGTCGTTCGGGCTGGTGCGCTCGTTGGAGTTTGCGGACGGCCGCGCTCGTGTCGCGCTCGCGCTCACAACGGCTGATCCGAAAATCCCTACCCACCTCAAGCGCGAGATCGTGGCGTGCCTGAGCGTGCTGCCGGGAGTGCGTGAAGTGGCGGTCGAGATTGCCGTGACCGCACCCAAGGCCGCTGGCATCCCCGTCGGCGGCGCAAACCAAAACCTTGCGGGCAACAACGGTGCGCCGAAGGCGATCAAGTACGCAATCGCCATCGCTTCCGGCAAGGGCGGCGTGGGTAAGAGCACATTTGCCGTCAACCTAGCCTGCGCCCTCGCCCAGCATCTCGCGGCAGCGGGTCGGCCGGGGCGCGTCGGCCTAATGGACTGCGACATCTATGGCCCCAGTGTGCCGCTTATGATCGGACTGCACGGCGAGCGCCCGAACGTCGAGGGAGAGAACACCATCATCCCTCTCGAAAAGCACGGCGTGAAAGTGATGAGCATGGGCTTCCTCGTCGACGACAACACGCCTGTGGTCTGGCGCGGTCCGATGATTATGAAAACGATTCAGCAGTTCGTTCAAAACGTGCGCTGGGGCGAGCTCGACATCCTGCTCGTGGACCTGCCGCCTGGCACTGGCGACGCGCAGCTCTCGCTGGTGCAGACGCTCCCGCTCGACGGTGCGGTGCTCGTCACCACGCCGCAACCTGCCGCGACCAATGTCGCGCGCAAGGGCGGTCTGATGTTTCAGAAGGTCAACGTCCCGCTCCTCGGCATCGCCGAAAACATGAGCTACTTCCTCGATCCGGCGGGCAACAAGCACGCACTCTTCGGTGAAGGCGGCGGACAAAAAACCGCCGACTCGCTCGGCACCATCCTGCTGGGGCAGGTGCCGCTGATCCCGGATATCCGGGCCGGCGGCGACATTGGCGCGCCCGTCGTTGTGACTGCACCTAGCGGCGAGGCCGCAAAAATCTTCCGCGCCATCGGCGAGGCCGTGCTCACCCAGCTCGCGCGGCAGCCGGGGCCCGCGGTCGCAGCGTCACGCGGCGTTTGACACCCACCAAAACCTCCGCTGCGCTCAGGTCAGTTTTTTACCCATCCACCCCAGCCTTTGCACCCATGAAACGCTCATTCCTATTGGCTTTCGCTGCCGCAGTGCTTGTCGCCGCCGGCACCGCGTTTTTCTTTACCGCCGCCGCTCCCGGCGGCCCTGCCGCTCCGGCTAGCCCGCATTGGGCGGCCCGGGTGGCGAAATCCCCGCGTCACCTCGAATGGGTCACGTTGGAGCACGACGGCCGCAAGGTTGGTGCCTATGTCGGCTACCCTGAGGTCAAGGATAAGGCCACCACGGTTCTCGTCATCCACGAAATTTTCGGTCACTCCGACTGGGTCAAGGCGCTGGTGGACGACCTAGCCGCCGCAGGGTATATCGCCATTGCGCCCGACTTGCTCTGGGGGACGGGTTCAAAAGGGGGCGGCACGAGCGAGCTGACCAGCCAGGAAATCTCCCAGAAAATTAATCAACTCCCGGCCGATCAGAAGACCGCTGATCTCACGGCCGCGGTGGACTACATTACCAAGCAGCCCGGCAGCAACGGCAAGGTCGTCGTCGCCGGCTTCTGCTGGGGCGGCGGTGAGTCGTTCCGTTTTGCCACCAATAACAAGGCCATCAAGGCCGGGCTAGTATTTTACGGCTCAGCCCAAACTGCGCCTGAAGCTATCGCCCGCATCACGGCCCCGGTCTACGGCTTCTATGCGGAGAACGACATGCGGATCAACGGCGGCATCCCCGCGGCGACGGAGGCGATGAAAGCCGCCGGCAAAACCTACGAGCCCGTCATCTACGCCGGAGCTGGCCACGGCTTCATGCGCGCTGGCGACGACCTTCCGCCTGCCGATACCGCTACCGACGCTCAAAAAGCCAACTACGCAGCAAATAAAAAGGCCCGTGAGGACGGCTGGAAGCGCTGGATGGACATTCTGAAAAAAGTCACTGACACCCCCGCGCCAGCGGCGACTCCTGCCGCGCCGAAAGTCTGACGCCCAGTTTCTGCGTCGGCCGAGCGTCTGCGGCAATCCTGCGATACGCCGAGACTTACTCGGTGTTACGTTGCTCGGTGCCGCAACCAAGGCAGCCTCTCAGCCAATAACTTCCCCGACGTGGAGTCGGATATGATTTGGGCTTTATTTTTCCAGATGCCCCGCTGCCGCTGCCGACTCAATCATAGTTACGGCGTAGTCCCAGAGCGCGGCGGAGCCGTCGGCCATGTGGGCGTTCTTGACGCGGACTTGCGCTAGCTTTACGCCGTGCTTCCGCCAGGCCGCGCCTTCAGTGTGGGAGTTGAGTAGCATCGGCTGGAGACGGTCGAGCGCGGCGGCGAACTTCGCCTCAGGTGTTCGTTTCGCCTCAAACTCATCCCACAGCGCGCGGAACTCCGCCGCTTGATCCGCGGGTAGTAGGCCGAAGACACGCTCGGCCCCGCGCGCCTCGCGCTCATGCTGGCCGGCGAGTGCGGCCTCATCGTAGGCAAAGGTGTCACCTGCATCAATCTCCACGAGGTCATGGATCAGCAGCATCTGCAGCACGCGCAGTCGGTCGAGCGTCGGGAAATTAGCGTGCTCGCCAAGCACGAGCACCATGAGGGCGAGGTGCCACGAATGCTCTGCGTCATTCTCGCGGCGGCGGCTTTGAGTGAGCAACGACTGGCGAAAGACTTCCTTGAGCCGGTCGACTTCGAGGATGAAACGCATCTGCCGGGCTAGGCGGTCGGCGGGCGAGGAGACAGGGTCGGTTGATGGCGCCACGGAGGCCACGAAAGATATGAAAGGGACGCAGCGGGCGATGCTTTTCTGTGTTAGAACGAGTCGTGATGGCACTACAGCAGGGAAATTCACCTGTAGGTAGGCAAAGAGGCCAAGAACTCCGGTCCGGCCCCAGCGATCCACGCTTCGCCGTTGCGGATGCGGGTAATACGGAGGTTCTGACCTTTAAGCAAAGCGTAGATCAGCCCGCCCAACATCATCAGGGGGCCAATGGCGACCGCGGGGTTGACTGTGTCAACGATGCCATAAATCAAGACGAACAGACCCACAAAGATCAGGGCGGCGGCGATGCAGTTGGCCACCGTGATGCTCCGCCGTGCGACAGTCGTGAGCGGGATAACCAGTTTCACTTTTTTCCTCAGAACGAGGTAGAGGATCAGTCCGAGTAGGCGGATCAGCACGATGGCAATCCAGACCCAAGGCGTGCACCAATATAGCGTCTTCTCCTTCTGCTCGCCCGCGGCGACTGGCGCGTTGGTTTTCACGCAACGTGCGGGCAGTTTCGGGTGGTCGACGGGCACGACGAATTTTTTCCCGTCACGCCGGGCGTTAGTTTCGCCGATGTGCACGGGAATGGCAAGACCCTCGCGCAACGACTGGTAATAGGTGTCTTTGGCTTCGGCCGACACCCAGCCGTGCTCCGTCTTTACCATCTGGTTTTCGGGAAACTCCTGCCCAAGAATGATGCAACGGTGCCAGCCTTCGCGCGCCGGAACCGGCGGCGGCTCCGCGGACGCCACGGTGCGATAGGGCTGCCAGGTCGCGAGCGTGACGTTCCAGACCAGTGTGTCGGGACCGATTTTACCGGCGCTTTCGAGTTGCTTGAGATGGGCGTCGTTCACCGGGCCGCGACGCTCATTGCCATCGGCGTAATACCATTCCATGAATGAGAGGGGGTATGGCCAGGACATGCGGTGGAACGGTCGAGGCAAGGCCAATCATTGTCAGTTACCCGCGCTGCACCTTGCTAAGCCACCGGAATTTTTGGCGGCAAACCTGCGCTAACATTTGCCTGTGTCACGCCGCACAGCTTCCGCGCGTCGATAGGGAAATGTTCAACCGCCCGAGAGAAAACGGACGTTCTCTTTTGGCGAAAAAGCCTGATCTGCGTCAGGCCAAACAGTCCGCCGCTCAGTTCACCTTTTCCTTGCTTGCCCGCCAGCGGAACTGTTTCGTTGGTCCTCCTTTTCCCATGAAAATCCTCGTCGCTGACAAGATCTCACCCAAGGGCGTTGCCTATCTGCGCCAACAGCCTGGCTTTGAAGTCGTGGAGGCCTACGGCTCCTCACCGGAAAAAATTCTCGAGCTGGTCAAGGATGTGCATGCCATCGCCGTCCGCTCCGAGACGAAGATCACCGCCGCCGTCTTCGCCGCCGCGCCGCAGCTCAAGGTCGTCGGCCGCGCCGGCGTTGGGGTGGACAACGTAGACGTGGACGCCGCCACCGAGCGCGGCGTGATCGTGATGAATACGCCTTCGGGTAACACCATCGCCACCGCCGAGCTCACGTTTACCCACCTGCTCTGCGGCGCGCGCCCCGTGCCCCAGGCTGGAGCCTCGATGAAACGCGGCGAGTGGGACCGCAAAAGTTTCTCTGGTATCGAGCTGTTCAAGAAAACCCTCGGCGTCGTCGGCCTCGGCCGTATCGGTGGCGAGGTCGCCAAGCGCGCACTGGCCTTCGGCATGCGCGTGCTCGCCTATGATCCCTACCTCTCGCCCAGCCGCGCCAAAGCCATGCAGGTCGAGGGCGTCACCCTCGATGAGCTGCTCCGGCAGTCGGATTATATTACCGTCCACATGCCGCTCACGGACGACACGAAATACATGATCGATGAGGCTGCGTTCGCAAAATGCAAAAAGGGCCTCCGTATTTTCAACTGCGCCCGCGGTGGTATTATCAAGGAGGCTGCGCTCATCGAGGCGCTCAAGTCCGGCCAGGTCGCCGCCGCTGGCCTCGACGTGTTCGAGGACGAGCCGCTCGCCAAGGACAGCCCGTTGCGCTCCCTGCCCAATGTTGTCCTGACTCCGCACCTTGGAGCCTCGACTGCTGAGGCGCAGGAGTCCGTGGGCATTGAGGTCGCCGAACAAATCGCCGACGTACTCAAAGGCGGCGACATCCGCAACTCCGTCAACCTCCCGCCGATTGACGCCGCCACCCGAAAACTCCTCGGGCCCTACCTCGACCTCGGTCGTAAGCTCGGTACGCTGGTGCAGCAACTCGGGCCCAAGCAGGTCGCCACCCTCCGCATCACTTACTGGGGCAAGGTGGCCGACCTCGACGTCAATGTCGTTACCCGCTCTATCCAGCTCGGGTTCCTCAACCGCATCAGTGGCTCTGAAGTCAATTTCGTCAATGTGCCCGCCGCGTTCGCGCGCCTTGGCCTCCAAGCCGAGGTCGTAAAGTCCGGCACGGACAGCGGCTACACCGACCTCATTGAGGTCGCCGCCGTCGCGGCTGATGGCTCGGTCTGTTCCGCCCAGGGTACTTTCACCGGCCGCGGCAACCAGCCGCGCATCGTCGGCATCAACGGCCGCGAGGTCGAGGTTGCCGCCGAAGGCAAGCTGCTGGTGATCGAAAACAACGATCAGCCCGGCATGGTCGGCACCGTTGGCACTATCATCGGCAAAGACGGCGTCAACATCGCCGACATGTCGCTCTCCCGCCTCGCGCCCGGTGGCCGCGCGCTCCTCGTCGTCCGCGTGGACACCGAGCCCAGCGAAAAGGCCCGCGCCGAGATTAAGGGCCACCCTGCGATCAAGCTGGCGAAGTTCGTGCAGCTGTGAGCGCGCGCGCGCATGGGCCGGGCTTGGTTGTAGCCGGGGTCGCTGACCCCGGTCAGGAAAAACCGGGGTCAACGACCCCGGCTACAAAAATCGGCTGACACCCAGCCCATGTATATCCTGCTCTTCATCTCCGCCGCTATCGGCTACCTGCTCGGCTCGCTACCCTTCGGCTATCTCGTGGCGAAGGCAAAGGGCGTGAACATTTTTGAAGTAGGTAGCAGAAATCCCGGCGCGACTAATGTCCGTCGTGTGTTGGGCAGGGGACCGGGTAATTATGTGTTTTTTCTGGATGCACTGAAGGGCTTCATGGCAGCAGGTTGGCCACTGCTAGTACTCCCAGAAATTTTGTTCTCAAGGCACGGAACAGATCCAGATGGGAAAATCATCTTGGAAGTTTATCGGCCAATTTCTTATACGACCGTATTGGCTGCTTCGATTCTAGGCCTAATCGCCGCCCTCCTCGGCCACAGCTATTCCTGCTTCACCAAATTTCGTGGCGGCAAAGGCGTTGCGACCACCTCAGGCGGCTTTCTTGTGCTAATGCCAGTTCCATTGCTGATCTCGGCGGCTGCGTGGGTGGTGTCGTTCTACTCCTTTCGCTACGTCTCGCTCGCCTCGATTCTTGCGGCGGTGGCGCTACCGGTGGCGGCATTTCTCCTCGGCCAGCCACCACTGCTCACAGGCTTGGCCGTCGTTATCGGGGTTTTCGTCATTTTTCGTCACCGGGCCAACATCGGCCGCCTGCTAAATGGTACGGAAAACAAGTTTGTGAAAAAACCGGAGCCGCCCCAGCCTCCATCCTTGGCATGAGTCAGCTTCCCGTCATCAACATCGGCATCTGCGGTCTCGGCACCGTGGGGCAGGGCGTGTGGAAACACCTCGCCCGGTCTCGCGCGGCCTTGGAGTCGCGCCTCGGTGTGCGGCTCAATCTCCATCGCGCCAGCGTGCGCGACCTCCGCAAGGCGCGCACCGTTCGCGTCACCGCCGCCAAACTCACGACTGATCCGCTCGCCGTCGCCACCGATCCCACCGTTCACATTGTGTGCGAGCTCATCGGCGGCACGACATTGGCCCGGCAGGTCACACTGGCGGCGCTGCGCGCAGGCAAGGTGGTCGTCTCCGCCAACAAGGCGCTGCTCTGCGCGCACGGGCCGGAGATTTTTGCGGCCGCTCAAAAGCACGGCGGGCATTTCTTCTTCGAGGCGTCGGTCGCCGGCGGCATCCCGATCATCAAGGCACTGCGCGAGGGCCTCGTCGCCAACCGCTTCGGCCGCATCTACGGCATTCTTAACGGCACCTGTAATTACATCCTCACGCGCATGGAGCGCGAGGGACTGGACTACCCGGTCATCCTCGCCGACGCCAAACGTCTCGGTTATGCCGAGGCCGACGAGTCACTTGACGTCGAGGGCTGGGACACCGCGCACAAGGCCGGCATTCTTGCCTTCCTCGCGCACGGCGCGTGGGTACCGACCGAGAAAATGCTCGTCGAGGGCATCACGCGCATCACGCAGACCGACCTGCAGTTCGCCCGCGAGCATGGCTACGCCATCAAACTGCTCGCTGTCATTGCCCGCGATTTTGCCAACGGCGAATTGAGCGTGCGCGTGCACCCCACGTTGCTGCCACTCACTAAGGTGCTTGCCAACGTCAACGACGTGTTCAACGGCATTTCCGTCAACGGCGATGTGGTCGGCGAGACCACCTACATCGGCCGCGGCGCCGGGCAAGACGCGACCGCCAGCGCCGTCATCAGCGACATTGCCGATGCCGCGCTGCTGCTCCGGCGTGGACAGGGCTGCGCTCCGGTGAGCGCACCTGCCGCTGTTCGCATCCCATTCGCGCCGCCCGAGCGCATCCGCAGTCGGTACTATTTGCGTTTGGACGTACGCGACGAGCCGGGCGTACTCGCCCAGATTGCCACCGCCACGGCCCGTGCCGGCGTGAGCATCGCCGACATGGTGCAGCGCCCTGGTTTGCGGCCCACTGCCGCCACTCTGCTGCTCACAACTCACGCGAGCGACGAGCGGGCTATTCACGCCACACTCGCGCGGCTCAAACAACTCCGCAGCGTGCTTGGCACGCCTCTCCTCCTCCGCATTGCGGACTTTTGAACAGGTTTGCCTTTCGGCTCCTGAATCCTGTCATCAGACACCTTTCTACGCATGGCACGCATCGTCCAAAAATACGGCGGCACCTCGGTGGGTGACGTCGAGCGCATCAAGAACGTCGCCCAACGCATCAAAGCGGTCCGTGACGCCGGCCACGAGCTCGTCGTTGTCGTTTCTGCCCGCTCGGGCGTCACCAACGAGCTGATTGCCCGTGCCCAGGCCCTGTGCGCAAACCCGAGCGAACGCGAGATGGACCAGCTCCTCGCCGTCGGCGAGCAGGAGACCATCGCTCTCACCGCCATGGCGCTGCACGGGGTCGGGGTGGACGCCGTGAGCTACACCGGGGCGCAGGCCGGCATCTTCACCGACAAGGTTCACACCAAGGCCAAGATCAAAACGATCAACGCCGCTCCCGTCGTTGCCGATCTTAAGTCCGGCAAGGTCGTCATCGTCGCCGGCTTTCAGGGCATCAACGAAGAGGGCCAGGTCACTACGCTCGGACGTGGTGGTTCCGACCTCACCGCCATTGCCCTCGCTGCTGCTGTGCAGGCGGACAAGTGCGAGATCTACACCGACGTAGACGGCGTTTACACCGCCGATCCGCGAGTTGTGAAGAACGCGAAGAAACTCGAAGAAATCTCCTATGACGAGATGCTCGAGCTCGCTTCGTTAGGCTCAAAAGTCATGCAGACCCGCTCCGTTGAGTTTGCCGCCAAATACAACGTCGTTTTCGAAGTCCGCTCATCATTTAACAACAACCTAGGAACCATCGTGAAACAAGAAGTCGCCTACATGGAAAAGGTCGTCGTCCGCGGCGTCGCCGTAGACAAGGACCAGGCCAAGGTCGTCGTCAGCAACATTGCCGACAAACCCGGCACTGCTGCCAAAGTCTTCCGCGCCCTCGCCGACGCCAACATCAATGTTGATATGATCGTCCAGAACGTCGGTCGCGGCGGCCTCGCCAACCTCACTTTTACTGTACCGCTCACCGAGCAGGCCAAAGCGCAGCGCACGCTCGCGCCCGTCCTCAAGGAAGTCGGCGGCGACGTGGCCGTGGACGAAGGCATCGCTAAGCTCTCCGTCGTCGGCGTTGGCATGCGGACACACAGCGGCGTCGCCGCGACGCTCTTCGACGCGCTCGCCAAGGCCGGCATCAACCTTGAGCTCATCAGCACATCGGAAATCAAAATCTCCGTCGTCATCGCCAAGGCCCAAGCAGACGAGGCTGCGCGCGTCGCCCACGCGGCGTTTGGGCTTGGGTGAGATTCAATCCGGAATAGCCACGAAAAAATACTATAAGACACAAAAAGCAGATTCAAATTTTGAATCATGTCTAATGTGTCGAAAATCTTCTTTATGGCGGCGTGGATGTTCGCGGTTGAAGTCAGCATCCATGAGCTAACAGGACT
>CAIQKQ010000219.1 GCA_903872425.1 uncultured Opitutia bacterium | reverse complement strand
TATAACCTGCTCGTGATGCCCAATCCGACCACCGGCTTCAACGGGCCGATGCTCGCGACCTTGGATAATCAACCGCGCGCTTACACGCTCTCGACCACAGTCAGTTTCTAATCATCACACTTAGTGAGCGGAGCCCACGGGTGTGGACCAAGGGGGAGCGGCGGCGCTCAGATGATCCTCGAGCCGGCGGAGCGAGGAATACAGGCGCTTGGCCACCGCCGCTTTGAGAAGGCCGCCGAAGCGTTCGGCCGGATTAAGTTCAGGACACTACGTTGGCAGCACTCGTAAGTTGCTCGGCAAACGAACATCATCCTCGGGCCGATGGAGCGACCGCAACTGCCTGCACGTAAAACGCAGGCGTCATCAACACCGGACTTACGTAATGGAAGGTTGCGTCACCTTCACACCCCCCAGCCACCGCGGTAGTGATCGCGGGTGAGCCACTTCGAGCTCCCGCCACTCGCGAATTTATTTTTCTCCGGATTCCACTTCGCGTTAGCGCCGTAGTGGTAGGCAAAATTCATGACGTGACAGGCGATCGCACTGCGGGCGCCGGTCTCGACATCACAGATCGGACGTTGGCGCGAGCGTACGCAGCTGATGAAATCCTCGAAGTGACTCTTGCTGTTATACAGCTTCACCTTGGCGTTAGCCAGGTACTCCCGCTCGGTCAGTGTAACCTCCCGTTCCATCGACGTATCTTTTTCCGTTTCTTTGTCCCAGAATTTATGGACCGTCTTGCCGCCCATAATCAGCTCGAATTTGCCGCGGTTGACGTGGCAGGTGCCCTCCGTGCCGTAGAATGAGACGCCCTTGCCTTTGACGTGAGTGAGCACCGTGCCGTCGGCATAGACCAACTGCGCACCGCGTTTGGCGGTGGCCCAATTTTGCGGGGCGCGGACCTCGACCGGACCGCTGGTATCCGCGTTGAGCGCCCATTGGGAAATATCAATGTGGTGTGCACCCCAGTCGGTGATCATGCCGCCACCAAATTCCCAGGTCAGGCGCCAGTCGGGAAAGTTATTGTGAATACCGCGGGGGCTGAGTGATGGGTTGTAAGCGACGAGCGGGCCGGGGCCGCACCAACGATCCCAGTCCAAGCCAGGCTCCATCGTCTCGGCGGGCAGAGTGTAGGGCTTGGCCGGGTCACCAAAGGAAACATGGATGGAATCAACGCGGCCCAGGACCCCGTTGCGCACCAACTCGGCCGCAACCCGAAACTCCTTCGAGGAGCGCTGTTGGGAACCCACCTGGAACACCCGGTTCGCCTTGCGCACCTCTTTTACTAACTCGACGGCTTCATGCACGTTATAGGTGAGCGGCTTTTCGCAATAGACGTCCTTGCCCGCCCGCACCGCGGCAATCGCAATGTAAGCGTGCCAGTGGTCGGGCGTCGCAATGATTACAATATCAATGTCTTTGCGCGCGAGCAGCTCGCGGAAATCGTTGTACGCCGCGCAGCCTTGGTAGGCGGTGCCCGCTTTGGCGGTATAGGTGGTGTCGACCCGTTTTTTCGCGTGTTCGCGGCGCGTCGTGTCGACGTCGCACACGGCCAGGACCTCAATATCGTCGCGACCCAGACAGTTGCCCAAGTGGCCGCCCATTTGTTTGCCCATGCCGATGCAGCCCACCGTGAGCCGCTTGCTCGGTGCACTCTCGGCCGCCCAGACCCGACTCGGTAAAATGAACGGTGCGGACAGTAGGACGGCCGAGGTTTTAAGAAATGAGCGGCGGTTGGGAGGGGTGAGCTTCATGGCGGGGTAATTTAAGGGGTTAGGAGGAGGTTGGGCGCCGCCGGCTTAGTATTCGCGGTCGCGTTTGCGGCCGGGCTCAGGGATCGGATAAATCCCTTGGGCGTCGGGCATGAGCGGCGAGGCGCTATCGAGGGTCAATTTGTCCACCCCGGGCGCGAGCTCGATGGTGCTGTTGAAAAACGCATCCCAAGTGATTTCTTGGCCGGTATGCGCGGCGAAGCGGCCCATCGAGGTCGCCACGCTGGCTTCGACGCCACGCTTCACTTCGTTAAACGGCGTGTCGTGCCGAATGGCGTGCGTGAGGGCGTTCCACTCGTTTTGGTAAGGGTCGCGCTCGTCGGGCGCGACCTCGGAGCTCCACAGCATGCGCTCAGGCACGGGCTGTTGGCCCGAGTAAATCGAGGAAGGTAGACCGCAGTCGCCGTTTTTCGCGGCGACGGCCATCCCTTTACTGCCTTGGACGTGGCTAAAATACATGTCGTTACAGCCGGTGACGCAGCGGCCATCCATGAGCATTTTTCCACCGTCGGCGAAGGTGTATTCGACCGCGTAGGAATCAAAATTTTGATCGATGTAGCGTTGGCCTTTAGGACTTTGGCGGTAGTGGCGGCCACCGAGCGCTTGGGCTTTGACCGGCCAAGCATTTTTCATCCAACAGAGGTGATCGATGTGATGGATGTAGAAATCACTGTAACAGCCGCCGCTCAGCCAGATAAAGCTGTGGAAGCGCTTGATCTGATACATCAGATCGGTGAGCGGGCCGGGGTTCGCTTCAGAGAAGGCGGAGGCGAGCGGGCCGGCCATACGGTAACCGCGCATGAGGATCACATCCCCGATCTGGCCGTCACCGATGCGCTGATGCAGCTCCTGCATCGCGCGGCTGTGGCGCGACATCAGGCCGACCCCCACTTTGAGGTTTTTCGCGGTGGCTTGCGCACCCAACTCGATCATCCGGCGGGAGGTCGGGCCGTCGGCCGTGAGCGGCTTCTCCATGAATACATTGAGGTTTTTCGCGATAGCGTAGGCGAAATGCACCCAACGAAACGCAAGCGGCGTAGTGAAGATGGCGATGTCGCCGGGCCGCAGGCAGTCCATGGCGCTTTTGTAGGCGTCGAAGCCGACGAACTGGCGCTCGGCGGGCACATCCACACTGGCGGCGTGTTTGCGCTTCAATGCGTCATAGGCGGTCTTCAAGCGCGGCGCAAAGACATCAGCCATGGCGACGAGTTTGACCGGGCCGGTGTTGACCGACAGGGCGTTGGAGGCCGCGCCAGCGCCGCGACCCCCGCAGCCGATCAAGGCGACTTGGATCGTGTCAGTGCCTTGCGCGTGGACGTGGGGTAAGCTCACGCCGGCGAGCGCGGAGACCGCGGCGAACTGAGCGCTAGATTTCAGAAATTCGCGGCGAGGATTAAGCAACGAGGCGGGTGAGGTAGGGGTAAGGGTCGAGGGCATGAGGTTAAAGTTGAGCGGTGTAACGCGAGGTCAACGCCGGGTTTTAGTTACGGGGTTAATCGAAAATCGGGTAAAAGGTATTAAACGCTTTTTCGCCAAAGTGGCCGGGATCGTTGAAGCGGCGGTGGCGGTCGAGACCGTCGATCGCACTCATCTCGGCGGCGCTCAGCAAAAAATCAAAGAGCGCGAGGTTTTCTGTGAGGCGCGCGGGTGACGCGGTTTTAGGGATGACGGCGCAGCCGCGTTGCACGCCCCAACGGAGCGCGATCTGCGCAGGGGTACGACCATGGGCCGTGGCGATGCGGGTCAGCACGGGATCAGTGAGGACATTTTCCGCGGGGCTCGCCATCCCCAGCGGTAAATAAGAGGGCGCCCCGAGGGGCGAAAAGGCCGTGACCGCGATGTTCTCCTGCGCGCAGTAACGTACTAGGCGCGACTGCGTGAGATACGGGTGTAACTCGATCTGGTGCACGGCAGGCCGGATTGAGCACGAAGCGAGCACTTCGCGCAGCGCGGAGACGTTGAGATTACAAACCCCGATGCGCTTCACCAGACCCGCGCGTTGGAGTTCTTCCATTGCGCCCCAGGTGTCGGCGTAGGGTACCGCGATCGGTTGCATTGCGGGCTGCTTCGCCTGCGGGTCATGGAACCATTCTGGCGGGTAACGCACTTCAAACGGCACATAGGCGAGCGCGATCGGGAAATGCACTAAGTACAAATCAAGCACCTCGAGCTTGAGGTCGCGCAAGGAGCGTTCGCAGGCCGCGCGCACATGCTTTGGCTCGTGGTAGGTGTTCCAGAGCTTGGAGGTCACCCAGAGTTCGTCGCGGCGGCAGAGGCCGTCGCGGAGCGCAGCCGTGAGCCCCGCGCCGACCTCTGGCTCGTTACCGTAGTCGCACGCGCAGTCCAGGTGGCGATAGCCCAGACGGATCGCTTCACGCACGAGCCCGGGCAGTTCGGGTTTGGGCATTTTCCACATACCCAGACCGACCGAGGGAAAGTGGCCGCCATCAGCCAAAGTGAGCGCCGGCACGGGGGAAACAGCTGCAGCGGGGGAAGACATATTAAATGGGATGAACTTTTTTGAGTCTAATGGGGTGAGGGGCGCCTTGGCCCGATTAGGATTTGCGCTGCAACCAACCGCGCCGGGCGAGCCACGCTTCCGCCCGCGCCGGCCACAAGGTCACTGGTTTTTCGGCGACCGGGCGCAAGCCATAGCCGTGGCCTCCGGTGTCGTACACGTGCAGCTCGGCGGAGCCGCCGGCTTTTTTTAGCTCAGTGGCCACATGCAGACTGTTTTCAACCGAGACCCCATCGTCGAAGGCGTGGACGAGAAACATGGGCGGCGCCTCTTTGGTGAAGGCGATTTGATTCGTCATGGCCGACGGATAGCGCTCAAAAAATCCGCCAGTATAAATCAATAAGGTGAAATCGGGGCGACAGGGTTCTTGGTCCGCGGCATCGAGCGCGGCGTAGCGTCGGTCGTTTAAAAATAGCGAAGTGTAAGCCGCGGTGGTGCCGCCGGCACTAAAGCCAAGAATACCGATGCGTTGGGGATCCAGGCCCCATTCGGCGGCGTGGGTGCGCACGAGGCTCACGGCGCGTTGGGCGTCTTGCACCGGCGCGAGCCAAGCTTGCTTCGTGTCTCGGGCCGGGACGCGGTATTTGAGAATGATGCCCGTGACCCCAAGCGAATTGAGCCACGCGGCGACTTCGGTGCCCTCAAGATCGTAGGCGAGGATGTTAAAGCCGCCGCCCGGGCAGATAATCACGCTGGTACCGTTTATTTTTTCGGGCGCGGGTCGGTAAACGGCGAGTTGGGGCGTGGTGACGTTGCCGAGTTTGATGATGCGACGACCGGCGATGAGTTTGTCCGAGTCCTTAGTGAGATCAGCCTCAGGCGCTAGCGTGGCCGTGTCGCCAGGTGGCGTCGCGGGCCAGACGTTGAGGACGATCGGTGTCTCGGCCGCGCTGAGCGAGCGGGCACCCAGAGAGGCGAAAAAAAAGAGCAGGCCAAGGCTAGAGGAGGAGCGCACGGGAAAAATTATTGGGTCAGAAACGTCACCTCGCGGGAGCGCAAAATAAGTGCGTCGGGGAGATTTTTTTCGCTGAGCTGGAGGACAAGGACGTTGGCGCCAACTTTGGCGCTGACCGTAAATGTGTCGCCGGGTTCGACCAACGCGCCGTTGAGCCACGCGGCTTTCGCGGGGCCGGCGAGCGTGAATGTGACCGAGCCTCCTTTGGCGGATTCGAACCGCGTGGCGGCGAAGAGCCCGCGGGAGTTAAGAAACGACGGATACGGCGCGGCGATGAGCTCGCGCGGGAGCGCGCCGCTCACCAGCGAGAACGCGGGGATCCAGTCCGTGAGTTTCGCCTCTCCGCGGATGACCGGCTCGATCCCGATGGGTTCGTTGCCGGCGCCAATCATATAAAGCTGCCAGAGGCGGGCGACCCCGCCTTGCGCGGCATCGTAAGCGCCGGGGCGACCCAGTTGCGCGAGAAAGTTGATCAGATCGAGACGTTCCTCGGGCAGCAGGCCGTCGATCAAGCCCGCGGGCATGAGCGAACCGGAGCTGGCACGCTTGGCGATATTTTGGGTGGCGACGGAGATTTCTTGGTTGGCGGCGTCGCGCAGGATGACCTCGGTGGCGGTCTCGCGCGCGATCATGCCGCTGAGTTCGCGGCCGTCTTTAGTGGAGAGAACAACGGCGTGGTAGCCTTCCTTAATTTTGGCGCTCGGATACAGCAGCGATTCAACGAGGTAATCAGTCGGAGCACTGGCGCCGATACTGGTCAGGTCGGGTCCGATGTGGGCGCCAGCTCCTCCGATGGCGTGACACGCCGTGCAGGCCAGTTCAGCCCGGCGGTAAATACGTTCGCCGCGGGCGGCGTTGCCGGTGGCGAGAGCTTGCCGGCCGAGGGCTTGCATTTCACTCGCCGTTAATTGGACCGATGAAAGCGTGAGACCAGCGGCGTTGATGAGAGCTTGGACGAGGTTTTGATTTTGACCGCCTTCGCGCGCGGGACGCAGGCCCGCGCGGGCAACTTCGATGGGTAGTTTAGCTTTCGGGACCTCGAGGGCCAAGCGGCCGCTGGCGCCGCGGATAGCGAGAAGTTCACGCCAGAGACTCGTGGCTTCGGCTTCGGCCGTGGTGGCCGCTAGGACCGTCATGACCTCCGGCAGCGAATTCGTGAGATCGGTACCGGCGAGGGCGACGACCGCTTCGCGACGGATAAGCGGCGAGCCGGCCGTGCGCGCGAGGCGGCGAAGTGCGGCGATGACGGGCGCGCCGCCGAGTTCGCGCAGCGAGGTGAGGGCGACGGCGCGGTCGGCGGGCGAAGTCGCGGGCGCTTCCACTACCGTAATAAGCGTCGAGGCGAGCGGGTAAAGTTTCCAAGCGCCGACCAGAGACAGCGCGCCGGCGCGGGTCGCAGGCTTCGTAAGGAGGGACGCGAGTGGGGCGAGGTCCCCCGTGGGCAAAACCTTGCGAAGACGGGCGGCGTCGTTGAGCGCGGCGAGCGCCCGCACCGCAGCAGGTGCGTCGAAGTCACCTTTAAGCAGAGCGTCAAAGAGCAGACGTTGTTCGCGCGGGCTGCCCGCGGAGGCGATTAACTCAATCCACGGGCCGGAACCGTCCTGGGGGAGCAGGCGGGTGCCGAGGAGTTGAGTAAGGACCTCACCGGCGAGGGCGGGATCGACGGCTTTAAGACCGAAGGCGAGTTGGGCTTCGTGGTTTTGGAAATTCCACGAGCCATCGCGCACCGCGGCGAGCCAAGGCGTGGCGAGTTCGTTGATCGTAAGCCAAAGGGCGTAGTCAAGGAACGGGTCCATCGAGCGATCCAGCACGGTGAGGGCAAGCGCGGCAGCCGAGGCGGTGCCAAGCCGGCCGAGGGCGCGCACGGCGGCGAGGCGCACGCGCGGGTTTTCATCGGCGATCAATTTCGTGAGCGGGGCAAGAGAGCCAGTGACCGGAAGCGCGCGGATGGCGGCCGCACGCAGGTTCGCGTCGGTGGCGGTGAGTTGTTCGGCGAGGAGAACAGGTGAAGCTAGGTTGAGCGCCTCATGCACCCAGAGAGCTTGGAAGCGCGCGAGTGGGTCGGTCTGGCGGGCTGTCCACGTGGCGAGATCGGCGGAGACGCGGGCGGCGCCGCGCTCAGTGAGAACACGTTTGGCTTGGGCGTTGTCGTAGCTGTTGGGTGAGAGCAGGGCGTCGAGTAAGGTGAGGTTATCCAGTTTTGTGAAGTCGCGCCGCGGGAGTAGCGCGTGGCCTTTGGCGGTGATTCGCCAGATGCGGCCGTGCTCTTTGTCGCGCCGCGTGTCGCGGAAATCGACTTCACCGTGCTGGATGATCGGGTTACTCCAATCAGCGAGGTAAAGCGCGCCGTCGGGTCCGAGCTTAGCGTCGAGTGGCCGGAAACTGGAATCCGTGGAGCGCATCAGGTCGGGCAACTCGCGCGTGACGTACGCGGAGCCTTGATCGGTGGCTTTGAAGCGCACCACCCGGTGGGCGCGAAAATCGGCGGTGATTAAGTCACCCTGCCAATCAGCGGGAAAGTGCGCACTGTGGATGATCTCTAAGCCGGAAAATTTGGGATAGTTGCCCGGACTGATGCTCGCGAGCTGGCGGCGGGCGGGAGCGAGCGTGAAGTAGGTCGCGCCAGGCACAGCCCAGCTGATACCTTGGTAGCCGGCGCCGTCGGTGACGAAGGATTGGCCGAAAGGATCGAACTGGTGGCCCCAGGCGTTGACCCAGCCGCGGTAGAGAATCTCTAGGCGGTTGTCCCGTGGATCGAAACGGAAAATACCACCGGCCGAAAGACGCACGACGCCGTGAGGCGTCTCAGTCTGCGTGCGGGTGTAAACGGATTGATTAAAATACAGTCGACCGTCTGGGCCCCAGCGCAGCGTGTGCACGTTGTGGTGCGTGTCCTCGGTGCCGAAGCCACTCAGGACGATGCGGCGCTCGTCGGCTTTACCGTCGCCGTTGGTGTCGCGCAGGTGAAGCAGTTCCGTGCTCTGCGCGACATAGACGCCACCATCTCCAGGGGCGATACCGGTGGGGATGAGCAAACCATCAGCGAAGACCGTGGCTTTGTCGGCGTGGCCGGCTCCCGTCGTGTCTTCTAGGATGATGATTTTATCCGTGGCGGCCTGCCCGGGTTCAATTTGTGGATAGACTTCGGAGCTAGCGACCCAGAGGCGGCCCTGGGGGTCGAAGTTCATTTGGATCGGTTTGTTGAGCAGCGGATTTTCGGCCCAAAGGGTTACTTCGAGGGCGGCGTCGACCGTGAACGACGGGATTGGTTGCGGTGTGGATTTAGCAATGAGATTGCCGACGCGCAGCGGAATTTCAGGTGAGGCTACTGCGGCGGCAGGATCGAAGGTGCGCAAGCGCGCGATACGCGCTTCTTCGGCGGCGATGAACGCGTCGAACTTGAGGACCTCGACGGCGTTTTGCCCCTGCTCTTTTTTACGGAAGCCAAAAATGTAAGCCATGTTGGCGGGACGGGAGCGGTGGAAAAACCACTCGTTTTTGCGTAGAATGGCTTGGCGGAGCGGCTCGGTGGCGGCGCTGGTGCGCCACGCACCGGCGGGACCGGCGGCGCGCTCCGCGCCAAAAAGAAAATCCTCAAGAGCGAACGCGGCCGCGCGGTAGCCGGCGGCGTTCAAATGGATGCCGTTGTCGGTGAGGGCAGTGGCGCCCGTGGCGGGTGAACTCAGCGCGTCGAAGAGTGAGAAGAACGGGAGTTGGCGCGCGGCAGCGATTTCGCCGAGGGTGGTGGAGAGGCGCGCAAGGTTTGCGTTGTGCGCGGAGGTGGTGGCGTCGCTCCCGCCGAGTGTTTCGTGGGGTGCGGGGCTTAGGAGGACAAGACGCGCCGTGGGCGCGAGTTTTGCCAGGGTGTCGAGGAGCCGGTTGTAGTCGGTGCGAAATTTCTCGCTGCTGGTGGAGCCGTCAAAGGAGTTAGCCATGCCGTAGCCGACAAAGATGATGGTGGGGCGGGCGTCGGTGATTTGTTGTTGGAGCTGGGTCCAACCCTCCTCGGCGGGCTCGCGGCCGGCTTGCATGAGGCTGAGTCCGGTGCGAGAGGTGCCGGTGGGGGTGTCGGCGCTCCAGCCGAGGTTGCGGAAGGTGACGTTGCGATCGGCGGCGCGGGCGGTGAGCATGAGCTCGATCCAGCCGTGGTATTGTTCGCGCTCGATGAGGGTGTCGCCGAGGAAGACGACGCGGTCACCTTCGCGCAGTTCCAGGCGCGGGGCGGACGATTCGGCGGCGCGGGCGGCGGTAAGGGCGAGCAGGACTAGCAGAACGGAGCGGAGGAACGAGCGCATCGGGGAAGGGGGTGTAGGAAAAACCAAAGTATGTTTTGCGCTTGGATGATAACGAGCAAGGCCTTGTTTGCCCCTAGGCCCATCGAAGCTAGCCGCCGCATCGGGTTCAT
>CAIQKQ010000218.1 GCA_903872425.1 uncultured Opitutia bacterium | reverse complement strand
AGTAGTTTAAACCTATCACGCTTAGCCACGCCAACTAAACCGAGCACAAGACCTACGAGTGGAATTATAAAAATAAGGAGAAAAAAGGCATTATTCGCTGCATCTGAATGGCGAGCAGGCCCGTCATCTTGACCAAGGTGAAAGAAGAACCCCCCTACAAGCATCAGAAGCGTGTTAAAGATGGGCAACGCGACCGAAAGAATTCCGTAAATTGACTTTGGGCGTTTCGTGCCAGCCGAGATCGCGGCAGTCGGACCTGGCGGGCTTAGCGTCGAGATTTTCATGTGGCGCAAGATCAGCGTAACATGAAGTGCGGGCAAGGGTGACTTGGTTCCCGATGCAGGAAAATTTCTTTCACCCCACCGCAGGCGGACGCGACGTCTCACCCGTCGTATCGTGCGCCCCACCGCCATCCGCCGCAAGGCGCGGGCCGATTTGTCGCCAAAGCTGCTCGGCCTTTTCCGCCACGACGACGCGGGCGCGGGCGACCTCGACCTCACGCGCGGCGCGGTTGGCGTCGGCGATTTTGGCGAGGTCATCGAGGTTGTAGAGGAACACGTTCTCCAACTCCGCTACCGCGGGCTCGATGTCGCGGGGAAGCGCGAGATCAATGAAGAACAGCGGCCGCCCCGGTCGCCGCCGAATTGCCGCGGCCGCTGCTGCGCGCGTCACCACCGCTTCGGATGCGGCAGTCGAGCCGACCACGATGTCGAAGTCGCCCAGCTTCACCGGTGCGAGCCAGAAGGGCATCGCGAGCGCGCCGAGCGTGTCGGCCAGCTCCATCGCGCGGCCTAACGTGCGGCTCGCGACCGTGAGACCCGAGGCCCCGCGGCTCTGAAACGCTTTGGCCGTCTTCTCTCCGATCTCGCCTGCGCCAAGCAGGAGAACGCGGGTCGCGTCGAGCTGGCCAAAGATGTTGAGTGCGAGTTCGACTGCGACATTGGCCACGCTGACTGCGCCCTCGGCCACGCCGGTGTGCGTGCGGATGTGTTTCGCGTGCTGGAATATTTTCTGAAACACGCGGTGAAGCACCGGCCCCGCCGCACCTCCGGCCGAGGCCTCGGCATAGGCATCCTTCACCTGCCCGAAAATCTCGTTCTCGCCGACGAGCTGTGAGTCCAGTCCCGCTGCGACTGCGAGCAGGTGAGCGACGGCGTCGCCGCCCGCTGCGTGTCGACGCGCGCCGGCGAACTCCGCCGCCGCCACGCCTTGCAGCGCGCAAAATTCGTCTTCTAACCGTGCGACTGCGGCTGCGCCGGCCACGCCGTAGAACTCGACCCGGTTACAGGTACTCAGCACCGCCAGCTCGCGCACGCCCGCCGCTGGGCCAAGCCGCGTGCGCAGCGTGGCGATCTTCTCCGGCGTGAGCGCCAGCCGTTCGCGAACCGCCAGCGGTGCGGAATGGTGGCTCGCGCCCAGCATAAAAAATGTGGCCGCGTCGCTCATGGTTTGGCGACCGGCGGTGCGGGTGTGGGCGGCATGGTCGCAGGCGCGATGGCCGTCGCCGCCGCTGGTGCAGTCAGTGTGGCGGGTGGCGTGGGCGAATGCCGGCTCGAATTGACCGGCGCGAGCGACAGCAGCGCCGCACCGAATAGCACCACGCAAATCCATGCCAGCCGCCGCGATGGCAGCGCGCCACCAAGTCGCAGCCCGAGCGCAACGGCATAGGCCAGCCATACGACTAGGGTCGCGAGCAGCTTGGCCACGTTGACCGTCTCGGGGTGCGGCAGCCAATATACCGCGCCCACCGCCAGCGACGCCGTGAGCAACGCCACCCCCGCGCCGAGCAGCCGCACGCCGATGTGGTCGAGGTCGAGAATGGAAGGCAGGAACGAGAACCACCCACCGACGTGCTTGGATTTCAGCGAGTAATGCCGCAGCAGAAACATCGCCGAAGTGAGCGCCAGCAGCCCGAACACCCCGTAGCTGAAGACCGCCAGCGCCGCATGCAGCTCGATCCATGGGTTGGTTCCGAAGACGTGCACGCGTTGGGTTGCGTCCCAGGGCCCGACCGCGAGCGACAGCCCCGTGAGCACCGCCGCCAGCATGGCCGTGAAATAGCCCAGCAGGCTCACTCGGAACGTCGTCCCGACGACGAGAAACAGCGACGCCGACGACCACGCGGTAAACTGGAACAGCTCAAACGTGTTTCCCAACGGGCAGCCCTTAACCGCACGCCCGCGCAGCGCTAGCCCGAGGGTCTGGAGCGCAAAACCCGTTGCGAGCGTGGCGAACATCGCCGCGCGCGAATGCCGCCGCCCGCGCAACAACGATACCGTGCCGAGCGCAAACCCCGCGAGGTAGCACGCGGCGGCAAGCCAGAGCCAGTGACGGTCGGAGAGATTGGGCGGCATGTGAGCGGAGCACCTTGCCTGACCGCTCGCTGGCACGCAAGACTGCGGATGTCCGTAAAGGATCGGGGCAATCTCGCCTGTCCCCATGTAGGGAGCGCCAATAGTCTCCAGGCGGAAGAAACAGGCTCAACTCATCCGGAGTATAGGGATCGGCGGTTATCGTTTTTGGGAAGGATGTTACACCGTCGCGTCCGCGGACGGCTCGGAGAGCCGTCCCTACCGCCGGATTAGACCCCATGGTGGATAGCGTGGATTCCAGTTATCGTTGGGTCATGCCTCTCCTAAACGTGGTCGTCACCTTGATCGTCATCGGCGTTGTGCTATGGCTCATCAACCTCATTCCGATGCAGGGCACGATCAAATCCATCCTCAACGCCGTCGTCGTGATCGCCGTCGTTCTTTGGCTGCTGTATGGGTTCGGCATCATTAATAGCTCCGGCGGGGTGCATCTGCCGGTGGTGAAGTGAGACTCGATATGTTTATGGGTCATCACCCCACCCACGCCCGTGCGTTGCGGAAGAGTTTCATCCACGGGGAATCTTCGGGCCAGTCGGCGGGGTGCCAGCTCATGCAGGCCGAACGGAATACCCGTTCAGGGTGGGGCATCATGATTGTCACCCGGCCTGTCGTCGTCGTGAGCGCGGTCAGGCCGTAGGGTGAGCCGTTGGGGTTGAGCGGGTAATTCTCCGTTGTCTGATGATGATTGTCCACAAACCGCGCCGCCACCAAACCGGATGCATTGCACTGTTTCATGGCTTCTGCATTTGCAAATTCCGTGAAGCCTTCGCCGTGGGCGACGGCGACGGGGAGGACACTGCCCTCCATGCCGGCGAATAGGATGCTGGGGCTCTGCTCGATTTTTACCGACACAAAGCGGGCCTCGAAGCGTTCGCTGCGGTTTTGCACGAAACGAGGCCAGTGACCGGAGCCGGGGATGATGCTGTGCAGGTTGCTCATCATTTGGCAGCCGTTGCACACACCGAGCGCGAAGGTGTCCTCGCGGGCGAAGAACGCGGCGAACTCGGCGCGCGCGCGGTCATTGAATAAAATGCTCTTGGCCCAGCCCTCGCCGGCGCCGAGTACGTCGCCGTAGCTGAAGCCGCCGCAGGCCGCGAGGCCGCGAAAGTCGCGCAGCGAGACGCGGCCCGAGAGGATGTCGGTCATGTGCACATCAATCGCGTGGAAGCCGGCGCGGGTGAACGCGGCGGCCATCTCGACCTCGCCGTTGACGCCTTGCTCACGTAAAATGGCGATGGGGGGGCGTGAAGAATGTAGCGGGTAGCGAGTAGCGGGTAGCGAGAAGTCGGAAGCGGAGAACGTGAGCTTGGGCGTGAGGCCGGGGTTTTGGGGGTCGACGCGGAGCGCGTGCTCTTGCTCGGCACAGGCGGGGTTGTCCCGCAACGTGGCGATACGACGGGTCACATCGGACCAGATTGCGCGTAGGGAGAAGAGGTTTTCCTCAAAGATGGTCTTGCCGCCGCGCGTGATGCGGAAGGTATGTGTGCGGTTGAGCGTGCCGATGCGGGTGGTACAGGCCTTGAAACCATGCTCGCGCAGTGTGAGATAGACGTCGTCGAGGTCGGCCACGCGGACTTGGATGACCGCGCCGAGCTCCTCGTTGAACAACGCGGAGAAAATTTCGTGGCCGTTGGGAATCTCGAGATCCACGCCAGTGTGTCCGGCAAAGGCCATTTCGGCGACGGTAGCGAGGAGGCCGCCGTCGGAACGGTCGTGGTACGAGAGGAGTTTTTGTTGGCGACCAAGGAGCTGGATGGCGTTCCAGAAATTTTTCAGGTCGGTGGAGCGGTCCAAGTCGGGGGTGGCTTCTCCCATCTGCGAGACAGTCTGCGCGAGGATGGAGCCACCGAGACGATTCTGGCCGCGGCCGAGGTCTAGGAGAAGCAGGACGGTGTCGCCGATGGGGGTGGAAGCCTGCGCTGCTAAGTCGGAATCGTATCTGAGTTGCGGCGTGAGCGTGAGGCGAATGTCGGTGACGGCGGCGAAGGCAGAAATGATGAGCGAGACCGGGGCGGTAATGCGCTTTTTCTCCCCTGTGGCGGAATCGTTCCAGCCTGTGCTCATGCTCATCGAGTCTTTGCCAACGGGGATAGTGATGCCGAGCGCGGGGCAGAGCTCCATCCCGACTGCTTGTACGGCCGCGTAGAGGTCGGCGCCGTCGCCAGGGATGGCGGGCGCGGCCATCCAGTTGGCGGAGAGATTGACCTTACCGAGGTCGCCGATTTGAGCGGCGGCTAGATTCGTGAGGGCTTCGCCGACGGCGAGACGCGCGGAGGCAGCGGCACTGTTGACCGCAACGGGAGTGCGTTCGCCCATCGCCATCGCCTCACCGGTATAGACGTCAAAGGCAGCAGCGGTGACGGCGCAGTCGGCGACCGGCACCTGCCACGGGCCGACCATCTGGTCACGGGCGATCAGGCCACCAAGCGTACGGTCACCGATGGAAATAAGAAAGGTTTTGTCGGCGACGGCAGGATGAACGAGGACGCGGCGGATGGCTTCGGCGAGCGCGGCGCGCTCGGTGGCGATGGTGGAGGGGAGCGAAGCGCGAGGAGCGGGGAGCAACGCGGAGGCTGGCTCGCGGGCGAGCATTGAGAGGTCGAGCGGGTGTTGCGGACGCTTTTGGGTGGCGTCGGTGCGCGCCATACGAGGTGGTTTGCCGAGGAGCACCTCCAGCGGGAGATCAATCGGCGTGTTGTTAAAATGGGCGTCCTCGAGGACGAGCTGCTTTTTTTCGGTGGCCTCGCCGACGACGGCGAAGGGGCAGCGTTCGCGTTCGCAGAAGGCGCGGAAAGTGGCCAGGCGGGCGGCAGGAACGGCGAGGACGTAGCGCTCCTGGGACTCGTTACACCAGATTTCGAGCGGGCTCATGCCAGGTTCGTCATTGGGGAGCGCACGGAGATTAAATTTTCCGCCGCGGCCACCGTCGTTGACGAGTTCGGGGAGGGCGTTGGAGACGCCGCCGGCGCCGACATCGTGGATGAAAGAGATGGGATTTTCGTCGCCGAGCGCCCAGCAGCGGTCTATGACCTCCTGGCAGCGGCGCTGCATCTCAGCGTTGTCGCGTTGAACACTGGCGAAATCGAGGTTTTCGTCACCCGAACCGCTGGCCATCGAGCTGGCCGCGCCACCACCCAGGCCTATGAGCATCGCGGGGCCCCCGAGGACGATGAGTTGGTCGCCAGGTTCGATGGCGGCTTTTTGGACGTGGTTGGCGCGGATGTTACCGAGGCCGCCGGCAAGCATGATGGGCTTGTGGTAGCCGCGTAGTTCGCTCGCGCCGTCGGCGGCGGGAACTTTTTGCTCGAAGGTGCGGAAATAGCCGTTGATGGCGGGGCGGCCAAACTCGTTGTTGAAGGCCGCGCCGCCGAGGGGGCCCTCGGTCATGATGTCGAGCGCAGAGACGATGCGGCCGGGCTTGCCGTGGTCCTTTTCCCACGGCTGGACGGCACCAGGGAGACGGAGGTTAGAGACGGTGAAGCCCACGAGGCCGACCTTAGGCTTGGAGCCGCGGCCGGTCGCGCCCTCGTCGCGGATCTCGCCGCCGGAGCCAGTGGCAGCGCCGGGGAACGGAGAGATCGCGGTCGGGTGGTTGTGCGTCTCGACCTTGCAGAGGAGGTGGATGTCCTCAGTGGAAGAAACGTATTCGTTGGTCCGCGGGTCAGCGAAGAAGCGCCCGCCGCGCGTGCCGACGAGGACCGCGGCATTGTCTTTGTAGGCAGAAAGAATGCCGTCGCGGTGCAGCTCGTGGGTGTTCCGAATCATTTGGAACAACGACCGATCGCGCGGGGCACCGTCTATTTCCCAGGTGGCGTTGAAAATTTTATGGCGGCAGTGTTCGGAATTGGCCTGCGCGAACATCATCAACTCGATATCGTTGGGGTCGCGGCCGAGGGCAGTGAAATTTTTGACGAGGTAGTCAATCTCATCATCAGCAAGGGCGAGGCCGAGGGTCGAATTGGCAGTGACGAGTGCGGCGCGGCCCTGCGCGAGGACCGGCACGCTGGCCAGCGGACGCGGGGGCTCGTGGCGAAATAATGCAGCGCAGGCCTCGAAATCGCCGAAGACGACCTGGGTCATGCGATCGTGGAGCTTCGCACGGAGCGTGGAAAATTGAGTGGTGTTGATCTTGGCGAGCGGAGAGGGGAAGACCGTTTCGCCATAATCAATGGTGTAGGCGATGACGCGCTCGATGCGCCGCACCTTAGTCAGGCCGCAGATGTGGGCGATATCGGTCGCCTTGGACGACCATGGTGAAATGGTGCCGGGACGCGGCGCGACGATTTGCAGGAGCCCGGTGACGGTGGCGGCGGCGCGGCTCGGGCCATAGGTGAAGAGTTTTTCGAGGACGGCGCGCTCGTCGGCGGTCAGCTCCCCCGTCACCTCGGCGACGTGGACAAACTCGGCGCTGACGGCGCGGGCCGGGAGGCCGGAGGCGATGAGGCCGTCGAGGAGCTTTTGGAGTCGGAAGCCGGAGAGGGCGGGTGAGCCGCGCAGGATCAACATGGTCGTGACCTGCGATGTTTTGGAACATCCCCGCGGGGTCAAGTGGCGCGAAGCTCGGGGTGCAGTTGCAGTTTTGGAGAAAGCCGTTGACCATTCCTGCCGACTCATCGGAATGAGCGGCCTGCACCACCTGTGAGGAACACCGTCCAACCCGTTTCAACGCCAGCTCGCCTCGCCCGTGCGGGCGAGGTGACTAAGCGTACCAGAGCCTCGTCATGAGCGACAAAATCACCCACGAATGCGGGATCGCCCTCGTCCGGCTGCGCCAGCCGCTAGCCTATTATCAGGAGAAATACGGCACGCCGCTCTGGGGTTTCTACCGGCTTTTTCTGCTGATGGAGAAGCAGCACAACCGGGGACAGGACGGTGCGGGGGTGGCATGCGTGAAGCTCGACCCGCCGGCGGGTGAGCCGTTCATGTTCCGCGAACGCTGCGTGAAAGCAGACCCGCTCGGAAAAATTTTCAAGACCCTGCACGCGCAATACCATGCGGCGGTCGGCCGTGGTGACATCCACCCGGAGTTCGCTTCGACGGTGAAGCAGCGCTTCGACTATGGCGGCGAGTTGCTGATGGGCCACCTGCGCTACGGTACCAGCGGTGGTTACAACCTCTCGGCGTGCCACCCTTATTTTCGCCGAAGCCCATGGCCCACACGCAACCTCGCCCTGTGCGGCAACTTCAACATGACCAACACGGCGGAGCTCAACGCGAGCCTCGTCGCGATGGGTCAACACCCGATCTTTGCGACTGATACGCAGGCGCTGTTGGAAAAAATCGGCTTCTTCCTCGATGAGGAGCACGAGGACCTGTACCGCTCCCTGCGCGAACGCGGGCTGCCGGGTGAGGAAATCTCCCGCCGCATCAGCGACGAGCTCAACTTGGCGCGCGTACTAACCCGGGCTGCGCAAAAATGGGACGGCGGCTACACGCTCTGCGGTCT
>CAIQKQ010000217.1 GCA_903872425.1 uncultured Opitutia bacterium | reverse complement strand
GGTCGGCCTTGCCGTCGCCGTCGGTGTCGACGAGGCGCGTAAGCTCGGGCATCTGCATGACGAGCAGTTCTCGGTTGCTGAGCGGAAGCAGGCCGAGCGGGGTGTGCAGCCCCTCAGCGAAGGTCGTCCACTGTTTGGTCTTCGGATCGTAGAAACAAATCCAACCCCTGTAAAATGCCACGGCCACACGGCCGTCCGGCATGATGGCGAGGCCGTCCACCGAGAGGCTGGCGGGTGGCAACTCGATGGTCTCGACGTCGTAATATTTCGAAAAATTACTGGGCGCGTCGCTGGCAACGAGCGGCACGCGGTTGGGTAGGCCACGGCCGGCGCGGGCTAGATTGGTGGCGATCGCGAATAGCGCGAGGGCGAGGACGGCTAAGCGACGGCAGGGGGTAGTTTTCATGTTGGGCGAGCAGGAGCTGTCCAGCGGCCAGACTATCAGTTTTGCGGCGGTCGCTTGAAGTTCTGCGGGCCGCCGACGGATTTGACCCCGGCGGGACTGCCGTCGGGCGTCGGATAGGCTGGGGTCTTACGCTCATTCATGGCGGCTTCGCGTGGGACGGGTGCGCGCGGTGGTGGCGTGTTGTGCCGCAGATGGTTCACCGTGTAGACGACCCACGGGCTGAGCAGCTCGTGCTGGCCGTCGTCGCTCATGATGCCGTTGAGCGTCAGGTCATACAATCGCCAGGCCTCAAGGCTGTCGAAATGGAGCGTTACGCGGAGATGGTCAGCGGATACAACGGCCGAGGTGACGGGGACGGGATGGTTGTCGTATTTGTCGGAGCCGTATTTTTCATGATAGTTGTAGAAATAGGTCTTCATCGCGTAGCTGGCAGGGTTGCTGGCGATGGCGGAATTGACGGGGCGGGTGAACGTCAGCTCAAAGCCGTCGTCGGTCAGTTTCATGGCGGACACCTCAAGCGGTACGATGCCTTTCCAGGTGATGCGCTGCAGGCCATCCTCGCCGGTCCAGGCCTCGTGGAAAGTCTGGCCGACCCAGAGGCCGCCGGCGGCGTCAAACGCGAGACGGTTATTGCCACGGTGGAGTTTGGGGTTGGCGGGATCGTTAAGGAAGGTCGCGACCGCGCCCTGCGTAACGCCGTCCACGTCCTCCAGCATCACGCGCATGAGGTAGCGCTGGTTCATCTCGCCCAGAAAAGCCTGCCCAGTGAACGGCCCGAACTTGCCACTCGTTTCCTCCCACAGCGGCTGGGTAGGAGAGTTCGACATGTCGCCATAGGGGAACACCACGGCCGGACGCGTGCGCAAGGCGTCCAACTCCGCCACTGGTCTTTCAATCGGGCTTCGGCCACCCTGGAAATCCTCGCTCCAGATCAGAGACGGCGGGTGGCCGTGGAATCCGCCGGGCGCGACGCGGTAGAGCGCGCACGCGCCGACCCAGTCACCCTGGTTGTCGATTGCGAAGAGCCGCCCCTGTGGGTCGAGACCGAGGCCGTTGGGTTCTCGGAAACCGCTCGCGTAGGGGATGGTTTTCCCGTTCGGCGTGACCTGCATGATCCAGCCGCGATAGGGCACGTCGGAGGACATCCGACTAATTGCTCCAAAGGCCGTCATGAACCCGCGCACCTCGGTCGTGAGGGTCATGGGCTTCGCTAGGTTCGAACCGTTGCCCAGGGCGAAGAAAAAATTGCCCTGCCGGTCTCGTACCGGGCCGAAGCCAAACTGGTGGTAATTGCCCGACAACCCAAACTGGTCGGAGACGGTCTCAAAGCGGTCGGCCTTGCCGTCGCCGTCGGTGTCGACGAGGCGCGTAAGCTCGGGCATCTGCATGACGAGCAGTTCTCGGTTGCTGAGCGGAAGCAGGCCGAGCGGGGTGTGCAGCCCCTCAGCGAAGGTCGTCCACTGTTTGGTCT
>CAIQKQ010000216.1 GCA_903872425.1 uncultured Opitutia bacterium | reverse complement strand
TCCATGGATTCCGCCGTGGGCACATGCGGGGTATGGCTTTCGTGAATCCACACGTTGATGAAAAACGGCAGGCTCTTGTTCGCCTTGATGAAGGCGACCGTATCAGTGGCCGTTTCGTGCAACCCCTCCGGTTTTCCCCAACCCGCGCCGCCGTTGAAGACGGCGGACTCATCATAGCCATAAGCCTCTGGTTTCGGTGCGCCTTCGGTCTGGGCATTGGTGAGGTGCCACTTGCCAAAGTGCGCCGTGCGATACCCGCCCTCCTTGAGAAAACGCGGCAGCGTCGGCGCCTTCGGGTCGAGCCAGTCCGGCATGCCGCGCTCGTGATTCTGCGCCGGCGCCGCGAAGTGCTGATGCACGGAATACCGCGCCGGATAATGCCCCGTCATCACCGCGGTGCGGCTCGGCGAGCACACAGGATTGAGCACATTGAACTGCTGGAAATCCGTCCCCTCGCGGGCGAGTCGGTCCAGATTTGGCGTCTTCAACCACGGATGCCCGTGGCACGACAAATCACCCCAGCCCCAATCGTCGGCGAAGATGAAAACAATGTTGGGTTTTTCGGGAGAAGACGCGGCGTGCAGCGCGCCAAGCGGCGCGAGCACTAGGGCGGTGAGGAGTGGGAGTGAGTGTTTCATTTTGTTTCAGTGGTTCTGTTCTACTTTCCGCTCTTCATGATTTCAGCGAGCTTCGCAGACATCTCGGCCACGATGTCCGGATGCGCGGCGGCGATGTCCTTGGTTTCACTCAGATCATCCGTAAGATTGAAGAGTTTAATCTTTTCGGGCGGATAATCCTTGTTGGCCACAGCCTCGGCCGGATGTTCGACCTCGGGCTTGAGTCGTTTGCCTGGAGCCTTAGCTCCCTTGTCGGGGGGCAACAACTTCCATGGCCCTTTGCGCAACCCAACCCAACTGGCATCGTTGTTCTGCTCCACCAGATATTCGCGGCAGGGCTTTCCGCCCCTTTCGCCGAGGAGTGCGGGTAAGACATTGAGGCTGTCGGGACCGTCCGCCGGGGCGAGTGCTTGTCCGGTCAACGCGGCGAAACTCGCCAGCATGTCCACCTGGCAAATCAGCTCGTCGGAGACTCCGGATCGGACATGTCCCGGCCAGCGCGTGATGAACGGCAGGCGCGTGCCGCCCTCATAAACCGAACCTTTCGTGCCATGCAGCACTCCATTGAACAGGTGCCCGTTGTTCGCCTCCAAGGAACCGATGCCATGCACGGTGTCCGGGCCGTTATTGTCGAGCACGCCACCGTTGTCGCTGGTGAGAATGACCAGCGTATTATCGGCCAGTTTCAACCGATCAAGGGTGTCGAGCACTTGGCCCACGGTCCAGTCGAACTCCACGATCGTGTCGCCGCGCACACCGCACTCGCTTTTGCCCCGGAACTTCGGATTCGGTGAGCGTGGAACATGGATATTATGCGTCGCCACTTCGAGGAAGAATGGCTCGCCTTTGTGCTGCTCAATGAACGCGCAGCTTTTCGCGGCGATGACGGTGGAAATATTCTCGTCGTCCCAGAGCGCCGCCTTGCCGCCGGTTTGTTCACCGATACGCGGGATGCCGTTGATAAACGAGCGCGGCTCACCGCGCTGCACGCGGTAATCGAGCTTGATCGGGTCGGCCGGATCAAGGTTAACGACGCGACGATTCTCGACCCAAACACATGGGACGCGGTCGGCGGTGGCAGGCATGATCCAGGCGTAATCGAAACCGATTTCCAGCGGTCCGGGCTTAATTTCACCGTTGAAGTCGGTGGGTTTCGTGCCCAAGCCGAGGTGCCACTTGCCGACAATACCCGTGGTGTAACCGGCGCGTTTCAGTAGCGCCGGCACGGTGGTCCGGGCTGGTTCGATGATCAGGCCTTCTTCGCCGGAGGCAATGCCCGTGCCCTGCTTACGGAAGGCATATTCACCGGTAAGAAAGGAATAGCGCGAAGGCGTGCAAACTGACGCCATAGAATGGCCGTCGGTAAATCGTAGTCCCTGAGACGCGAGACGATCCACGTTGGGCGTCTTCACTTTCGTCGCACCGTAGCATCCGAAGTCCCCGTAGCCGATGTCGTCGGCAAGAATGAAGACGATGTTGGGTTTGCTCGCGGGCTTTGCCGCATCGGCGGCGTGCACCGCGCCCAGCGGCGCGAGCACTAGGGCGGTGAGGAGGGGGAGTGCGTGTTTCATGGTGAAAGGTTTTTATTGTTACACGGGGGCGCCAGAAGGAAATGCCTTGGCGCGCCCCCATTTGTATCCGATCTTGCAGTAATGAAAGCCATCGCGCTGAACGTGACGCC
>CAIQKQ010000215.1 GCA_903872425.1 uncultured Opitutia bacterium | reverse complement strand
CCGCCCCCATTGGTCGTCGAGCGAGTGGCCTGACGACAGTCTAATTCTGCGGAATCCTCGCTTGGTTTTGAGGTCAGCCCGAAGTAGGGGACGACCTTGGACGTTGGGTTAGTCCGCTTAAAGCGATCAAGGCGGATGAATTTGTGTCCCCCTAGCCCACCTGCCATGCCCTTACCCACACGGCGGCAATATTTTCCCTGCGCCGTCGCGCGCCAACGTGGTCCTATTTTTCATTCAAAGTGATAATTTTATCTCTCTTTTATCCAAGCGGTTATAATCACGCCTAAGGAGCTGGCCCGGTTCGCGCTTTTCCGCGAGCCACCATGCTTGCTTCCTCCTCTCCCCTGTCATCGGCCGAAACGGTGATGCGCCCTGACAAGTTGGCCCGCTCACTACCCGAGCCACGCACCTTGCTCTTTTTCCTCTCGCATCAGGACACCTACCGCCGACCGCTGTTCTCGCCTCACGAAATTTTTTGCGGGCCAGACGCCGAACCGTGTGGCACCAGCGAGCACCCGCTCGCGCTTCGCACCCCGACCGGCTCGTTTGACATCGCCGATCTACTCTCGCGCCTGCCCGCATCGCAGCTATCACGGCACGACGACGACGTGCGAGGCACTTTGGATGGGCCGCCCCGTCATCACACTCGCAGGCCACGAGCACCGTAGCCGCGTCGGCGTCTCTCTCCTCACCGCCGCAGGCCACTCCGAGTGGGTCGCAGAAACCGACACCGATTTTGTCCGCCTCGCCGCCGCACTCGCTGCCAACCGCCCCCACCTTGCCGCCGCCAGTGCGGCCTTGCGCACCGATCTGCGTGCCAGCCCCCTCCTCGCCCACGCCACACAGTCGCGGCGTTTCGGCGAAACCTTGCGCGCATGCGTCGCAGCCATCCTCCGATAAGCCAACAACACGGAGGGATTATACCACCCTTAATTAAGGGTCTGCCGGTGGCGTAGACCACGCGGCCGCAAGCATCGTTCCTGGTTCGCCAGTCACCATGGGCGACATCTCAGTGGGTATGCAAACTCCGCTTGCCACCACCCGCGCCGACTTGCCAAGCTTGATGCCTTTTATGCCGCACCCGATCCAGACCCTTAAGTTCGCTGTCCTCGCCGGAGACTACATTGGCCCTGAAGTCATGGCCGAGGCCCTCCGCGTGCTAAAGCACGTTGCCCAGCTGGAGAACTTCGCACTCGACGCCACGGCCGCTGATGTTGGCGGTGCGGGCATTGATCACCACGGGAAGGCGCTCCCCGACTCCACGGTGAAACTCTGCGAGCAGTCCGACGCGATCCTCTTTGGCTCTGTCGGCGGTCCCAAGTGGGAGAAGCTCCCACCCAAGGAACAGCCCGAACGCGCCGCGCTACTCCCACTCCGCAAGCACTTCACCCTTTTCGCCAACCTCCGCCCCGGCCTCCTCTACCGCGAGCTCACCGACGCCTCCCCGCTCAAACGTGAGCGCATCCCCGACGGAATTGACATTGTGTGCATCCGCGAGCTCACCGGCGGGGTTTACTTCGGTTTGCCCAAGGAAACGAAAACACTCCCCGACGGCGACATACAGGCGGTGGATACGATGGTCTACAAGAAATCTGAGATCGAACGCATCCTCCAAGTCGCCATTACCACGGCCCGCGCGCGGAAGAAAAAACTTTGCTCCGTGGACAAGGCCAACGTCCTCGAAACCTCCGTGCTCTGGCGCAAGACCGTGACTGACTACTGCGCGAAGCATACCCCTGATCTCGCGCTGACGCACATGTATGTGGACAACGCCGCCATGCAGCTTGCACGCGACCCGAACCAGTTCGACGTGTTTGTCACCGAAAATATGTTCGGCGACATCCTTTCCGACGAGATGGCTGTGATCTGCGGCTCGCTCGGCATGCTCTCATCGGCGTCGCTCGGCGCCGGCAAAAATTCCCTTGGTCTGCCTTTCGGCCTCTATGAACCCGCCGGTGGCACCGCGCCCGACATCGCCGGCCAGGGCATCGCTAACCCCTGCGCACAAATCCTCTCCGCAGCGCTGATGCTCCGTTACAGTTTTGGCCTCGAAAAAACCGCGCAACGTATCGAGGCCGCCGTGAGGCAGGCCGTGACGAGCGGCACGCGCACCGGCGACATCGCCTTCGGCAAGCCGAGCGTTGGCACGCGCGCGATGGCCGATGCGGTCATCGCCAACCTTGGTTGAGACTAGGTCGTCGCCACACCGGTGTCAGCCGGTGGGTGAGCAGGCACGGTCGGTTGCTTGAACTCCAGCTTGTCGCCCTTGCGGACGACTTGCACTGGATCGCCATCTTTCACCTCACCCTTAAGCAGGGCCTCGGCGAGCGGATCTTCAAGATAGTGCTCAACGGCGCGGCGCAGGGGACGCGCGCCGTATTTCTCGTCGTAGCCTTTCTCGATGAGCAGAGTCTTCGCCTCGGGCGAAACCTCGATAGTGATTTTTCGATCGGCGAGCCGCTTGGCAAACTTCGTCAACTCCAGCTCGACGATCTTAATCAGGTCGGCCTTGTCGAGGGGGCGGAAGAAGATCACGTCGGAGATACGGTTGAGAAACTCGGGCTTAAAGACGCGCTTGGCCTCCTCGAGGACTTTCTCACGCATCTTCTCGGCGTCGCCAAAGTTCGAGTTGGCGGCGGCAAAGCCCATCGAGGTCTGGCGTTGGAGCAGGTGCGCGCCAACGTTGCTCGTCATGATGATGATGGTGTTTCTGAAGTCTACCGTACGCCCGAGCGAATCCGTCAAGCGGCCGTCCTCCAAAATTTGCAGCAACACCTGAAGCACGTCGGGGTGCGCCTTCTCGACTTCGTCGAAGAGAACGACGGCATAGGGCTTACGGCGCACGGCCTCGGTCAGCTGGCCGCCCTCGTCGTAGCCGATGTAGCCGGGCGGCGCGCCGACTAGGCGCGAGGCGGTGTGCTTCTCCATGTACTCGCTCATATCGAGCTGGATCAGCGCGTCCTGCTTGCCGAACATCTGCGCGGCGAGTTGTTTGGCGGTTTCGGTCTTGCCGACGCCGGTGGGGCCGACAAACATGAACGAGCCGATGGGCCGACGAGGATCCTTAAGGTCCACGCGTGAGCGGCGCAGCGCACGAGCGATAGCGGAGGCGGCGACTTCTTGACCGACGACATGCGCGGAGATCTCGTTTTCCAACAACAGCAATTTTTCGCTGTCCTTCTTTTCCATGCGCGAGAGCGGGATGCCGGTCCAATCGGCAACGACCTGCGTCATGAGCTCCTCGTCCACGGTGATGCGTTGCTCGTCGCGGGATTTTTTCCACGCGGCGGTGGTCTCTTCTAGGTGGATACGGAGTTGCTTCTCGTGGTCGCGAAATTTGGCAGCCTCCTCAAAGCGCTGCGCGGCGATGGCGGCCTCCTTCTGCGCGCAGACCTGCTCGATCTCCTTGGTCTGGCCCTCCAGGTCGGGCGGTCGGACGAGCGCCGCGATACGGGCGCGTGAGCCGGCCTCGTCGAGCACGTCAATGGCTTTGTCAGGCAAGAAGCGGCCGGTGATGTAACGGTCAGAGAGCTTGGCGGCGGACTCCAATGCGGCGTCGGTAAAGATCGCCTTGTGGTGATCCTGGTATTTGGAACGAATCCCCTTAAGGATGGTGATGGTATCCTCGACGGAGGGTGGTTCGACCTTCACACTCTGAAAGCGACGGTCGAGGGCAGAGTCTTTCTCGATGTGTTTGCGGTATTCTGTGAGGGTGGTCGCGCCGATGCACTGGAGCTCGCCGCGGGCAAGGGCGGGCTTGAAAATGTTGGATGCGTCCATGGCCCCTTCGGCGGCGCCGGCGCCGACGATCGTGTGCATCTCGTCAATAAAGATGATGACGTTCTTGGAACGCTTGATCTCATCCATCACGGCTTTAATGCGCTCCTCGAACTGACCGCGGTATTTTGTGCCGGCGACCATGAGAGCGAGATCGAGGGTGATGACCTTGCGGTCGAGAAGGATCTCTGGGACGATACCGCTGACAATCTCCTGCGCGAGACCCTCGACGATGGCGGTCTTGCCGACGCCAGCCTCACCAATGAGAACGGGATTATTCTTGGTGCGGCGGCAGAGGATCTGGACGACGCGACGGATCTCGGACTTACGACCGACGACGGGGTCGAGCTCACCCTTGCGAGCGAGTTCGGTGAGGTCGCGGCCAAAGGCCTTCAGCGCGGGCGTCTTGATTTCCTTCTTGTCGTCGGTGTTGCCAGCGGGCCGCTGCTGGCTCGCACCAGTTGCAGCGGTCTGTTCCTCGCCGCCTTCACCTGAGCCTGCGCCGCCGAACTGCGGGTCGAGCTCCTTCATGATCTCCTGCCGGGTGCGTTCAATGTCCACATCGAGCGATTTGAGTACCCGGGCGGCGACGCCCTCGCCCTCACGCAACAAGCCGAGCAACAAGTGCTCCGTGCCGACGTAAGAATGGCTCAGGGTCTTCGCCTCGCGGCCGGCGAGGGCCAGAACCTTTTTCACCCGCGGCGTGTAGGGGACGCCCCCTTGGAGATTGGTCTCAGCGCCGGTGCCAACCTGCCGCTCAACCTCGTTGCGCACTTTTTCGAGGTCGAGGCCCATCTTTTGGATGACGCTGACGGCGACACCCTGCCCGAGCTTGATGAGACCGAGCAGTAGGTGCTCGGTGCCAAGGTAATTGTGGTGGAAGCGCTCGGCCTCTTTGCGGGCGAGAGCCAGCACCTGTTGGGCGCGCGGGGTGAAGTGGTTGAGTTGTCCGTCCATAATTTTTTTGCGTACGGGTCAGTTGCGACCGTCATCTATGAAGGCGGGTTTGGCGGAAATGGCAAACTCCTTTACGTTTTTGCGCCTGCGCCGTCTAGTCCAGAACCGCCGCCAAAATTCGGGTCGAGCTCGCGCAATACTTCCTGCCGGACGCGAGCGAGGTCAACGTTCAGCGACTTCAGCAGCACGAGAGCGACCCCGCCGCCCCCACCCAACAAGCCGAGCAACAAGTGCTCGGTGCCAACGTAGGAATGGTTGAGCTGCGCTGCTTCGTGCCCTGCGAGGGCGAGGATATGTTTGGTGCGCGGCGCATAGGGGCTGGCGCCTTGGACTTCGCCTATCGCGCCGACCCCGACTTGTTTCTCGACCTCGGCGCGGACCTGAGCGAGGTCAAGACCGCTCTGGTTGAGCACACTCACCGCCACGCTGGACCCGAGCCGGAGCAGACCGAGCAACAGGTGTTCACTGCCGAGATAATTGTGGCGCAGGCGGCCAGCCTCATCACGCGCCAACGCGAGCACCTGCTGGGCGCGCGGCGTGAAGCGATTAGCGGAACCGTTCATGGTGTTTGAGTGCGGTTGAGTTGAGAGTCAGCGGCCTGGCCGCATGAAATATTTGCGCGCGTGCTCGACTTGACCGCGAATAATGCAACCGGCGGCATGGTCGTTGATCAGCCCCATCGCCTGCATAAAGGCATACACCGTGGTGGGGCCGACAAATTTCCAGCCCAGTTGTTTCAACTCCTTCGAAAGTGCGACCGACTCTGCCGAGCTCGCCACAGTCTGAGATGCCGCTTGCAGCTTTGAATCCGGTTCATGGCGCCAGATAAAGGCGGCCAAGGAGCCTTCCCGTTTGGCCAGCTCCTGTGCCTGCCGGGCGTTGTTGATCACCGCCTCAATCTTGCCGCGATGGCGGATGATCCCGGGGTCCTGCAGCAAGCGGTCAACATCGCTCGAAGTGAAGCGTGCGATTTGATCGTAGTCGAAACCATGGAAGGCAGCGCGGAAGTTCTCACGCTTAACAAGAATCGTGCGCCAGCTCAGCCCCGATTGAAATCCCTCCAAACACAGTTTCTCGAATAGACGAAAATCGTCACCGACGGGAAAACCCCACTCGGTGTCGTGATAGGCGGGGAACTCCGGCGCGGCCCCGCACCAATGGCAGCGGGCCTTACCATCCGCACAGATCATCGTGGTGCTCATACCGTCCAGCCCAATCTGACGAAGGCGCCAGCGCCAGCCGTATTTTCGCCTCTTATTTCACCCGTCTCGGGTGCTTTCAGTTGCGGCCTACGACCATGAAGTCGGGTTTGGCGAAATTGGCAAACTCGGTGCGTAACAAACCCGCGCGCAACACGTCGCGCTGGCCGGGTTCAAACATTCCCTTGGCAGCATGCTGGAGGTGGCCAGGTTGGCACTCGATGAGCAGCCGGTCAATGACGGCCCGCGCGACAGCAGGGAAGACGCCGAGGTCAATACCCAGGCGGAGTAACGACAGGAGGTTCATCGCCTCGCTGGAGCTGAGCAGGTGACTGTGCTGGAGAATGCCGTAGGCGCGGCCGATCTTATCGAGGAGCTTGTGGGCGTCAGTCTCAAGCAGCTTGGCGCGGGCGTTGAGTTCGTGCTCGTTGATGGTGTTGAGCACGCTACCGAGACGTTGGAGAATCTGCTCCTCGCTCTCACCGAGAGTCGTTTGATTGGAAATCTGGAAAATGCTGCCGCTGGCGTCGGAACCCTCGCCGAAGAGCCCGCGAACAACGAGACCGAGCTGATTGACGGCGCGAACTACGCGCTCCATCTGGCCGGAGATGACCAAAGCCGGCAAATGCATCATCGCCGAGGCGCGCATGCCGGTGCCAAGGTTGGTCGGGCAGGCGGTGAGGTAACCGAGCGTGGGCGAGAAGGCGTAATCGAGCCGCTCCTCCAACTCGGTGTCGAGGCTATCAATTGCAGCCCAGGCTTTTTTCAGTTGGAGACCGGAGCGCAGTACCTGGAGGCGGAGATGGTCCTCCTCGTTAATCATGACGGAGACGGTCTGCTCCTTGTTGATGACCACGCCGGCTTGGCCGGTCGAACTACCGAGCTCGCGCGAGATGAGATGGCGCTCGACGAGCATCTGTTTATCGAGGTCCGTGAGGGCGGCGACCTCGGCGCTGGCAGCGCGGCGCAAGGGCGTGGCCGAGGTCAGAGCATCTCGACAGGTTTCCAACACCTGCTCGCGTTGCGCGGCCTTGGCACGTCCGGGAAAGGCGCGGCCGGCGAGATTGCGTGCGAGGCGGATGCGCGTCATCAGCACGATGGCGGTCTTGCTGCTGGCGGAGTCAGTCAGCTCGGAGGGTGTGGCGAGAAGGTCGGCGATTTTCATGGGTCAGCGTTTCTCCGGGCGCGTATTGGGCGCGATAGTCTGGCGGACCTGATGGATCTCGTCGCGGGCGCGGGCGGCGTCTTCATAACGCTCACCCTTGATCGCCTCGGTGAGATCGAGTTCTAGCTTGGTCAGACGGTCGTAGAGCGACTTCCGCTCCAGAGCACGGCGGGGAACTTTGCCGGTGTGCGTGACACCCTTGTGCATGTTATCGAGCAATGGCGCGAGTAGTTCGGCAAAGGTCTCGTAGCACTGTGGGCAGCCGAAGCGGCCCTGCTTCTTGAAGTCGCCAGCCGTGAAACCGCACTGCCCGCAACGTAGCCCGGCAGCCGACGGGCCAGGATTGAGCGAGGCTTTGTGCAGCAGCTCGGCGAGCGAGAAGCCGCTCGGATCAGTCACGCCTTTGGCCTGCGCACAGGCCTCGCAAAGGTCCACCTTGTGGACCTTGCCATTCACTATCTGAGTAAGGTGGACAGTGGCGGGCTGCGGACAGAGACTGCATTTGAGCGGGCTGGGCATGGTGGAAAAAGAGATTAGCTGTCACCATATCGGCACATGGCGCGCTGGCAAGTATCGCGCGCAAACATGGGCCAGACGGGCGAGATAAGGACGCGTTGCTTTTTCAAATCCGCGTCCCCTCTGCGGACGCGCGGCGGCGAAAGGCGGCGAGTATACGCGCCGTGATTGGGCCGGGTTTACCGGTACCGATCTCGCGGCCGTCGAGCTTTACGACCGGAATGACTTCGGCCCCCGTGCCAGTGAGAAAACACTCGTCGGCGCACCAGAGGTCGTAGCGCGTCAGCGCGGCCTCTCGGATTGGCAGGCCAAGCTCGGCGGCGATGTCGAGGATCGCACCGCGCGTAATCCCTTTGAGCGCACCATGCGAAGCGGAAGGTGTGAAAAGCTCGCCCTTGTGGACGATGAAGACGTTGTCAGCCGTGCATTCAGCGACATGGCCCTGGTCATTTAGCATTATGGCTTCGAGCGCGCCGGCCTGCCGCGCCTCGATCTTACCGAGGATGTTGTTGAGATAATTCAGCGACTTCACGGTCGGCGGTAACGCAGCCGGGCCGATGCGGCGCGTGGGCACGGTGACGATGGCGAGGCCATTGTCATAATACTCCTGCGGATAGATGGAGATTTTGCCCGCGATGATGAACACGGTGGGTTTTGGGCAGGACCACGGCGCGAGGCCGAGGTCGCCCACGCCGCGTGTGACGACGAGCCGGATATAGGCGTCGCGCAGACCGTTGACACGACAGGTCTCACAGGTGGCATCGCGAAGCTCAGAGCGCGTCATCGGCAGCGTGAGGAGAATTGCTTTAGCGGAATATTCGAGCCGCTCCAAATGCTCTTCTAGCCGGAAGACGTTGCCCGCATAGAGCCGGATACCCTCGAAGACACCGTCGCCGTAGAGCAGTCCGTGGTCGAACACAGAGACCTTGGCGTCAGCTTCATCCACAAATTTCCCGTCGAGAAAGATTTTCATTGCGCCAGCGTAGAAAGTACGCGGAGAGTTTGTCCAGCCTCGCCCGAATATTGTTTTCGGCCTTGCCTTTTCGTTTTTTTCTCGCTTAATTTTCCCATGAAAACTCCCTCATCCCCCAATATGTCTTACTCCCCCCGTCGCCCCCAATCGGGCTTCACCCTCATCGAACTGCTGACGGTCATCGCGATCATCGGCATCTTGGCGTCTATCATTATCCCGACGCTTGGCGCCGTACAAGAAGGCGTGCGCCGCAACGTTGAGGCCAGCAACCTTCGCAGTATCGGCCAAGGCGCGCTCGCCTATGCCGCCGCGAACGATGGCTTTTTGCCCTCCCCCGAAAGTGAAAAGAAATTCAGCGCTCCGGACAAATATCGCACATGGATGGGCCTGCTCGCCAAATCCGGTGACATGACCGATCCCAAGCTATATTTCTCCAAAATTGACAAGACCAACGCCGCACCGCAGACGCTGCCTGCCAGTGTACTAAATCCTGACAATAAAAGCGCCATTAATCCTGAATTTGCGACATTAGTTCCTGCTTTTGAAGTGATCGGCGGTCTCCGCACCAGTGACCCCGCCACAACTCCCTTGGCCTACACCCGCGGCTTGACCAAGGATGGCAACTGGGACCCCAAGATGGGCGTCTACGCCGGATGGGGTGGCCATGTAGTTTTCCTCAACGGGAGCACCCAGACCTTCCAAGGCGAAATCAAGGACAAACTCACCAGCGTCAAAGAAAAAAGCACCAGCAACATTCTAGAGACTGTCCCAAAGACCAGCAGCGGAAAACAGATGTTTTATGGGCCGGGTAACGGGGCTTCCGTGATCGGCTCCGTCAACGGAAACCCACCCACACCTCCCGCTCGCTGAGTCTTGACCTTTACAAATTATCTCGCCCCGCCTTTGTCGGCGGGGCTTTTTTATTTCCTAATTCCTCCCACCGCTCCAAGCTCCTGTCCCATGACCGCCTCGGCCCAGCCGTCCACCACCTACGTCATCGGACACCGCAATCCCGATGCCGATTCCATCTGCTCGGCCATAGCCTACGCCGCCTACAAGGAGGCCCGCGGCGAGCGTGGCCACGTTGCCGCCCGCTGTGGGAATTCAAACGCACGCATTGACGCCATCCTCGCGCGTTTCCGCCAGCCGCTGCCGCTCTACCTCAACGACATCTCGCCCCGCGTGCGCGATCTCATGGTAACCGAGGTCGTCTCCGTGTCAGGCGACGCCACCTGTGCCGAGGCGCTCGACCTGCTCGACCGCCACAACCTCCGCCTGCTCCCCGTAACCGGCCCCGACCGACACGTAGCCGGCACGCTCTCCCTCGCACATCTCGGTGGCATCTTCATTCCGCGCGCCGGCGACCCTCGCCTCATGCGGCAAGTCCATACTTCACTCGGTCATGTCGCCCGCGCGCTCTCGGCCAGAGTCCTTCATGCCGGTGAAGTGGATCGCGTCGAGGAGCTTTACATCCGGCTCGGCACGATGGCAACGCGCTCGTTTTGGAAGCTCTCCGAGCAGGAACAAATTCCGGCCGACCGCTCGCTCATCATTGTCGGCGATCGCCGAGAAATCCAGCAACGCGCCATCGAGCTCGGAGTCCGCGCCCTCATCATCACGAGCAACCTCCCGGTGGACGACGATATCGTCGCGCAGGCCCGCGCGCGCGGCACCGGTCTGCTCGTCAGCCCACACGATTCCGCCACCACCGCGTGGGTCGTGCGCGCAGCCGCAACCATCACACGGGTCGTCGAGCCGCAATTCGCGTCCGTCCACCCTGACGCCCGCATCGCCGACATCCGCCGAAAATTTCCGGCGCGCGACGTGCAGACACCCGCCTTCATGGTGCTGGATGACGCCGGCTCGCTCGTCGGTGTGCTCTCCAAGGGCGACTTACTCAAACCGGCCACTACCCGCCTCATCCTGGTGGATCACAACGAGCTTTCACAGGCCGTCGCCGGTGCCGACCAAGTCAACGTCGTCGAAATCATTGACCACCACCGCCTCGGTTCGCTGCACACCCCCCAGCCCATCCTGTTTCTCAATGAGCCGGTCGGTTCCACCTGCACCATAGTTGCCGATCTCTTCCGTCGCGAAAATCTCCAGCCTTCGCCCGAAATCGCTGGTCTCATGATGTCCGGCCTAATTTCCGACACGCTCCACCTCCACAGTCCGACGAGCACTGGCAAGGACGCCGTCATCCTCGCGTGGCTCGCCGCCATTGCTGGCGTAGATTCAAGGCAGCTAGCCGACGAGATCTTCAGCTCCGGCTCGGTTATCCTCGCCAGCCCGCCTGAGAAAGCCGTCCGCGCCGACTTCAAGCTCTACGAGGAGGAAGGCGTGCGCTTCGCCGTCTCACAGGTCGAAGAGATGGGCTTCGACAATTTTCAGGCCAACTCCCGCGTCCTCGCCGATGCCCTCGCTGCACTGCGCGAGGAAGAGCGGGTCGCCTTCGCGGCGCTACTCATTACGGACATCAACACCCAAAATTCGCTCCTCCTGGTGAAAGGCGACCCCGCGTTCATTGCTCGCATCAACCACCCGGCTGTCGTAGAAAACGAGACTTTCGATCTCCCTGGTATTGTCTCGCGCAAGAAGCAACTTATCCCCTACCTCACCAGCCTGCTCCGGGAAATCTCCGCCGATGGCCTCACGCTCTCGACCACCGCCAAGACTGGCACCCCATTCTCCCGAAGGTGAAAACAGGAAGAGAAGTGCTCAAATGTTCTAAGATTTTACTGCTTTGTCCGTAGTGTCTATTGAACCAACTCCACTCCCATGAAACACCCCTACCCTGCCCGAGTCCTCGTAGCACTCACCCTCCTCCATGTCGCCGCGCTCCGCGCTGCGCCCGAGCCGGTCAACTCCGCCATCACCGCGGTCGCCGTCTACACCGACCGCGCCATCGTTACCCGTACCGCCGCGCTCGACAACCTGACCAAGGGCGAGCACGAGCTGGTGTTCGAGAACCTTCCCGCCGCGCTCATGGACGAGTCGCTGCAAGTCAAGGCCGAGGAAACCAAGGGTGTCGCCCGCGTCACCATCCTCGACGTCAACGCACGCACCACTTTCGTCCCGGCCACGCCCGCGCCAGGTATCAAAGCGCTGGAGGACCGTCTCAAGGAGCTCGCCCAGGCCCGCCGCAAGCTCGACGACCGCGCCGGCGTCCTCGCCGCTAAGCGCGACTACCTCCTCAAAATCCAGACCGCCACCACCACTGTCCCCAACGTCGAAAAGGAGACCGCCTCATCACGCACGTCGCTCGATGACTGGCTGAAGCTTCTCAAGTTCAGCGAGGACAACCTCACCGCGCTCAACGCCGAACAGCAACAACTCGACATTGACCGCCAGAAAAACGACGAGGAGCAGCAGGCCGCACGCGACCAGCTGAACCAGCTCCGCAACGGTGGTGGGCCCGTCCCGCTCGCCGGTGGCGGCATCCGCCCAACTCCCCAGAACCGTGACCGCAACGTCAAGACTGTCACTGTGCGTGTCTCCGTCGCCACGCCCGGTGCCCTCTCGCTCTCGCTCGCCTATGGCGTACGCGGCGCCTCGTGGTCGCCCGCCTACGACGCCAAACTCAGCAACGACGGAGCCAAGCCGTCCGTCAACCTCACCTATTTCGGCACCGTCCGCCAAAATACCGGCGAGGACTGGAAGAACGTTCAGCTCACGCTCTCGACGGCGCGCCCGTCCCTCGGTGGCGCAGCTCCCGAGCTGCGCGCTTGGGTGCTCGATGAGCGGCCCGCGCCAACGATGACCATTACGTCGGGCTTAGCTTCCGCTCCCGCCGCCCGCGGTGGCCGGGGTGGGGCTGGGGGTGGTGG
>CAIQKQ010000214.1 GCA_903872425.1 uncultured Opitutia bacterium | reverse complement strand
GAATCGCGCCGACCGCGAGCGCCACCGCCGCCATGAACATCTCGACCGGCTTTTCGCCGCGCACGACGCCGAGGGCAAACGTCGCCGCCGCCAGCCCGAGAATGACCCAGAGCACGAGCCGGCTGAACTGCGCGATCTTCTTCGTGAGCGGCGTGGACAGCTCGACCGCACCGGCGATGAGCCCGGCGATGCGGCCGGCCTCGGTCTGGTCGCCGATGGCCCAGACGACGCCCTCGGCCTCGCCACGCGTGACGAGCGCGCCGGTGTGGGCGAGGTTTTTGCGCTCGGCGAGAATAGTGTCCGCCGGGAGCGAGTTGGGGTGCTTCGCCACGGGGAGCGACTCACCGGTGAGGGCTGACTCGTCGGCGTGGAGGTTGCGGACGTGAAAAAGCCGCAGGTCGGCGGGCACGCGGTCGCCGGGCTGGAGGAGGACGACGTCGCCCAGCACGAGCTCGGCGGAGGGGACGCGGTGCTTTTGCCCGTCGCGGCGCACGTTGGCGTCGGTGGCGACCATCTCGGCGAGGGCGGCGATGGCTTTCTCTGCTTTCGTCTCTTGGAGAAAACCGGCGATAGCGTTGACCAGCACGACGCCAAAGATGACTGCCGAGTCCACCCATTCGCCGAGTGACGCCGTGACGCCGACCGCGACGAGCAGGATCCAGACGAGTGGCTGATTGAACTGCTGGAGAAACCTGAGCCACATCGGCGTCCCGCGCCGCGCGGTGACGCGGTTGGGGCCGGACTCCTGCTGACGGCGGCGAACTTCATCCGCCGCGAGACCGGTGGCTGGGTTGACGCCGAGAGCCTGCGCGACCTCGGCAGCGGGCAACTGGTGCCAGATTTTGCCGGCCGTTGGAGCAGTTGGTTGCGGTTTGCCGCCTTTTGGCAACAGATTGCGGGCGCGTTTCAGCCAGCGGCGGGCCCAAAGAAACTCTGTCGCCAGAATCGTCAGCCCGAGCGGGATGACGATGAAGGCCGGGCCGGGGAGCACGATCATGGCGATGCCGAACAGCACCACGGTGCCGCCCACCACCGCGACCATGGGCTTGTGCGCGCGGCCCAGGAACCGGCGGCATCTGTCGAGGAACTGGTTCATAGGCTTGGCAACGTGGCCGGTCGCAAGTTTACGTCACAAATCATGGATCACCTTGGGCGGAAACGCGGCGCGGAGCGCGTTCAGCACCGCGAGCACGTCAATGATTTCCTGCGCGATGGCTTCGCTCACCGGGCTAATGGCAACAGTCCCGGAACGCTGACCCTTAACGGCAACGTCACGCTTACAACCGGCACGCTCTCTTTCGCGCTAGCCAGCCCGACCTCTGACCAAATCGTGATCAGCGGCACCGGCCTGACCCTCACCGGCAACAACACCGGCGCGGTGTTAGTTAGCCTGCTGGATTTAGACAGCACGGCCGCACTCGGCAGTTACACGCTCATAAGCGTCGTCGGAAGTGGCATTACGCCGAGCAATTGGGGCCTCTCTGCCTTTACGCTCAACACGCCATCACAGTGGGCGGGCTCATTCCTCTCGATGGGTGGCAACGGCTTTGACCTCATCGTGACAGTCATACCCGAGCCAGGCACGTATGCAGCATTTGCCGGAGTCGCCGCACTGGCACTCGCCATGATCCATCGTAGTCGTCGGCGACTGTCAGTGCAGTGACAACCGGGCCTCAGTAAAACACGTTCCGATCCAGCGAACGATATTGAATGGCCTCTAGCAGGTGCGGCTGCTCAACCCGCTCGCTGGCGGCGAGATCGGCGATGGTGCGGGCGACTTTCAGGATGCGGTCGTAGGCGCGAGCGCTGAGCGAGAGCTGTTCCATCGCCTGCTGGAGCATTTCGCTGAGAGGGGCGTCGAGCGGGACGTGGGCGCGGACCTGCGCGTGGCTCATGCGGGCGTTGGACGTGAGCTTAGTCCCCGCGTAACGCGCGAGCTGACGTTCGCGTGCGGCCTGTATCCGAGCGCGAATGACAGCCGAACTTTCACCCGGCGTAGAATTTTGCAGCTCACGGATCGAGAGCGCGGGCGCCTCGATGTGGATGTCGATGCGGTCGAGCAGCGGGCCGCTAATGCGCGCTCTGTATTTGATAATCTGTGACGGTGAGCAGCGACACTCGTGTTTGGGGTCGCCCAGGTAGCCACATGGACACGGATTCATCGCGGCGACGAGCATGAAGCCGCAGGGTAGTGTGACCTTGCCTGCACTGCGCGAGATGGAGACGTGGCCGTCTTCGAGCGGTTGACGCAACACTTCGAGTGCACTGCGCTTAAACTCAGGGAGCTCGTCGAGAAACAGCACGCCGTGGTGGGCAAGGGATATTTCGCCAGGGCCGGGGATCGTGCCGCCACCGAGTAGTCCGACGTCGGAGATGGTGTGGTGCGGCGCGCGTACCGGGCGGCGGCCGAAGACGGCGGGGCCGGAAAGGGTCTGACCAGCGGCGGAGTGGATACTCAAAATTTCTAGCGACTCGTCGAGGGTGGGGGAGGGAAGAATGCCGGGAAGGCGTTTGGCCACCATGGACTTTCCTGCACCGGGCGGCCCGATCATGATGAGGTTGTGCCCGCCGGCAGCGGCGACTTCGACGGCGCGGCGGAGCGCATGCTGACCTTTGATTTCGGAGAAATCGCCGGTGTTTGCATCGGGTGCGGCAGTTTGCTCGAGCGCAACGGCGTGGGCGACAGGGGCGAGATGAATTTCGCCGGAAAGGAAACGTGCAGCCTGATCAAGTGACGCGACGGGGATGGCCTCGATCCCCTCGACGAGCGCGGCCTCGTGGGCCGAGACGGGCGGGAGGAGCACGCCGCGTTTGCCGAGTTGCTTGGCGAGGCGGGCGATGGCAAGTGCGCCGCGCACGGGGCGGGTCGCGCCGGAAAGGGCGAGCTCGCCGGCGATAAGATATTTATCCGCGTCGAGTGCGATGAGCTGGTGGGTGGCGAGGAGGATCCCTAGCGCGATGGGGAGGTCGTAGCACGGACCTTCCTTGCGGAGGTCGCCGGGGGCGAGGTTGATGGTCGTGCGTGTGCGCGGGGCCTTGCGCCCGGAGTTGTTGAGCGCGGCGGAGACGCGGTCGCCGGACTCTTTCACGGCGGTATCAGGCAGGCCGACAAGGAACAGTTTTGGCTCGCCGGCCTCGCCGGCGTTGACCTCGACATGGACGACCTCGGCCGCAATACCTTGCAGCGCGGCGGAGGAAAGCGCGGCGAGCATGGGGCGGGACGAAGGCTCAGCCGGCGGTGCGCTCGACGATGAGCGCGACATTTTGCTCAATGGCGTCGAGGTAGTCGTTGGTGCCGTCGGGCGCGTCGAGGATGTGGCACACGCCGCCGAAATCTTTCTCCAACTTGGGCTGGACGATTTTACTCCAAAACTTAGGTGTGCGGGCAGCGAGATCGGCGGCGGACTTGAAAATGCGGTACTCCCGTGGCGTGCCTACGTAGTCGTCCGACTCGGAAAACTCGTCAAACAACAGCCCCAGCTCGTCGGGGTAGTCGCTGGCAGCCATTTGCGCGAGATAATCGGAGCTGGCGACCACGCAGGCGATGAAGTGCTCCTCGGTGTTGCGGAACCGCGGTGCGGAGGCGGCCGGGGCTGGGCTGGTGCGGCGGATGGCACCGAGCACGGAGTCGATTTCATCCAAATTAAAGCCGCAGCCCGGCAGGTGCGAGGCGGCAAGGGCGCAACTGCGGAGCACGTGGCAATAGGTGTATTTCGCCCCGGTGCCGGCGTGGTCGGCGCGGCCCTTCAGGTAGCCCATGTCGTGAAACAGCGTGGCTGCGACGCACTGCTCAAAATGGCGCGCTGTGATCACGGGCTTGGCCTCCGGGGTGGCCAGATGGGCGGCGAGCACATCCGTGGCGCAGACCGTGACCTGCAACGTGTGCCGATAGTCGTGGTATTTTACATCGACGGCCTGATATTCAGGGTGCTGACCAGTGAAAAAACGATCCGCCACCATGAAAAGCCGTTGAATTGTCCGGTCGCTCGCTTGGGGAAAAAGGCGGACAAACAGCCGTCGCGTTGTCTCGGCAACGTTGGTCGCGCTGGTGGTGTCGGTCGAGAGAGGCATGCCGGGCGGCGGGTAAAGGGCCGGGGGAAGAAGGTCGCGCAGGTGACGATAAGGACTAGGCTCAACTTTAATAAGGCCCGAGGGCAAGTCCGCGCAAGCCCAAAACCGGGGTCAAATACCCATGTCATCGTTTCGTTGCATTCCTCTGTTTGACGGGAAATGAAGCCCGAGGGGAGGCCAGTGGATCGCAACTTGAATGGCGCCATGGGGTAGTCGGGGACGTCACGCCCCATGATTGCGAATTCAAAATCTGCCGACAGGCAAAATATCGCCATCACCCTCTCGGGGTCGGTTTCAATCTGCAGCCGAAGCTTGGACTCGAGATGGACAGTAGGTTAGGGTTGGCCGCGGTTGTTAATGGAGCATTAATGGGGCGTAAATTGCAGTCATAGGCGCTGTATTCCACGATTGCCATTTCGCGTTTCGCCCTACGCAATCCGCAGTTCCATGACTTACACCAACCGCACCGCCCTTGTCACCGGCGCCGGCCGGGGCATCGGCAAGGCCATCGCCGAGACGCTCGCCTCTAAGGGGATCACCGTCATCTGCGTCTCCAAATCCCTTGAGTCCTGCGGCGCGGTTGCCGCCGCCATCACCGCCAGCGGTGGCAAAGCCGTCGCACGCGCGGTGGATGTCGCCGACGGGGCCGCCGTGGCCGCTGCCGGCGAGGCGTTGCTCAAAGAGTTCGGCAAAATTGACATCTTGGTGAACAACGCCGGCATTACCAAAGACGGTCTGCTTGCCCGGATGAGTGAGGCCGACTGGAGCGCCGTCATCTCGACGAATCTCACGAGTTGTTTCCATTGGACCAAGCTCATCGGCTGGCCGATGTGCCGCGCGCGCTGGGGCCGTATCGTCAACATCTCCTCTGTGTCCGGTCTCGTGGGCAATGCGGGCCAGGCCAATTACGCTGCAGCGAAGGCCGGCATGGTGGGTTTCACAAAATCCGTGGCCAAGGAGTTCGCCAAGCGCGGGGTCACAGCCAATGTTGTCGCTCCCGGTTTTATCGAAACCGACATGACTGCCGTGCTCAGCGCCGAGGTGAAGGCGGGCGCGACGCAGTTCATCCCCATGCAACGGTTTGGCACGGCGGCCGACATCGCGCACGCCGTCGCTTTCCTCTGTGCTGAGGAAGCGGGGTATATTACCGGGCAAGTTTTTGCCGTTGACGGCGGCATGACGATGTGACCCCTTCTCGCCTCAAGCAAATCATTCATTATGTCCGACCAAAAAACCATCGAACAGCGCGTCAAGGAGATCATCGTCAACCAGCTCAGCGTCAACGAGGAGCAGGTCACGCCGACCGCGTCCTTCCAAGACGACCTCGGCGCCGACTCCCTCGATACCGTCGAGCTCGTCATGGCCTTTGAGGAAGAGTTCAAGAATGAGATCAAGGGTGAGATTCCGGAAGCCGATGCCGAGAAGCTCCGTACGGTCGGCCAAGTGATTGAGTACATCAAGGCCAAGTCCGCTGCTTAATAGCCTGCGCTGCTCCCATTTCTGGCGTTCTACCGAGCCGCGCAACGCGACCGCAGGTAGGACGCCTTTTTGTTTTTCGCGTCACATTTTTGCCCACCGCCTACCCGCATGGAAAACCTGTCCGACTCGCAGCGCGTTGTTGTCACCGGCCTTGGTGTCGTCCACCGGCTCGGCCATGACACGGAGACATTTTGGGCCAGCCTCGTCGCTGGCCGATGTGGCGTTGAGCGCGTGACGCTTTTTGATCCCGCGCCCTTTGCCACGCAGATTGGGGCCGAAGTGCGTGATTGGAATCCTGAGGCCCACATGGATCCGAAGGAGGCGCGGCGCAATGACCGCTACACGCACTTCGGTTTCGCCGCCGCCACGCAGGCGTTCAAAGACTCCGGCCTCGATATGGCGCGCGAAAACCCCGATCGCGTCGGCGTCATCGTTGGCTCCGGCATCGGCGGCATGATGACCTACGAAACGCAGCTGAAACGTCTCTTCGACGGCGGCCCGCGCAAGGTTTCGCCCTTCACCATTCCCGCGCTCATCGGCAACATGTGCTCCGGCTTGCTCGCTATTGAGCTCGGCGCGCGTGGCCCTAACTTTGGTATCGTCTCCGCCTGTGCCACGGGCACGCACTCCATCGGCGAGGCCATGCACATGATCAAGCGTGGCGACGCCGACGTGATGGTCGCTGGCGGCGCGGAGGCCGCTATCACCCCGTTCGCCTACGCCAGCTTCTGCTCGATGAAAGCCATGAGCACGCGCAATGATGACCCCGCGACCGCCTGCCGGCCGTTCTCGCTCGGTCGCGACGGCTTCATCATGGGTGAGGGCGCGGGCGTGCTGGTGCTCGAATCGTTCGCCCACGCACGTGCGCGCGGCGCGAGAATTTACTGCGAGGTCGTCGGCTACGCCGCCACGGCCGACGCCCACCACATCACTATGCCCGATCCCGAGGGCAAAGGTCTCTCCGCGGCGATGACGCGCGCCCTCCGCGCCTCCGGCACCGCGCCGGAGCAGGTGGATTACATCAACGCCCACGGCACTAGCACGCCCTACAACGACAAATTTGAGACACTCGCCATCAAGAAGGTTTTCGGCGACCACGCGCGCCGTGTCCCCATCAGCTCGACCAAGTCCATGACCGCGCATCTGCTCGGCGCGGCCGGCGGTATTGAGGCCGTCATCAGCGCGAAGACTATCCAGACTCAGACCATCGCCCCCACGATCAACCTGCACGAACCTGACCCGGACTGCGACCTCGATTATGTGCCCAATACCGCCCGCGCCGCGAAAGTGCGGACGGTGCTCAGCAATAACCTTGGCTTCGGCGGCCAAAACGCCGCCGCCGTCTTTCGTGCGGTGTGAGAAGCGATTGGCTCCAGCAGACTTACGCTGACGCCTGCGACTCGGTCACAGCGGCGAAATTTCGGTAAATTTGCAGCCCCTTCGCCTGACTTTTCTCAGGGTGGAACTGCGTGGCGAAGACCCGGCCACGTGCAATCGCGGCGCAGAATGCACCGCCGTAATCGCACTCGGCCAGCACCAGGGCACCTTCGGCTGGGACGCAGTAATAGCTGTGCACGAAATAGAAGGCGTCCGAATCAGGCGAAAGTCCGGTGCGGAGAGGTGAGCGCGGCTGAAGAAAGCGCACGGTATTCCAGCCCATGTGCGGAATCTTAAACTCCGGCGGACGGCGAAAGCGCACGACGCGGCCAGGGAAAATACCAAGTCCGGTCACATCGCCTTCCTCGGAATGCTCGAATAGTGCCTGCATTCCTAAACACACGCCGAGGAAAGGTTGGTCGGCGGCAATCCACGCGCGTACACTGTCACCGAGGCCGGTCGCGCGAAGCGATGCCACACAGTCGCGCAGCGCGCCGACGCCGGGCAGCACGAGGCCAGCCGCGCCAGCGGTAGCGAGCTCGGCGGGCGAACGCACCACCAACGGCGTCGCGTTGACGGCCTCTAGCGCTTTGGTCACGCTGCGGAGGTTGCAGATGCCGGTGTCTATGACGGCGATGTTTGTCATCGATTTCGTTGGGCGTCTGGCATGCAGACGCCAAGGAGCAGGTAAGCCACGCGCCTTACAGTTTTCCCTTGGTGCTCGGCACCTGCCCCACGCCGCGCGGGTCGAGCTGCGTGGCTAGGTCGAGGGCGCGGGCTAGGCCCTTGAAGACGGCCTCGGCGGCGTGATGCGGTTCCTCACCATAGACGAGGTGGACGTGCAGGTTGCAGCCGAGTGCGTTGCTGAATGCGCGGCAAAACTCCTTCACGAGCGTGATGTTAAAGTCGCGGACGAACATTGTCGGTGTCGCCACGTCATACACGAGGTGCGGCCGGCCCCCGAGGTCCACGGCGACGCGCACCAGCGCCTCGTCCATGGGCAGGAGGAAAAATCCATAGCGGCGGATGCCGAGCTTCTCGCCGAGCGCACACTTAAACGCGTCACCCAGCACGAGGCCGATGTCCTCGACGGTGTGGTGATAGTCCACGGCGACGTCGCCCTTGCAGGTCACGTCAAGGTCGAAGAGGCCGTGCTTCGCAAAGAGCGTGAGCATATGGTCGAGAAACGGCACGCCGGACTCGGTCTTGGAAACACCGGTGCCGTCCAACGCGAGGGTGAGCGCGATGTCGGTTTCGGCGGTTTTGCGGGTTACAGTTGCTTTGCGCGGGTCGGCCATAGGTCGAGGGCTTGGTTGACAGTGAGCATCTCACTGTCGGTACCGACACTGACGCGCAGAAATGGTGCGGTCAAGGCGTGGTTCGGGAAATGGCGGACCAGAATTTTGTGAGAGAGGAGGTGGTCGTAGAGCGCCTTGGCGACAGCCGGGCCGGTTGCGCCAGTGGCGTCGCGCGGCTCGGTGAAAACGAAGTTGGTCTGCGACGGATAGGTGAACCAGCCACGGGCGGCGCAGGCGGCGGTGAAGGCGTCGCGCGTGGCGATAATGCGCGCGATAATGGCGTCGTAATAGGCAGGGTCGCTGAGCGCTGCGAGTGCGGCGGCCTGCGAGAGACGGGAGACGTTGTAGCTGTCGCGCACGCGATCGAGCAGGCCGATGATTTCGGGATGAGCGAGCGCATAGCCGACGCGGATACCGGCGAGCGCGTGGGCCTTGGAGAGCGTGCGGACGACGACTAGGCGTGGATGGCGCGCGAGGAGCGGGATGGCGTTTTCGCGGGCAAAGGGCGCATAGGCCTCGTCCACGACGAGCACGCCAGGGAAGCGGGCGAGAACAGATTCAATTTCTAAGTTGGAAAATCCGATGCCGGTGGGCGCGTTGGGCGAGGTGAGGAAAAAAATCTGCGCGCGGGTGTTTGCGATTGCCTCGACCGGCAACTTCATCGCGCGGTCGAATTCAATCACGCGAGTCGCGCCGTCCTGGATGGCGACGAGCACAGGGTAGAGCGAATAGCTCGGCAGCGTGAAACCTGCAGGTGCAGGTTGTAGGGCGGGGTCGCCGAACCCCGCGGGTGGGGATTGTGTTGCCGCAGCGAAGGCGGAGTTCGGCGTCCCCGCCCTGCCGTTTTCAGCCGAGCCAACAAAGACGCGCATCAAGAGGTTGAGGATGTCGTCAGAGCCGTTGCCGATGAGGACGTTTTCCTCGCGCAGGCCGTGACCGTGATGCGCGGCGAGGGCGGCGCGAAGTGGGGAGCTTTTCGGATTGGGGTAAAGGCGTAGCGACGCGCCGTCGCTGCCGATTTCACGGCGCAATGCCTCGGCTACGCGCGGGCTGGGCGAGTACGGGCACTCATTGGTGTTGAGCTTGGTCCAGCCGGGCTCCGTCGGCTGCAATCCGGGTGTATAGGCGTGCAGTCCTGCCACATGTGGCAGGGCAAGGTTTAGGATCTTGGAATTTGGATGTTGGGTTGGAGCCACGGGCAAATTGCAGGGGCATCGCGGGCGGACGCCCATTCTGAACACGCTTGGCGGGCATCGGCCCGCGACGCCCCTATAGGGTGCGGATCGCGACCGAACGGCCGTGGGCGGCGAGACGCTCCATCGCGGCAAAGGCTGCAATGGCGGGCGCGGCCTTTTTGACGCTGGCGCGGTCGTAGCGTATGACGCTGGTGCGGCGCAGAAAATCCTCTACCCGTAGGCCGCTGGAAAAGCGTGCGGCGCGGGCGGTCGGCAGCACGTGGCTCGGCCCAGCTACGAAGTCGCCCAGAGCGGTGGGCGTGTGGTGGCCGACCATGATGGCCCCGGCGGTCGTGATGGTGCGCATTAGAGTCTGCTCGGTGGCGGGACGGACAAGCAACTCAAGGTGCTCGGGTGCGACGAAGTTGGCGACGCGCGCGGCCTCGGTGGGGGTGCGGACACGTATGGCGAGAAAACCGTCGGCGAGCACGCGGCGCGTCTTGTCGGCGCGCGGCAACGCACCGACCTGCGCCTCGACCTCGGCGAGCACCGCGTGGAGTATTTTGTCGGAGGTGGTGACGAGGTAAATTTTTTCCCGGCCGGTGCCGTGCTCGGCCTGTGCGAGGAGGTCGGCGGCGGCAAAGTCGGCGCGCGCGTGGTCATCGCAAATGACCATGACCTCGCTGGGGCCGGGCAACGAGTCCACGCCGACGGTGCCGAAGACCTGGCGCTTTGCCTCGCAAACCCATGCGCTCCCGGGGCCAAAAATTTTATCCACCGCCGGGATCGTCGCCGTGCCATAGGCCGCCGCGCCGATAGCGTGGACGCCGCCGATGCGCCAGACTTCGCTGACGCCGACGAGGTGCAGCGCGGCGAGCAGCGCGGGTGCGACGCGGCCCTGCGCGTCGGATGGCGTGAAGACGGCGATTTCAGGGCAGCCAGCGATTTTCGCTAGCGTGGCGGTCATCAGTACGGTGGAGACCAGTGGCACTTCACCGCCGGGTACATAGAGACCGACGCGGTGGATGGGGTCGAATTTCTCGCCGGCCTGCGCACCGTGGGAATTTTTCGCGATCCAGTTTTTAGGGAGGCTGCGACGGTTGAAATCAACGACGGCGGCGTGGGCGGCGCGTAGGGCCTTGCGCTCGGCGGCGGGCAGTCGGCGGGCAGCGGCAGCGAGCGACGCGGGGGGCATACGGAATTCGGCGGCACGCAGCTTTGCACCGTCGAATTTGGCCGCGCTGTAGATGACCGCAGCATCGCCCCGCGCTCGCACGTCGGCCAAGATGCCGGCGACGGCCTTTTGGATTTCCGCTGACGGCTCCGCGCCGCGGCAAAATGACGCCAGCTCGGCGGAAAAGTTTTTGGCGGAAAAGTCGAGGACGCGCACGGCGGAAAAATAGTCGCCGCGCAGGCTACAGCCGGTGCGGCGATCGGGGCGAGCGGGAAATACGCGGCCTAGTTACGGGCCGGTGCGAGGTCGGTGCCGAGCTTGGGTAGTTTCAACGCGTCTTGCAGCGAGGTGGCGGAAGGCGGCGAGAGTTGTGGGGCGAAAGACTTTTCGGAAAGTGGTTCGTTGATGATGACTTTATCAAAGATGATGACAAGGCTGCCGGACCCGCTTTTGGGAGTGTTGATGGTCTTTTTGGGAAAACGCACGCCGGCCACGGGCATCTCGCCCTCCTCACGGATGGCGGTACCATCCTCGGTCTCAGTCAGCAGGAGCTGTCCGGTTGCGGGTGCAAACCAGCGAGCAAAACTAATTTTTTCACCGTGCCGAAAGATAAGCTTGTGGGCGGGTTTGCCATCTAAGGTGACGGTGCCGGCGTCCTCCACGCGGCCCCCGACCGACTCAATGCCCTTATAGTAGGCGAGGTTTTCCCACACGCTGGCACGGGCGTGGGTGACGGCGTCAAGCCCGCGTGCGGCGAAGCGGTACTGGGCGGGATTCGCCGATTTTTGCTCCAAAAACCACGAGGTAAAATCGTCAAGACCGGTGGTCTCGATGCGATCTGCAAAGGCCATCACCTGCAGCATGCGATTGGGGCTTTGGAAGGTCACATCGAGCTTGCCCTTGAGGACTTTGCCAGTGGCGTCGGTCCCTTCGAGGGTGCCGATGTAGCGCACGGCTTTGATACGATCAAGGGCCTCGTCGCTGCCGAGGTAGGCGCGGGCCTTGGCGATAACGGCGGCGACCTCATCAGCCGCTTGGGCGGCAGCAGCAACGGACAAGCCCAAAGCGATGGCGGCGGACAGACGGAGAAGTTTCATGGGGGAAAGGAGGGATGAAGGAAAAAGAAAAACGGCCGGACATGCAATCACTCCCACTCAATGGTGGCGGGCGGCTTGGAACTGATATCGAGGACGACTCGCGAGACCCCGCGCACCTCATTGGTGATGCGAGAGGAGATTTTTTGCAGCAGATCGTAGGGCAGGCGTGTCCAGTCGGCGGTCATCGCGTCCTTCGACTCGACGAGTCGTAGTGCGATGACGTCGGCATAGTTGCGCTCGTCGCCGACCACTCCGACCGACTTCACTGGCAAATAGACGCAAAAGGACTGCCAGACCTTCCAATACCAGCCGCTCGCCATCATCTCGTCGTGCAGAATGGTGTCGGCCGCGCGGAGGACGTTGAGCCGTTCCTCAGTAATCGCGCCAGCCACGCGTACCCCGAGACCAGGGCCGGGGAACGGCTGCCGCCACACGACCTCGCGCGGCAGGCCGAGCGCCGAACCGACGGCACGGACCTCGTCCTTGAACAATTCGCGCAAGGGCTCCAGCAGTTTCAATTTCATGCGCGCGGGTAAACCGCCGACGTTGTGGTGGCTCTTGATCAGCGCGGCCGGGTTGTTGCCGATAGCAACGCTCTCGATCACGTCGGGATAGAGGGTGCCTTGGGCGAGAAACTCGGCGTGACCGACGGATTTGAGCGACTGCTCGAACACCGTAACAAAGGTGCGGCCGATGATCTTGCGCTTGCGTTCTGGGTCGTTGACGCCCTTGAGTCGGCGCAGAAAGATGGCCGACGCGTCTGCCACCCGCAGATTAATCTTAAAGTTCCGTGCGTAAAGCGACTCGACTTGCGCCCGCTCGCCGGCACGGAGCAGGCCGTTGTCCACAAACACACAGGTGAGCTGCTTGCCGATGGCGCGGTGGATGAGTGCAGCGGCGACCGAGGAGTCCACGCCGCCGGACAGGCCGAGGATGACGCGCGACTGGCCGACAGTGGCGCGGATGTTCTCGATGGCGTGTTTGATGAAGTCCTTGGTGTTCCAGTCCTGGTTGGCGCCGCAGACGCTGAGCAGGAAGTTTTTGTAGATTTCCACGCCGCGCTCGGTGTGAAAAACCTCAGGATGAAACTGGATGCCGTAAAAATTCCGTGTGCGGTCTTCGATGGCGGCGAATTCGGAGTTTTCTGTTGTGCCGATCGGCGCGAAGCCGGGCGGCAACCGCACCAAGCGGTCGCCGTGGGAGTTCCAGACGCGGAGTTTTTTCGGCAGGCCGGCAAAAAGGCGGCCGGGCTTTTGCACGCGCAGAACGCCATGGCCGTATTCGCGGCGTGTGCTGCGGCCGACGCGTCCGCCGAGCAATTTGCCCATGAGCTGGATGCCGTAGCACACGCCCAGTACCGGCACGCCGAGGGTGAAGATGGCGCGGTCGGGCATCGGCGCGCCCTTGGCGAAGACACTGCTCGGCCCGCCCGACAGGATGATGCCGATCACGCCGTCGGCCCGGAGTTGCGCGGCCGACACCGAGTGGTGGTAGATCTTGGAATAGACCTGGCACTCGCGGATGCGGCGCGCGATGACCTGAGTGTATTGCGAGCCAAAATCGAGGACGGCGATGGTTTGCGGCATGAAGGAAGCGGCGGAGAAAAACGTCACGGCACGGCGGCGTCAATCTCCGTGCTTGGCGGGCGTGGTTCGTTTTTGTAGGCTCCGCGAGCCGTAAGTCAGCTTGCGCTCGGCTGGAAAACTCTGTTAATCGGTGGTCGGCGCAAAACTTTCGGTGCATTGGGCGGGGAGACGGCCGTTCGCGATGAGAATAATTCTTTATCGCCTCGGTTCATCGGTTCGGTTCATGTTTCCGCCAACGGACGGCTAGCTCAGTTGGTTAGAGCATCTCGCTTACACCGAGAGGGTCGGGGGTTCGAGTCCCTCGCCGTCCACCAATTTTTGGTCAAGGGCTTCGGGTGGGGAGGCATGAGAGATCAGGGAAGGTAGCCCGGCGTTCGCTCAGGGAATGCGCTTGCGAAACGCGGGCGGGCCACTCCATCATGGCGGGCTGCACTTCGCGCCTAGCGGGCGGCGGCTTTTTGCGCCCGTTCCCGCCCTCCTCCGTTTTTCCCATTCTACTTTTCAAATCCTTTCCATGCGTCACACCCTCTCAGTCCTCGTCGAGAACCAGTTCGGCGTCCTTGCGCGTGTTGCCGGGATGTTCTCCGGTCGCGGCTTCAACATCGACTCCCTCAATGTCGCCCCGACCCACGACCCCGCACTCTCCCGTATCACCGTCGTCCTTAAAGGAGACGACGCTGCGCTTGATCTCGCTATCAAACAGCTCCGCAAGCTCGTCAACGTCGTCGAGGCAGTGGACTTCAAGGGCGACGAGGCAGTTGTCCGCGAGCTCATGCTCGTGAAGGTGCGTGCCGACTCCAAGACCCGCGCCGAAGTCATGCAGATCTGTGACATCTTCCGCACGAAAATCGTCCATGTGTCGGCTACCGACGTGATCATTGAGGTCACAGGCGATGAGTCGAAGGCCGGAGCGTTTCTTAAGCTGCTCGAGCCGTTCGGCATCCTCTCGCTCGCTCGCACCGGCGTCCTCGCGCTGAAACGCTGAGTTGTCTTTCCGAAATCCAAAATCGAAACTCCTCCTTCCAGAATTTTTACTACCATGCCCGCCAAAGTCTACACCGACAAAGACGCCGACCTCGGCGCCCTCAAAAACAAAACCCTCGCCGTGATCGGCTTCGGTTCCCAAGGCCACGCGCACGCGCTGAACCTGAAGGACTCCGGCTGCAAAGTCATCATCGGCCTCTACGCCGGCTCGAAGTCCCGCGCTGTCGCCAAGGAGCGCGGCTTTGCGGTCTATGATACCGCCGAGGCTGTTCGCCGTGCCGATGTTATCATGGTTGCCCTGCCCGACATGAAGCAGGCTGAGGTCTATGAGCAGGACATCCTGCCCAACCTCGCCAAAGGCAAGACGCTTCTCTTCTCGCATGGCCTCAACGTCCACTTCGGCCTAATCACGCCGCCCAAAGGCGTGGACATCATCATGGTCGCGCCGAAAGGCCCCGGCCACATCGTTCGCCGCCTCTACACCGAGGGCAAGGGAATGCCCGCGCTCATCGCCGTGCTGCCCGGCAGCTCGAAAAACGCTAAGGCCACCGCCCTCGCTTGGGCCAAGGGCATCGGCTCGACCCGCGCCGGCGTGCTCCAGACCTCCTTCAAGGAAGAGACCGAGACCGATCTCTTCGGCGAGCAAGCTGTACTTTGCGGCGGGGCCAGCGCCTTGGTGCAGGCGGGTTTCGAGACGTTGGTCGAGGCCGGCTACCAGCCCGAGATGGCCTACTTCGAGTGCCTCCATGAGCTGAAGCTCATTTGCGACCTCATGTATGAAAGTGGCATCGCTGGGATGCGTTTCTCGATTTCCGAGACCGCCAAATACGGCGACATCACGCGCGGCCCCCGCATCATCAACAAGCAGACCAAGGCTGAGATGAAGAAAATCTTGAAGGAAATTCAGAGCGGCCAGTTCACCAAGGAGTGGGTGAAGGAGCATAAAGGCGGCCTTAAGAACTACAAACGCCTCCTCGCGGTTGGCGAGAAGCACCCGATCGAGAAGACCGGCACCTACCTGCGCGGCATGATGCCCTGGATGAAAAAGAAAAACATCAAGGGCGTCGCGGCGGCGTATTGATTAAAAGTAGCGAGTAGCGGGTAGTGAGTAGCGAGCATTTTCGAAATCCTACTCGCTACACGCTACTGACTACTCGCTGCTATGGCTGCTCTCATCTTAGCCACCCGTAAAAGCCCGCTCGCGCTCGCGCAGACGGAGATGGTTGCTGCGCAACTGCGGACGGCGCTTGGCGTCGAGACGGAGCTGCTGAAAATTGTCACCACGGGCGACCGACAGGCCGAGTGGTCGTTGGAGCAAAAGGGAGGTAAGGGTCTCTTCACGACCGAGCTGGAGCAGGCGCTCCTGCGCGGCGAGGCTGATGTCGCCGTCCATAGCACGAAAGACATGCCCGGCGATATGCCCGCCGGCCTAGCCATCGCCGGTTACCTGCCGCGCGCCGACGCTCGCGACGTGCTCATACTCCGCGCCGGCGTCTCCGCGCCGGCGACCATCGCCACCGGCAGTCCGCGCCGACGCCTCCAAATTGCGCGGCTGTTTCCCGCCGCGACGTTCACCGAGATTCGCGGTAACGTGGACACCCGCCTCCGCAAAATTGGCGAAGGCGGCGTCGCTGACGCCACCATCCTCGCCGCCGCGGGACTTGCACGGCTCGGCATCAGCGCGTGGCCGGGCATCGTGTTTCGTCCGCTTACCTGCGATGAGATGGCCCCGGCTGTCGGCCAAGGTGCGATCGCCATCCAATGCCGCGTCGCCGATGTCACGAAATTTTCTGCCGCCTTCGACGCGCCGACGGCGCGCGCCGTCACGCTGGAGCGCGCGTTTCAAACTGCGCTTGGCGGCGGCTGCCACACCGCCTTCGCCGCGCATGCGGCCGGCAACACACTCCATTTTTTCCACGAGCAAACCGGCCCCCGGCGCCTCGCACTGACGCCCGCCGATTTCACTGCTCCGGCCGCCACCGCCCGTCGAGTGCTGAAGGAGTTCGACTTCCAAGTTTGAACCGCATTAAACGCTAACACAAGAAGCGGCAATGGCCGGGCAATGGGACGTTTCATTTCCCTAGCCTTAGCACCGTTTCTTTGTTTCTTCGCGTCTTCGCGCTTAAAACCAAATGGATGTCATTTTTATCGGCACAGGCACGTCGCAGGGCGTGCCGATGATTGCGTGCGACTGTACGGTCTGCACGTCCGCCGACCCGCGCAACCGGCGCACGCGCACCTCCATCCACGTTGTCATGGACGGCCTGCATGTCCAAGTGGACGCCGCACCTGAGTTCCGTCTCCAATGCCTGCGCGAGAACATCCGCGGGGCAGAACATTTTATTCTCACGCACGGCCACGCCGACCACATCGCCGGGATGGACGACCTGCGGCGGTTTTGCGACCAGCTCGGCGGCGTGGCGCTGCCGGTGTGGTCCACGGAGGCGGGGATGGCGCGCGTGCGGGCAATGTTTCCCTACGCCATTGGCGAACGACCGGCCGCCAAGGGTTACGCGGCGTTTAAGCTCGCCCTGATGCCAACAAAACTGGACTTACCGGAAGGCACCATTGAATCTGTGCTGCTACCGCACGGCGAGGTGCAGACGCTCGGCCTCGTGTTCACCGAGCGTAGCACCGGCGCAAAGTTCGCCTATTATACCGACTGTAAATCTGTGCCGCCGCCTGCCGTCGCCCTCGCGCGCGGCGCTGACGCGGTGGTGCTCGACGGCTTGCGCGAGCAGCCCCATCCCACGCACATGACCATCGCCGAGGCAGTGGCCGTCGCCCGTGACATTGGCGCGTCGCGCTCGCTCCTCACGCATCTCACTCACCTCAACGACCACGCCTCGCTCGCCCTCGCGTTGCCACCCGGCGTTGAACCGGCATATGACGGCCTGCGGCTGAGGCTTTGATTTTTGGTGCGTACGCTGCGTAGTGGAAATTTCCAGCTACTTGGTCAAAATCAGTTTCAAGCCGGCGATGATGAGCACGGCGGCCAGCAGGAGGGAGATCGTGCGAACGGGGAAACGGCGACTGCCTAGGTGTGCGCCGATTGTGCCACCAGCCACCGCGGCCACGGCTAGCGGCCAGACGAATTCAGGAAGTGGCTCGCGGCGGCTGAGGAAGCCAGCGAGTCCGGCAACCGAGTTGACGAGGATGAATAACGCAGAGACTGCCGCTGCGGGCCGCGTCTGCGCCCAGCGCAATAGGAGCATCAGCGGGGTCAAAAAAATCCCGCCGCCCGTTCCGGTGAGACCGGACAATAATCCGATGGTCGCCCCGACGCCGAGAGCCGTGGACCGCGACGGCGGTGCGACTTCGGCGGGGTCAGCCCGTCGGGAAAAAAGCCGAAGAGCCGAAAAGATGAGCACTGCCCCGAGTAGCGGCTTGAAAAGCATGGGGGGTAATTTCAGGTAACCGCCGGCTGCTGCCGCCGGGACGGAGAGGAGCGCGAACGGCCAGAACAGCGGCCACGAGAAATGCCCCGCCCGCCAGAACTGCCACGCGCCAATCAGTGCGACGAAGATGTTGAGCACAAGTGCCGTTGGCTTGATGTCTTCGGCAGCGAAACCGGCGAGCGTCAGCACCGCGATATAGCCCGACGCGCCCGCGTGGCCGACCGAGGAGTAGAGGAAGGCCACCAGACCGACCGCCAGCGCCAGCAAGGTTAGGTGGGTGGTGTCCATGCGGGCGGATAGTTGGCGGCTTCAGCCGCGCCGGATTTCGGAACCGTGAAAGCGGATTTGGATGCGGTGAACTTTTTTTACGCGGCAGGAAATCGCGCCGGTGGCTAGGTCGAACTTTTCCGGAATCTCAATGCGGTGCAAATCGATCACGGCGTGGTAGCCGCGCTCCGAGAACACATCGATCAGCATCGCCATCGCCAGCGGGTCGTCGAGGAGCGCATCCTCGGAGTTGACGAGCGCAACGCCAGAGATGGCATGCCGCATGATGATGGGCATGACCTTGATCTCGATGAAGGCGACGACCTTGCCGAGCAGATTGGCGTGCTCGAATTCGTAAGCGTCGAGCCGTCGCACCAACTCCTGCCGCGCGTGGACGATAATTTCGCTGGCGACGGGGATCGCGCGCAGGCGGTCGTAGGTGTGCGGGTCGAGCTCGAGCGTGCTCTGGTATTGCAGTTCGTGCAGGATGTTTTGCTCGACCTCCGCGACTGCACCTTGGGCGTTGACGAAATGGTAATGGAATACTTCGCGCAGCGACTGGAGCGCATCCCATGTATGCTCCTTAAACACGCGGTAGCGGCGGCGCGCGAGGCCCTCGTCGTAGTCGGTGGCGCGCTCTTCCTGCCGCTCGCCGAGACCGGAGCGAGCGAGTTCGGCGTTGTGCGCGCGCACTTCCTCGCCGCGCTTGAGCTGGCGCGCGACCGACGTCGCTTCGTCCACAAACAGAACCATGATGTGGATGGTGGGTTGGCGGAAATGCACGCCGAGCGGCGTGCCAGCGAACTCGCGGCGCAGCGCGTGCATTTGGTCGACCAAAAGCTTCAGGCACTCGACCTGTACTGTCGTGCGGGGGAAGCCGTCGAGAATGACGCCGTCGCGGTATTCGGGCCGCAAAAGGTGACGGAGCACAAGGTCGACCACCTCGCGGTCGCCGACCATACCTCCGGCGTCCTTGATACGCCGCGCCGCAGGCGAGCCGAGCAGGTCGCTGACGACAACCGGCGGACAAGTGAGGTCGCGCGCCCGCAAGATGAATCCGGTGTTGGTGCCCTTACCCGCGCCTGGGGCGCCGCCGAGGAGGATGAGCTCCTTGGGGAAACGTAACTGGTCGCGGCCACGCTCATCCTCCAGCGCGCGCCAGACGGAGCCGAATATGAGCTGCGCGTCCTTGATCTCGAGGTCGTGGTGGCGCGCCGCAACTTGGCCGGCGGCAGGTGCGGCCAGACTACTGGGCGGGACAGCGGTGGAGGTCATGCGCGGATGGAAGGGTGGCATGAAAGCGGTTTCCCCGCGCCGGGCGACAACAGAATTGTTTCACTCGGTCGGGAGCCTTTACTCTGATTGCGGCTGAAGCGATGCTATAACTGGGGTGTGCCTCGTCGAAAAGACTGCTCGGTGTTGCAATAGCCGCGATGGGTCGAAGTAGCGAGCCTCGCCTAGCCGTTAGGGGACAGCGGTCGCGGGCTCCGGACCAAGGTGGCCGGGTCGGGCTGCGTGCGGCGCGATCGCGCGCAGCCGCGCGGCGAAGAAAAATGTCAGCCCGAACGCCACCGCTGCGACCAGTCCGGTGCGCGGGAAGCCTACGAGTCGACCGGTCACAGCCTCCTGCGTCACGAGCAGCCCTGATGTAAAGTTCGCCAGCCCCATCGCTCCCTGTTGTACGGAGGAGTTAACGCTCATAAAGCCGCCACGGTAGCGCGGCTCGATGGCGTTCGTCACCAATGCCATCCCCGGTGTGAACCGTCCTGACATCATCACCATAAAAAACGCCATGGTGACAACCGCCACCGGCATCGGCACGTGCGGTAGGTTGGTGACTACCAACGCCGCCGTCGCCGCGCCAAGCGACAGCCAGCCGAGCACCCGCAGCTTGTCGTGCTGGTCGGATAACCGTCCGATAAGCGGGGTCGAGCATGCCGCACACAACCCGCCCACTGCGTAGAGCACCCAGAGATGGTCTTCGGGCAGGCCGACGTTGGCGACCATCGAAGGCGCAAGAAACGGGATCACGCACGCCCCGCCAAAGATGAGCGCCCCGCTCAGCAGAAACCCGCGCCGGTGCACCGGATGGACGAGGATCGCGCGCATCTGTCGCCACGGATGCGCGGCGGGGTGCGCCGGGCGCAGTGCGGGCAACACACGCCACGCCACCACGAATATCACCGCGCTCACCGTCGCGAGGAAGAAAAATGGCGCATGCCACTCGAACCGGTCGGCCAGCCACAGCCCCGTAGGGACACCCAGCACCGACGCGATGGGAAACGACATCATCACCATGCCCATGGCGCGACCGCGACGCGCCGCTGGAAATACGTCGCCCACCATCGCTGTCACCACCGAACCCGCGACCCCGCCGCACGCCCCGGCACAAAACCGCGCCAGCAGCATGAGTTGGTAGTCCCGTGCGAGTGCGCAGCCCAGCGTCGCCAGCGAGAAGCCCGCGTAGAGCCAGAGCAGCGCGTGTTTGCGGTCGAACCGATCGAGCACAAACCCGCCTGCAAATCCCGTGGCCGCCGCCGCGAG
>CAIQKQ010000213.1 GCA_903872425.1 uncultured Opitutia bacterium | reverse complement strand
TGTGGGTGTCGCGGGGCCGCAGAGCACCAGGTGAGTGGCTTGTTGCAGGATGGGGCCGAGATCCCGATGGTAATCGGTATCGTCTGTGAAGGAGAACAGAGTCCTGACGTCGATATCTGTGAAAAGGTCGCTGTCCAGGGCTGTCCTGGCAGGGGAATAGTAAGCGAGAATGTCTGCGTGCCGTTGGGTGGACCAGAGGGCCAGTGGCACCGCCTCGCGTGTAAAGTCGATCAATATGACCTTAGGGACTGGCGTGCTTGACGTCTCGGCTGAGCCCTTGGGGTGCTCAGAGCCACTCACTGGGCTGGTTGTGATTGGGATCGCCGCGGCGGGGCGGGTCGCGGCGGCTTGGGCCGTCGTGCCGGCCTTGATAGCCGTGGCTGAGTCCGCTGAAGTGACCGTGGTCTTCGTAGGCGGTGTGACGCTCGGGGCGCTCGTGGTGCCCGTTGCGGTCGCTGAGCTGAAGGCGCCCATTGAGATTGTGAGGCTGTCCGTGGGCTCCTGAGTGAGCGGGGTGGGCTGGGTGCCTTCGGAATCGGAGTTAAGAATGAAGCAACCACCGCTGAATCGTGGCGCATAGCACGCGCCTGTTGGGTGCTTGGGATCCTTCGCCTGGGATGTGAATGGGATGATCACGGGCTGTGAGGCGTTGGTCGGCATGCGGAGCACGGCGATGGTGGCCACGTGCTCCGCGTTCGGGAGCCAGCCCACGGTCTCCACGGTGGCGTTGGTGCGACCGGTGATGTCGGTGATGGTGGCGACGCGCCACGCGATGTGTGGCATGGCAAAGGATAACAGCGTCGTGAGCACGATGGGGTCGACGTAGATTGGGTCCGTGTAGGCGGTTGAGCCGGGCTTCCTGCGCGTATCCATGTGGGCGCGCAGGAAGTTGAGTGCCTGATAGAGCGGGCAGCCGCGGGGTGGCCGCGCCGCGGATGCTGCGGCAAGGAGATCGATATTGTTGTAAAGGAGCTCCATGAAAGAGGCGTCCTTGCTGAAGTATGTGGCGTGCTCCACGTAGGGTTGAGCGTGCGCTGAGATGGAAAAGTCGTCGGGCGCGTGACCGCTGATGGCGTAGGCCGCGTCGGACAGGAGGAAGAGGGCGTCGATGGTGACGCTGATGAGGGCGGTTGCGACCGTGTATGGTACGTTGTGGTTGTGTCTGAACTGGACGGCGATCGGCGTGTCGCTGCCGCCGGCGTAGGTGAACACCGCGGGCGACTGGCCGTTGTTGGTAAGTAGAGGCTGCAAGGCGACTGCAACCGAAGTAAGCGTGTCCGTGGCCTCAATCTTGCTCTTGGCGATGATGGGGGACAGCTTGGGGGACTTGGCAAGGAGCTTGCGGAGTTTGGTCGCGTCGTCGGCGCTGATGCGCTCGTGGGGGACCTCGGAGAAGGACATGCGGTTGAGCTGCCCTTGCGTTTGCGCGAGGTAGCCCTTGAAGTCGGTGCCCTCGAGCACGATCGAGAGGTTGTCGTGCTTGGCGCGCGGCGGCGATGTGCCGCGACGCGGCGGGGCCGGCGCGGGCGGACCGGAGAATGGGTTGTTGGCTGCGGTGACCGCGGCGGCGCCTTGGGCAGCCGCGACCGTGGTGTTGCCGTTGGCGTCTCCCGTGGGAGTCGGGCTGCGCGCGGGCGAGTCCGTGCGCGGGGATCTGGCGTCGGTGGCGGCGGCGGCGCCGCTCACGGGGATCGGAGGCCTGGTGCGGCGCCGGTAGTGGCCGCGGCTCGAGCTGCGAGAGGGGCTTGCGCTTGGGATGCGCCCGTCACTGGCGGTGGCGCGCCTCGTCGGGCTGCGCCCGCGCTCGCGGGCAACATCGGAGCTGCTGCGCTCCGGGCTCGGGCTGCGCTTGGCCGTGCCGACGTTGTCTGGGTGGTCCCGGTGCGACGGGCTGCGGCTGCGGCTGCGGCTGCGGCCGTGTGTGGTGCGGCCGCGGCGCGTGTCGTTGCGCTCGATGATGTCGCAGTAGTAGTCGTAAGTGAGGAGGGCCTGCTCCTTCTCGCTCTTGGTGTCGAAGTGTGCGTGAGTGATCTGCGCTAGAGAGCGCGCAGTCTGCATGACCTTGTTGACAGATGCGTCGGACGCCATTGTTGCGCCTGCGGAAAGTGCGGCGATGGAGTGAACATGCCGGTCGCGCTTGGGCTCGTGGGAGGAGCCGAAAGTCCGCGTGGGGACCGTGAAGCGCGACCCGGACGAGTCGGAGAATGAGACAAAGTGCTCTCGCGAGTGGATCACTGCGTCGAGCGCTTTGTTCATCGGATTGCCGAGCAAGAGGCTGAATTGCCCCCCGCTATCGACGACGTAGAACAGTCCGCGGGCCGTGGCGCTGAGCCCAGTGGCTTCGCAGGCCACTGT
>CAIQKQ010000212.1 GCA_903872425.1 uncultured Opitutia bacterium | reverse complement strand
CCCAAATCTGGTCCTACGGTCATCAACTCGAGATGAGCGACGATAAGTTCGGCCTCCTCCGCGATTCCTCCGACGCAGCCACGGATTTCGTCGAGCTGCGCCGCCGCTTCGACACCGATGGCTACCTCTACATGAAAGGCTACCTCGATCGCGACCAAGTCCTCGACGCTCGCGCCAGCCTCACCGACGGCCTCGCGCAAGCCGGTGTCCTCGATGAAAATTTTCCACGCATCGACGGCATCTGCAAACCCGGCTCCGGCTACGTCTTCAAACCCGAACTCACCAACAACAATCCTCGCATCCAGAATCTACTCTACTCGGGACGCCTTCCCGATTTCTATCGCCAGTTTTACGGCGAAGATATCCGCCACTACGACTTTACTTGGCTTCGCGCCATTGGCCCCGGCAAAGGGACCAATCCCCACTGTGATCTGCCCTACATGGGCCGCGGCACGCATAAACATATGACGTGCTGGCTCCCCTACGGCGACATCTCCTACGAGCTCGGCGGTCTCATGGTCCTCGAGGGTTCGCATAAACGCATGGATCTGCTCGAAAACTACATTTACCGCGACGTCGACGCCTTCTGCGAAAATAAACCCAAAGACGCCGAGGCCGCCAAGGCTGGCAAATGGGCTTTCACTGGCACCCTCTCGCATAACCCGCCAGCTGTCGTGAACAAGTTCGGTGGCCGCTGGCTCACCACTGAGTTCGAGGCAGGCGACTTCATCACCTTCGGTATGTTTCTCGTGCACGCCTCTCTAGATAACCGCACCGAGAATCGCCTCCGTATTTCCAGCGACGCACGCTATCAACGCGCCAGCGAGCCCATCGACGAGCGGTGGGTCGGCGTGAATCCCCCCGGCCACAGCGTCGCCGGCAAACGCGGCCGTATCTGCTGAAACTATACCCCATTATCCACTTTTGACCTCCTCGATGAGCGCCGAAACCGTAACCCCAACTCAGGCCACCCGTTCCACCTCCGGCCGAATGGCCGCCGTCAACGATATGGCGCGCTTACTGCGCGTGCTGTTCGAGGTTGAGCGCGAGTTCCTGCGCACGGTTACGACACTCATTTACCGGGTCGGTGAACCGGAGTTAAAATATCTCCTCTGCCAACACGCTTGGGAATCGGCTGGCCACGCCCGCTTTCTGCGCGAACGCGGCCGCGAACTCACCTCCTTCGGCTCCACTGAGACGGTACGCGAAAGCATTAAAAAAATCTTCACTGAGGCTGTCGGCACCAACGCGCAAGATGCCCTCGTACTCACCGCCGGCTTCTACCAAGTCCTAAAACCCGCACTCTTGTCCGCCTATCGGCACTACCTCAAAGTGACCGATCCGCTCGCCGATTGGCCGTCGAAAAAACTGGTCGAAGAATTCATCGCCGACGAAGAACGCCACACTCGTGAAATCGCGCCCTACCTCGCCGGCACCGACGCCCGCGAGTGGTCGCTGCATCTCACTCAAGCGCTCGACGATCTAGGCGGCTGGCTTGGCCAAGAAACTCGCCTGCCCCTCGCCGCCAACTACCTCTGGCAGTACGCCAAAAACCCCTTCTCGCATCCGGCGACCTGCAACCGCGGAAATTATCCCACTTGCTCCAGCGTATTCAGCACCGACTCCACCGAGACGCCGATCGTGCGCCCTTGGCTCATGGATCCCAAGACTGATGCCCGTGTTATTCGCCTCATGGTTTACGTGTGGCTCATGATGGAAATGGACGCCGTGGACTACCTCGCGACTGTCTTTTTCGACACCCCGCAAGCCCCCTTTGATCTTCATCACGATCTGGCGCGCCACCTCTGGGATGAATCCCGCCATAGCCAATTCGGTTTCCGCCAACTGCCCAAGCTCGGCGTCGATCTTATGACCGTCGAGCACTCACTCGATCTCTACAATATACTCGTGCAAATGCCGCCCCACGAGCGTTACGCGATGATGACCATGGAATTTGAAGCCGGCAGTTTCCCCGCCAAAGCGCACGTCATGGACCGCGTGCGCGAGCTCAACGACTTCGAAGCCGATACGCTCCTCGCCTTCGACCGCAACGACGAGCAAAACCACGTCCGCTACGGCCACCGCTGGCTCCCTGAGATCATGGCACTCTGCGGCGAGACGCGCCCCGTTGCAGAATTTGTGCAAGCCACGCAGGAGAAGTTCAAAGCCGTCGCCGCAATCCACGGTAACCGCACCCCGCATTCTCTGACGCCCGAACGACGCCTCACCGGCGAGAAAATCCTACGCCTGGCGGGCCTCGCCTAGGCTCGCGGAGCCGCTAGCGGCCTCAAGACGGTGAGGTCCCCTTCGGGCCAGCGAAAATTCAGGGCGGCACGCCCTTTGCGACTGAAATTTCCTGCAAAAAACGACCTAGAAGGGCCCATCGCCCCTGCGCCGAGATTCTTGAATAATCCGGTAATTCCATAATCACGCCTTGCCCGCGAAGCCTCGACCCGCTCTTTTTGGCCGAATGTCCCGTCCCACCGCGCGTTCCCTCACTGCCATCGGCGTTCCATCATGAGCAAAGTTTATCGCGCCATTCTCGTGGGCACCGGCGGCATCGCTGACGCGCACGTCCGTGCGGCCGAAGCCACCAAGGGACGCGTAGTCATCACCGCCGCGGTCGATATCGACGCCACGCGCGTGCGCGCCTTCTGCGATAAGTTCAAAATTGCCGGCGCACACACCGACTACGCGACCGCCCTCGCCACCGAGAAACCCGATCTCGTTTTCATCGCCGCACCACCTTCGCTGCACGCCTCGATGAGCGTCGCCGCCATGGAAGCCGGCGCCTGGGTTCTCTGTGAAAAACCATTTTGCGCTTCGCTCGCCGAGCTCGATCTGATCGAAGCCGCCGAGCGCCGCACCGGAAAATTCGCTTCATGCGTTTTCCAAATGCGCTTCGCCTCGTCGACCGCGCACCTGCGCACCCTTGCCGATCAAGGCCTCCTCGGCCGCCCGCTTGTCGCGGTGTGCAACACCGTCTGGTTCCGCGACGCCTCTTACTACGCAGTACCTTGGCGCGGTAAATGGGCTACCGAGCTCGGCGGGCCTACCATGGGCCTCGGGATCCACGCGATGGATCACCTACTACACCTACTCGGCGACTGGTCCGAGATCCGGGCGATGGCCGCTACCCTCGACCGCGCGATCGAGGTCGAAGACGTGTCGATGGCGCTCATCCAATTTGCCAACGGAGCTCAAGCCTCGGTCGTCAACAGCGCCCTCAGCCCACGCCAAGAGACCTACATCCGTCTCGACTACCAACGCGCCACCGTCGAACTTACGCATCTTTACAGCTACAACCGCGATAACTGGCGCTTCACGCCAGCCGCACCCGCTCCCGAGAGCGATGCACTCACACAAGCTTGGCAAAACTTTCCCGCCGACGTCGGCTCCACCCACGCCGCGCAACTCGAAGTACTCGTGAGTGACATGGATGCCAACCGCCGCCCACTCCTGAGCGGCCAGGAGGCACGGCGCACCCTCGAGCTATTGACCTCACTGTACAAGAGCGCGTTCACCGGCCAACCCGTCCAACGCGGCAGCATCGTCGCCGGCGATCCCTACTACAACTCCCTGCACGGCGACGGCACCCCGCGCCGCGCGGCGAAATAATTTAACTCCCTACGAGGGGACTGATCGGCCATTTTACTCAATTAGCGGCCCACCCCCGGCAGATTTTTGCGCGGGAGGCGGCCGGCTTATGACCGCCCTAAGGTCAACAAAATCCCTTGGCGTGGAGCGTAGGTTGGTCAGTTTTAGTGAAGCATGTCCATTGAGCCGCTCAATTCACCCAGCCTTCTCGGCTACCTCTGGCGCGCCCGCCGCGCCTTGGCGCCGGGCGTGGGACTGGCGTTGTTGCGCAGCCTCGCGATCGCGCCGTGCCCGCTGATTTTTGCGCGCATCATCGACCAGTCGGTTCCAGCTGGCGACACGCGCAGCGTGCTGCTGTACACCGCGCTCTTTGCCTCGCTGCTTGGGATGCATTATGTGTTCTCCATTCTTGGCGCCAACGAGCTAGCCAAAATCATGGCGAACCTAATGGTCGAGTTACGCAGTCGAATTTTTTTCCGCCTGCAGTTTCTAAGTTTCAGTTATCTTGACCGCCAAAAAACCGGACGCCTACTTTCAAAATACGCATTCGATACCCAGAAAATCGAATCGCTGCTGTACTCAGTACTGAATCAATTTTTGCCCGTGATACTGTATAGCACAGGGGTATTTCTCGTACTGGCATTTCTCAATTGGCGGCTCACGACCATTCTCGTGTTAGCGTTGCCCGTGTGGGCGTTCGCTAAATGGCGCTTCTTCGCAAAGCTCCAAATCACCAACCACGAAGCGCGCCTTGCGCAGGAAAAACTAACCGGCACCGCCAGTGAATTCATTTCCGCCCTCCGCCTCGTGCGCAGCTTCGGCGAAGAAAAACAAGCCGAGCAACTGCTCGACCGCAGTAGCGGCGACTTCGCACGTAGCCGCGTCGATCAATCCTGGGTGAGCGCGGTCTTTGGCACCTTCACCTACGTCAGCACGCAAGCCATCGCGGCCCTCGTCGTCGCTGGCGGCGCGATCCTCGCAATCCAGGGCCAGATGACCATCGGTACGCTCGTGGCCTTTATCGCAGGCTTGCCCGTGATTTTAGCGCCCGTGCAGATGGTGATCGGCTTGAGCGAACCGTGGTTCGCCGGTCGGGAAAGCTACGCCAGCATCAAAGAACTCATCGACTCGCCTTACGTTGAAGAATGGCACGGCGCGCGCCGTGAAAAACGCCTCTCCGGCGACATCGTCTTCGACCGCGTGACGTTCACCTATCCTGAAACCGAGAAACGCGTGATCGAATCGTTTTCGCTCACGATCCGCCCCGGCGAAAATATTGCCCTCGTCGGCCCCTCCGGCTCCGGCAAGAGCACGTTGGCCAATCTACTCCTGGGCCTCTACGCGCCGACCGGCGGTCAGATCCTTATCGACGGCGTGCCGCAAAGTGAATGGGACATGCGCTGGATCCGCCGCCAGATGGCGGTCGTCATGCAGGAAAGTATTTTGCTCTCCGGTACGGTCGATGAAAACATTCGCTTCGCCCACGCGGGCGCCACCGACGAAGAAGTCCGCGCTGCCGCTCGCCTGGCTAACGCCGAAGAATTTATTTTGAAAATGCCGCAAGGCTACCAGACACCGATCGGCGAGCGTGGGGTCACGCTCTCTGGGGGCCAGCGCCAACGCCTCGCTATCGCACGCGCCATCTTGCGCAACCCTCCCGTACTCATTCTCGACGAAGCCACTTCTGCTCTCGACTACGAGAGCGAGCGCCTCATCCAACAAGCCCTCGACCGCCTCGCCCACGGCCGCACCGTCATCACGATCGCGCACCGTCTTAGCACCATCAAAAATGCCGATCGGATCGTCGTTCTGCGCGACGGCGCCGTGCTCGAAGAAGGCGATTACCCCACCTTGCTTGCCCGCGGCGGCGCTTTCGCCGAACTCATTAGCGCGCAGACCATCGGCGCCGATTTTATTAAGGCGGAAACCCCCTCTCTACTTCCTCCTCCCTCCGCCCTACCGCCCACTTACTCATAATGAAAACCCTGCGCTACCTCCGCTGTTTCGCGTTTGTGTTGCTCTGCTTGAACATCGTTCGCGCTGACGACTTTCCTGGCCTCAAAGTCATCATGACAGCCGATGACTACGCTCGCGCCGGCCTCGAACGCCTCACCTCCGACCAGATCGGCGTGATCGACGCGGCCCTCATCCGCCACTTCAAAGCCAGCGTCATGGTCGCCGCCGAGCGCAAAGCCGCCGAGCAGGTGGTAGCCGCTACCACCGCCGCCGTCGCCACGGAGCGCAAAAGCAGCGGCCTCCAACGCTTCGGCCTGCCCTCATTCAACGGTGATTGGAAAAATGAACCCACCCTCAAAGCCCGCGCCACCGGCTGGGTCGGCGGCAATAGCTTCACCCTCGACAACGGCCAAGTCTGGGAAGGCCTAGAGCCCATCACCGTCGAACTCGTCGGCCGCGAAGTCGAAATCCAACCCCGCCCCGCCGGCGCCTTTGCCCTGAGCGTTGAGGGGAAAAATACCACCCTGCGCGTTCACCGCGTAAAATAAAGCGGCCAAGCCCCCACCCACCTCAGATCTAAAAGCCCAGGTCCTGTGCTCACTCTCGCCAACGCCGAACTTTCGGTTGAGCTGCTCGACCCGGCTAATCCCGCGGATCGCACGCACCAAGGCATCCGTTTCTGCTGGGGAGGCTACATCTGGCAAGTCCAAGACCCCCGCGGCGGGCCCCTCCTAGCTGGCCCCGAGTGGCCCCACCGCGAACCCAAATCCTTTAACGGCCAAGGCCTGCCCGAATCCTTTCGCTACGCCGAATTCGGCACTCAACGCCCGCTCATGCTCCATGACGGTCACGGCTGGATCATCGGCATCGGCCGTGTCGCTCCCGGCTCCGACGGAAAACCCGTGGTGACCGAACCCTGCACCTGGCAGATTACACCCTCCGCCACCGCTCTGGAATTTCGCACGACCCAATCCGGCGACGGCTACGCCACCCAGCTCACCCGCCGGGTCGCCCTCGAAGGCCGCACCCTCATCTCCACTACCCACCTCACCAATACCGGCGCGCGCCCCTTGCCACTGCATTGGTTTGCGCACCCCTTTTTCGCTCTCACCGATCGACTCCTTGCCTGCGAACTACCCGCCGGCTATAGCTTTCCCGAAAATCCCGGCTACACCCTCGACGCCCACAACCAACTCAGGTTCAAACGCCGCTTCGAAAACGAATTGGACGGCCACTTCGAACCCCTCCACATCGCCCCGGGCCAACCCCTCCGCGTCCACCTCTCGCATCCACATCTGAGCGGACTCACGTTTTCGGCCGATTTCACGCCCGATTTCTGCCCAATTTGGGGCAACAGCAACACCTGGAGTATTGAGCCTTATCTGATCACCGAACTCGCCCCCGGCGCCACCCGCGCCTGGAATCTCCGCTATAGCTTTGGGCCCGCGCGCACCTGAGTTCACATCTTCACCAAGCCGGTCTGCACGCACCAGCGCACCAGACTGGCCACTTCGTGCACGCCAAGCTTATCCATAATATTGGCGCGATGTTTCTCGACCGTACGCACGCTCAAGCCCAGGCGAGTTGCCAACTCCTTTGAGGAAAATCCCTCAGCCACCAGCCGCGCCACCTCGATCTCGCGCGCTGAGAGCACCTTCACTGCCTCCAGTGAGAAACTCTGCGGATCTGTCCGGGCCCCCGCCGCGACCTTAGGCAAGGCCGCTTGCGCCGTGGCCGTCGCCCCATTCGGCGGCACCTGCGAGGCAAAAAACATCCCGCCCTGTATCAACGATTCCATCGCCTGCATGATGTAGCTCAACGGCTCCGCCTTATCGACAAACCCTTGGACTCCCTGCGCGACTAACCGCGCCGGTAAATCGCCGTCGGGGTGAGCCGTGAGCACTAAAATCCGCGTCTCCGGCAACCGCGCCCGTACCTCGCGCACAATCTCCAGCCCATGCAAGTCCGGTAAAAAAAGATCTACCGCTAAAAGATCCGGCTTCGTACGCAAACAATAGTCTAAGCCTGCTTTGCCTGATTCAAAAACGGCGCTTATGGCGACCCCACGCACTCGGACCAGCGCCAGTGACAGCATCTTGCGAAAGACAGGGTTGTCTTCGATTATAACAAGCCGTTTTGCCACAATCCAGCTACTGAGAAAGCAGGAGATCCTTATTTCAAGATTATAACGAATACCTTATATCTTATTGCCTACCATAATGCTCCAATTCATTCGAACTCATATTGCAAATATACCGCCACAGCTGGTATCAGCTAATCGTATCGCTTCGGCCGGGCATGGTTTTCCTTCTCTTGGTGGTTTTTGGTTCCACCATACAACTACCGAATACAATCCGCTTTCTTACTGACTCACTCTCTCTCTCTGGCCACTACCACGCCCTGCTCGTTTCTTCATGCCCGCTGACACAAAGGTTCCTACTCGCTCCGCCCTAATCGCCGCCTTCGCGACGATTTATCTCGTCTGGGGCAGCACCTACTTAGGTATGCATATCGCCGTCGAGACGATGCCGCCATTTTTGATGGCCGCGGCCCGCTTCCTAATCGCAGGGAGCATGCTTTTTGCGTTTTTGAAACTCCGCGGCGCGCCCATGCCCAGCTTACGTCAATGGCGCATCAACACACTCATCGGCACCTTGCTACTGCTCGGCGGCAATGGCGCAGTCGTCTGGGCCTCACAATATCTACCCTCAGGTATCATCGCCTTACTTATCGGCATCGGCCCGCTTTTTATCGTAATCACGGAGTGGGCGTGGCCCGGTGGCCTGCGCCCTACCCCTCGCACCTTTGCGGCCATGTTGCTCGGCTTCACGGGCGTCGTCTGGCTCGCCGCCCCGTGGCGAAATACGGCACACGGTGGCCTCCACCTCGGCGGGGTGCTCGCGATTCTAATCGGCTGCATCGCTTGGGCGCTGGGCTCTATCACTTCGCGCCATGCAAAACATGGCGCCACGCCCGCTCAAGCGGCCGCACTCCAAATGCTCGGCGGAGGCGCCGCGCTGCTGCTCGTGGCTTGGCTCCATGGTGACTTCGCGCGCTTGGATATTAACGGGGTCAGCCCACGCTCCTGGCTAGCCTTCCTCTACCTCGTGGGTATCGGTTCGTTGGTCGGTTACTCTACCTTCGTGTGGCTCATGAAAAATTGCGCTCCCGCCCTCGTCGCCACCTACGGCTACGTCAACCCCGTCGTCGCCGTTTTCCTCGGCTGGCTGATTCTGGGTGAACCCATCAGCACCCGTACCCTCATCGCCTCCACGATCATCATCACCTCAGTCATTTTGATTACCCTAGAGAAAAACCAACCGGGCCCATCCACCCCTCGGCCTAAAAACACCCGATAATGGTTAAAATTGATCGGAACCTTGCGCCGGGCAGACTTTGCAGGAAACTACCGCTCAAGCGTTTTCTAGTATGCTAAACCTTCACCGTCTCCTAGCTCTAGCCTGTCTTACTGTACTTTGCAGCGGTTGCAGCACGATCAACAGCCGCATCGAGGAAAAATCGTCGGCTTTTGCGGCCCTAGACCCGGCAATCCAAAATAACCTTCGCCTCGGGCGGGTCGCCGTTGGCTATTCGACCGATCTAGTCTATATCGCACTAGGCACACCCGACGAACGCCTCACCAAAACCACTAAAATCGGCACGACCGAGACATGGATCTACAACAGTTACCGCCAAGAGTACCTCGGTACCGCGCACTCCGGTTATCGTAGCTACATCGTGATCGACCCTAAGACCCGTCAATCCGTGGTGTTTTATGAGCCAGTCTACAGCAGTATCTACCGCGACCGGGTCGACGAACGCATTCGCATCAGTTTCAAAGCGGGTCAGGTTGAATCCATCGAACAAGTGAAACGCTAGTAGATTGGGCGCCGCTCTGAGCCAAATCCCTCGTTAGAAAAGACTAGGCGGGAAACAGAGTTGTCACGCTGCGGCCCACTCGCATCGTCAAACGCAGCATGTCTTCGCCAACCCCGAACCACGACGATGTGGTGCACAGCGAGCCGTTTCTTCGCTCCTTGATGCGCCGCCAACTCGCCCTCTCTATCGCCTGCGCGGCCACCTTCCTCGTGGCCTTGCTGGGCTTACCCCTACTCAATTACTTCGCCCCCGCTTTCATGGCCACCCGCCTCGCCGGCTTCACCTTAAGTTGGCTCATCCTAGGGGTGCTATTTTTTCCCTTCGTCTGGATCATCTCGTACGTCTTCATTAAGCGCTCACTGCGCCTCGAAGAAGCTGAAGTTCAAGACCTCCACCACGTCTCCCAAAAATGAACCTGCCCCTCGCTTTCTTCGGCGGCGTCGATCCCTGGATCTTCACGTTCTCTTTCATCACCGTCGCCATCACGCTCTGGATGGGCTTCCGCTCCGCGAAAACCTCTAAGACCGCCAGCGACTTCTTTGTCGCGGGGCGCTCCGTTTCCGTTGGCTGGAACGCTTCCGCGATTTCCGGTGAATACCTTTCTGCGGCCTCGTTCATGGGCATCGCCGGCATGGTGATGTCCTCGGGCTACGACGCGTTATGGTATCCCGTGTGCTACGCCTGCGGTTATCTTTTCTTACTCTTGTTCATCGCTGGGCCGCTAAGGCGCTTCGGCGCGTACACGATCCCGGATTTCGCCGAGGGTCGGTTTGATTCACCGATGTTCCGCAAGATCGCGGTGTGCTTCGTCTTATTCATCGGTTTCTTTTACACGATGCCACAGATGAAGGGCGCCGGCGTTACACTCGCGTATATTTTCCCCGGCCTGCCGTATTGGGTTGGGGTCGTGCTCGTCGGTGCCGTCATCACACTCAACGTCGCCCTCGGCGGCATGAAGGGCATTACCCTGGTCCAAGCGGTCCAATATTGGATCAAGCTTTTCGCGATCACCGTGCCTATATTCGTACTCATGGCCGTCGTCGGTTTCTATAACGGCCAGGTCGGCGCCAACCTAGCCTACGGCGAGACCAACGCTTCCGCGGCGAATCTCAACCACGCCACCGGTATCGAACGCAAACCACTCGTCGCCAAAGCTCCTGCCGACCCCGCCTGGATCGCCCCCTTTGGCCCGCTCACAACAAAGGCCGTCAACGCCGCGGCCGCCGCGCTGCCCGCCGAGCAACGTGCCGCATTCCTCGCCGAACACCAGAAGCCTTACTCGCTCGTTTACACCTACTCGCTCATCATCGCACTGGTCTGCGGTACCGCCGGCCTTCCGCACATCCTGGTGCGTTTTTACACCAATCCCGACGGCGTCGCCGCGAAAAAAACCACGATGTGGGTCATGATTCTGATCGGTGTTTTTTACGTGTTTCCCCCGGTCTTCGGCGTGATCGGACGCAATCTCATGCCGGAGCTTTACAGCGGCGTCGGCGCCAAGGGCACGGATAAGGTCGTACTCGAATTACCCACCTTGATCAGCGCCAAGTATGGCGTTGTAGGCTCAATCTTGAGCGGCATCACCTGCGCGGGTGCCTTCGCAGCTTTCATGAGCACATTCAGCGGCCTGCTCGTCTCGATGACGGGCGCACTCGCCCACGACGTCTACGGTCGCATGTTGCGCCCTAAATCTTCGTCCGCCGAGCGCATGGTCGCATTCAAACTTGCCGCCATTCTGATCGGTGGCGTGGCGGTAACACTCGGTTGTTTTGTCGAACCGCTCGAGATTAACTTCATGGTCGGCCAAGCCTTCGCCATCGCCGCCGCGAGTTATTTTCCACTGCTATTCATGAGCGTATGGTGGCGCGGCATGACAATGAAGGGCGCGGCCACAGGCATGTTGACCGGTGGCCTCTGCGCACTGGGCGCCGCCGCCCTCACCAACCTCGGAACCCTCGCCCTCGACAAGGGCCCCATGGGCAAAATCTTCGCCGGCTTCGCCCCGCTCAACGGCTACTGGGCCGAGCACCCGCTTCTGCGCATTTTGTGTGAACAGCCCGCGATCTGGAGTGTACCACTCGCGATCACACTCATGATCGTCGTCTCCAAGGCGACCTCCGCCCAAGTTCCGGCAGATATTCGCATGAAGATGCTCGTCCTACATGCGCCCGAAAAACTAGGGCTAAAACAGGAATACATCCAAGACCATCAGGCCGGCGCCGGCCATTGAGTCGCCGCGGTCCTACCGCGTTTTCAGGATTTTGGAAACAACGTACGTTCTGCGCTGAGCTCGTTGGCGAGCTCGCCGAGAAAACTCGCTCGCGTGATTTCTTTCGCGCCGAGCCGCTCCATGTGCGGGGTGAGTTGCTGAATATCCAACCACCCCTGGCCCCGCTCACGCAGGTAGCCCGCCAGAAACCAGATCGCTAATTTAGAGGCGTTATCCTCCAGGTGAAACATGCTCTCGCCACCGAAAAACCCGCCCGCATCAACGCCGTAAAGCCCACCCACGAGCGCGTCGTTTTTCCACACTTCAACGCTGTGCGCCCAGCCCGCATAGTGCAGTGCCGTGTACGCCGCAATCATCGCCGGACTGATCCAAGTACCTTCCTGCCCCGGCCGCGGCGCCGCGGCACACGCCGCGATCACTGCGGGGAAATCGCGATCAATCGAAAAACTCCAACCCGGTTTGCGCGCGGTTTTCTCCAAAGTCCGCCCAGGGCGGAATTCATCAAACCCTAGCACCGCGCGCCTACGCGGACACGCCCACGGGATCGGCTCCTCGGGACGGCCGGGCCAAGGAAAAACCCCGCGCGCATACGCCGCGCGCAGATTTGCGACGCTCAACGCCTCCTCGCCGGTCACCGCCACGACCTCCCGGCCACGTCCAAGCTCACTCCGGCCGGGAAACGTCAAAATCGGCGGTATCATGATCGCGCTTGGGTTCGCGCGCGCCTGTCACTCGCGCTTGAGCTCACGTGTCATCAACGCGTTTAACGCGGCGGCCGGCGCCTTACCCCCAAACAAGATCGCATGCATCTCGCGCAAAATCGGCGCGTCGATCCCACGCTCCACACATAACCCATGAAACGATTCCGTCGTGCGGTAACCCTCAACGACCGTCTTGCGGTGTGCGATGAGCTCTGCCGCTTTCTGGCCTTCCCCAATCCTCTGGCCAAATTCGCGATTACGGCTCCATGCGCCATGACAGGTCGCCACCAGATCGCCGAAACCACTTAAGCCGTAAAAAGTCTCTGGCCGAGCCTCGAGCGAAGCGCCGACGCGCACCATCTCAGCCAACGCGCGAGTAAGTAGAGCAGCATTAGCGTTGTCGCCGAGTCCCAGACCCGCCGCGCAACCCGCGGCGATAGCGTATATATTTTTCAGGCAACCGCCATATTCTAGGCCCGCAAGATCGTCGCTGGTGTACACGCGTAAGGTCGGACCACTGATGGCAGTCTGAATCTCCGCGAGCAACGCCTCAGTGCCACGCGCCGCACCGAGCACCATCACCGCAGGTAACCCGCGAGCGACTTCACCCGCATTGGTGGGGCCAGTGATAGCGCCCACGGGCACATCGGGCTGCACGGCAGCAATCACCTGCGTCGGGCGTAGGTGCGAACCGACTTCAAGGCCCTTCGCCAGACTCACGATCAGACGCAAGGGGAGCGCCGCACCGCGCGCCGCTTGCACCCGCGCGGTCGTCTCGCGCAAGGCCTGTGAGGGACAAGCCAGTAAAACCACGGTTGCAGGTGCCAACGCCGCCGCGAGATCGGCGGTCACAACGAGTGAGGGCGGGAGCGTAACTCCTGGAAGATATTCTTGATTCTCGCGCGCCGCGAGCAACGCCGCAGCTTGCTCGGCGCGCCGCGGCACCAACGTCACCGGACGACCCAGACGCGCCAAATGCACCGCAAACGCGGTACCCCAGGCTCCGGCTCCGACCACGCAAAATTTCATATGCAGAGGTTAATCACGAAACCGCCCAAAGACACAAAAAATAAAACACGCGGGCGGCGCGTTTCAAACCGATGAGGCTTTGGTGAGGCATCGGAAATTATTTGAGAAAAGCCGGGATTTTTTCGTGGGCGATCATCGACTCAAAGCTCTCACGCGCCGTCACGAGTTCGAAAGCGCTGCCCTGCACCATGACTTCAGCCGGAAGTGCGCGCGTGTTGTAACGGCTCGACATCGTGGAACCGTAGGCGCCAGCACTCATCAGAGCGATGTACTCGCCTTCCCCGACTTCTTGAAGCTGGCGATCCTTGGCGAAGCAATCGCCACTCTCGCAGATCGGACCAACGACGTCGCTGACGAGCGCGCGGCGGGTCGTATCGCGGTGCAGCGGGACGATCTCGTGATAGGCTTCGTACATGGCGGGTCGCACCAGGTCGTTCATCGCCGCGTCAACAATGAGGAAGTTTTTTCCAGAGCCGCGCTTGAGGTGCTCAACGCGCGTGAGCAAGACGCCAGCGTTACCGACCATGTAGCGGCCCGGTTCGAGGAGAATTTTGAGACCCAGCGGCTGCAGCATTGGCACGAGCGCGGCGCCGTAGGCCTCTGGCGTAAGGGGACGCGTGGCCGCGGGCTGCGCGTCCCACCAGGCGGCGCTGCCACTAGCGAGCGCATCTTTGTAAACAATGCCAATGCCGCCACCAATGGAGAAATAGGTGATGCCATACTTAGCTTTCAACTCGGCAGCGAAGGGCGCGACCTTCGCAACCGCTTCAGCAAAAGGCCCGATTTCGGTGAGCTGCGAACCGATGTGCATTTGCACGCCGCGCAGCTCAATGTGGGGATATTTCGAGGCGGCTTCGTAGGCAGCGGCGGCGAACTTAAGCGGGATGCCGAACTTGTTGTCACTCTTGCCGGTGGTGATTTTCGCGTGCGTGTGTGCATCGACGTCAGGGTTAATCCGGATGGCGATCGGCGCCTTGACGCCGAGTTTACCGGCGACGTGGTTGATGCGGGCGAGCTCGGGCTCACTTTCAACGTGGAAGGAGAAAATCCCGCTCTTGAGCGCAAGCTGGATCTCGGCCTCGGTCTTGCCAACACCCGCGAATACGCTGCGTTTCACATCGGCACCAGCGGCCAGCACGCGGCGTAGCTCGCCGCCGCTCACCAAGTCAAACGCCGCACCAAGACGCGCGAAGTGGCGCAGTACCGCCAGGCCGGAGTTAGCCTTCATCGCGTAGCAAAGCTGGACATCGAGCCCGGTGAGGCTGTTGGCCAAGCGGTTGTAATTGTCCGCCATGGTGGCGGCGCTAGTGACGTAAGTCGGGGTGCCGTAGAGGCGGGCGACTTCGGCGAGATCGACAGACTCGCAGTGCAGATTTTGGCCGACGTAGTGGAAGTGGTGCATAAAAAAGCTGGAAAGATAGAAAAGGTGCGAGTTTCGCCTTGAAAAAACCAATCCAAAATTACGTTTTAATAAGCGTGCTCCGCTTCCTGCAAAAACTGCTTCATCGCCCGGCCATCCGTTTCGGATTGGCGCGGGACCGTCGCGGCAGTCGGTTGCGGGATCCGCGGTTTGTAAGTTTCATGGCGCAAAACAACCGCAGGACGCTTGATACCGATCTGCAAGACACGGTCTTGCGCGGGCGCAAGCTGTTCCGGCATGCCTTGGTGGCGGCGGCCGTGGCCGGTGCGGCGTGGTTTGCGTTGGAAAGCGCCCAAGCGCTTTCAATTTTCTGAGCGCGGCCTTGCCGTCTGCGGCTGGAACGCCTTGCTTGGTACGCATGAAGCCCCTTCGTCTCTTTTCTCGCAGCCTCGCTCTTACGCTCGCTTTCACCTTGGTCACGCTCGTCGCGGGCTGCGGCAACGGTTTTAAACTCACAGGGGTAAACGTCAGTATCGTCGGGTTCAAACCCACCACCTCGAGTAAACTGGAAGCCACCGCGGTCATGACACTGCGTTACACTAGCGAGAATGTAATCCCGATCGGCCTCTCCGGATCGAACCACAAACTCTACCTCAATGGCGTCTACGCCGGCAAAACCCAGAGCGAGGAGCAACCCTTGGGCTTGGCCCCACTGAGCACGATCAATCAAGACGTAACGGTGAAGTTTGAGAATCTCGCCCGTCTGCAACAACTCCTAGCCGATGCCGGCCAAAAGAACGCAGCGTATAAAATCGAGAGTGTACTCCTGGTCACTAGCGGTGAAGAAAAGTTGGATATCAAAACTACCGCAACCGGCAGCGTGGATCTGAGTCCGCTCGCCCCCGTCGCGCGTTAAGCCAGTGCTTGGAGCACCCGCAATTTAAGGCAGTTCGTAAACTTCGACAATCGCTCCTCCGGTGCCACCGTCGGCACCAGAAACCTGCACGGTGTACCCCCCCGGAGGTAGACTCACGATCAAGGCAGCGTCTTTGGCGTTAGCCACAAATCCGAAAGCGCCGACGGAAGTGAAAATAGCATTCAGCGAGGACGCATAAGTGTCATTTTCGGCGATTTTTGTGCCTGCGGCCGTGAAAAGCTCAAGTTTCGGATCGGCGATGGTCCCAGGGACCCCAAGCGCACCCAAACTAGGACCCGCTGCGCGGATCAGTAGGTTTCTTGAACCCGAGCCCGCGACGGTGAAGCCGGCAATCAAAACATCGCCGCCCGTACCGACATAGTTAAGCGCCGACAGATTAGTAAGACGGGGCGAATTGCCCGAACCGGCGTCGTAGGCTTCTACAATGACATTGCCGGCGGCTGGGCCCGAAACTTGGACTGTACGCCCCCCCTCAATCGTGGCGACTAGAGCCGCATCAAGGCTGCTCGCCGAAGGAAAACCAAACGCTCCAACCGCTGAGATCGCCGCGGAAACTGCCGCGTTGCCCTGCCAGTTATCATTGAGCGCGACTGACGTAGAACCGTTATATAGGGCGAGCTTGGGGTCAGCCATGGTGCCAGGAACCCCGAGAGCCCCGAGTCCGGGACCAGCAGCCCGAAGGAGCACATCTTTTTTCCCACCCGACATCGTGAGACCCACAATCAAGATCTGGTTGGCCGTAAGCGTGGTGCGCACCGCCAGATTGCTCAAATAAGCAGTGTACGGAGAAGCCACCAAAAGCGTGGCCGGACCCCCGATGACGTTGCCCGCGGAATTAGAGACCACGACGTCATAACTCGCTGTGTCCGCAGCGACGAGGCTGGAGAAGCTGAGCGTGGCGTTAGTCGCACCCGGGATAGCCGTGCCATTTTTGCGCCATTGGTAGGTCGGCGATCCGGTCGCCAAGACGGCAAATAGGGCGGCCGTGTTAGCGTTGGCGGTGACACTCGTGGGTTGGGTCGTGACCACGGGTGCGGTAACCCCACCGGTCACGGTCAAGGTCACTGTATCACTGGTGACGGAACCTTGAGAGTTGGTCGCAACGAGCGTGTACGTGGCGGCATCAGCTGAAGTAGCTCCGGAGATCGTGAGGATCGTAGTGGTGGCACCCGAGATAGGGCTGGAGCCCTTAAACCATTGTAAGCTCGGCGTGGGTGAACCTGCGACAGCTGCGACAAACTGAACTGTGCCGCCAACCGGTACCGTTTTCGCGGTCGGTTGCGTGGTAATCGTAGGCGCCGAGTTAGGCGCGGCCGCGATGTTAATGACGTAGGTAAACGAAGTGGATGTGTTTCTGCCACCAGCACTTTCCCAAGCCGTGAGCGAGAGCAGGTATTGTCCAGCGTTGGTAGGAGTTCCATCAAGCTGAAGCGTAGAGGCGCCATCGATCAGTCCACTTGAGACCCCGGCCGCGGTGCTACCGTAACTCTTTATTTTTAGTCCGGGAGGCATTCCCCCATTAACGGTCCATGAACTCGCGGCGGACTGAGCTCCTTTGACCGAGAAAATAATAGTATTAAAAACCACCCCCACCGTACCGCTGGCTGGACTGGGGGTCGAAGCGCTGAGCGTCGTCGCTCCCGCCATACTGTGCACCGCGCCAAGAGCACCCAGCGTGGTCGCGGCGGCCTTGAGGACATTGCCCGCGGTAGAACTAAGAACGTAATCGCCTGCCGTGGCGGCGACCCGGATGATCGGGGTGCGTTGAAGCAGTGCGATCAGCAAGGCTCCCGGGAGATTCAGCCAATGCAGGCGACGGTAGAGGACTGCGGAAAATGACATGGTGGGGAAAAGACCGATGACAACAGGGCGGAGGCGAAGTTACAAAAAATAAAGCGCGGCTAGGCGGCGGGCTCAATTGCAACCACAGCCACTACCCCCCACCCCACGGCCTCCAGCCGCGGATTCGCGTGAAAAATAAACGTGCTCGGCGAGCGCAAGCGCCAACGGGTCCCGATCGGGTCGCATGGTGTAATCAGTGAGCGTGGCGCGTTCCCATGGTTGGACGCGAGCGGTGGTCGTGGCGCAGCCAGAGACAAGCGCGGTGGCGGCAAGCAAAAGAGCGAGGAGAAGTCGGGAGCGCATGGGGGGATATTTCTAAAGGGCGAATCAGTTTAGGATTTCTCGGCGAGCAAGGCGTCGAGTTCGGTGCGTAAAATCTGGTCGGTGCTTGAGCCATGGTAACCGGCGTGGATG
>CAIQKQ010000211.1 GCA_903872425.1 uncultured Opitutia bacterium | reverse complement strand
CGCCGATGCGAACCCCGCGGTCGTCCAGTCGCTCGTCACAAAGATGAACGCATGGACCGGTTCGCTCGGTGCCGCCCTCTCTCACCTTGCCGCGCCGATGTTCCTCGATGCAAAGGCTGCCCCCGAGGGCGAAGTCCTCGAAGTCACGGTCACCGTCACGGCGGAGTCCAAGCCGAAGGACCGGCTGATTGTGCCCATCGCCTCATGGAACGGATCCCAGCAAGCCACGGATTGGATCGAGTTCGATCTCGCCACTGCATCGGGCAGCCTTCCGCGTGGCTTTTTTTACTCGCCTTACCGAGGGAACGACAACCGGGCGACTCAGCTCTTCTTCAAGCGCGGTGACGGTATCGACCAGTTTGGGCGGGAGCAGGCCAACGGTCCTGAAATCCGCGGCGGCGCCGGCGTATGGGAGCATCGCGTCGTGGGCCTCAGCAGCACCGCACCTGGCCCGATCGGTCAACACGCCCTCATCTTTTCCGGCGGCACGCCGGGCACCTACAAGGTCTACCTTGACAACCTTCGCATTCGGCACGCCAACGGTTCCACGACTTCGCTCTGGGTGGACCACACCCAAACTCGCGCCCGCAGCATCGAGGATTCCGCGGCCTTCAAGACCGTCCGCGTGCGCGCCATCTCGCTGAGTGAAGTGCAGGCGGGGCCGTAAAACTCAACCTACCGAAATCTCTTCCGATGCACTACGCCCGGTCGGTCACTTTCGCCGTCGCCGCTACGGTTTCAGCCATGAAACGTTCGTTTCCCTTCGTGCTGTTGCTTGGCCTCGTGAGCGCTGCCTCTGTGAGCGGTAGCGACCTCAGGCTGCATCCGGCGTTTTCCGATCACATGGTCCTCCAACGGGAGAAACCCGTGGCGGTCTTTGGCCGCGGTCGGGCGGGCGCGTCAGTTTCCGTTGCTTTCTCCGATCAAAGCCAAACCACGACAGTCAAACCTGACGGCACCTGGCAGGTTATGCTCTCTGCGCTGTCGGCTTCCACGAAACCGTCGGTGTTAACCGTGCGCTCGACCGATGAGCAGATCGAGTGCCGCGATGTTCTCGTCGGTGACGTTTGGTTCTGCAGCGGCCAGTCCAATATGGCCCGACCTTTCAAATTGTTTTCCGAACTCACCGGCACGGTCGCTTCCGTCAGCCGGCCGAACGTCCGTATTTTCTCGGCGGCTCATGAACTCTCGCCGGTGCCTGCCGACGTTCCCTTGCCTCCGACCAAGAAAGCCGAAGCGAGTTTCAATCGCTGGAACGAGACCAGCCCCGAGGTTATTCAGGAGGCTTCGCCGCTGGCGTGCTATTTTGCCGCCAACGTTTCGGACGAACTCAAAATTCCGATCGGCATCCTGAACTGCGGCTGGGGCGCCACCATGATCGAAGATTGGATCCCGCAAGACGTGTTGAGCAAACTGCGGTTGACCGATGGCGCTGCGCCCTCGGCGACAGACACGGCGTCGAAGTCGCCGCGCAGCGAACGCTATAACGCCCTGGTGCATCCGTTTCTCGGTGTGACGTTCAAAGGATTTCTCTGGTATCAGGGCGAGTCGAACAGCCGTCGTCCGGAAGACTACGCGACTCTATTCCCCGCGTTGATCAACTGCTGGCGCGAGCGGTTCCACGCCGAAGATCGGCCCTTCTACTTTGTGCAACTCGCCCCGTATCACGGCGTGAAATGGGATATTTCCGGCGAGGCGTGGGCGTGGCTCCGTGAAAGCCAGACGCGCACGCTCCGCGTGGTGCCGCGCACCGGCATGGCCGTGATCATCGACCTCGGCGAATTTGAAGACATCCACCCCCAGGCGAAAGCGGCGGCCGCCAGCCGGCTCGCGCTCTTCGCGCTCCGCGATGCGGGACTCCCGGTCAATCCCATCGGCCCCTTCTTCGATTCGATGACCACCAAAGGAAATCATTGCTCGATCCGATTTACCCATGCCGAGGCGGGCCTCGAAACGCGGCGCGTGGTCATGAATCGCCAGAAAGACCAACCGATCGGAAAGGACCCTCAGGCCTTCGTCGCCGAAGCCGACCAAGTCCGCGGCTTCGTGATCTGCGGTGCCGACCAGAAATTTGTCGAGGCACAGGCCGCAATCGTCGGCGATCAGGTCGAAGTGTGGAGCGAAGCTGTTCCAGCTCCCGTGGCG
>CAIQKQ010000210.1 GCA_903872425.1 uncultured Opitutia bacterium | reverse complement strand
AGATGGCCGTATCGCGCTTGCCAACGAGTCTGCTCGCCGCTGGCTCGGGGCTGATCGCGCCGATGGCATTGCCGCCAAGCTCGCGCCCGAGACGTTAGGCGCGGACTGGCGCACCGAACCGACGTTTCACCTGCGCGCTGAGGGAAAACTGATTTTTGGTGAAGTCCGCCAGTCGGCGGGTAACAGCCATGCGCGTGAGGGACGGCCAGGCGCGACGGCGATCGTGCTGGTGGATCTCACGCCGCAGCAGGCGCTGCTCATGGACGGACTGCAACGTGAACTCTACCGCAGCCGCTGGCTCGGCCTGAAACTTGCCTTCGGGTTGCTCGAAGCACGGCCGCTTACCGGCGGCCTGCTCGCGCGCTTGTCTGAACTACGAGCCCAGCTTCAGCCGGGCGAGTTTGCTGGTCCCTATGACGCACATCGTGTCGGCCTCGTGTTGCCTGGCCTCGACCAAGGGGCCGCACTCGTCCGCCTGCGCCGCCTCGCGGCGGCGTTGCGGCTGCCGAATCTCTCCGCTGCCATCGTGGCGGCCGACGGTGCGAACGCCGCCGGGACTGTGCTCGACGCCGCGCTCGAGCAGATGCGCCCCGCTGCCGATGCGCTCCGCCCCGCACTGCTGCTCCATGACGACTATCCCGCGGTCAACGACGCTCTAGCACTCATGCTACGGCACGAATTTGAGGTCGTGAAAAGCACTCGCTATGCCGACGCCGTTGCGCACCTGCGTGCGCGGCCATTTGATGCACTGGTGACTGAGGTGGAACTGCGCGACGGCGGCGGCGTGGAGCTCGCCCGCCTTGCCCGTCAGTTGCAGCCCGGTATCCGCCCTATTTTCACGACCGTCGCTCACGATCTTCCGTCTGCCGCCGCCGATCCGCTCCTCGCCGGTCACTTTCTACTGCATAAACCTTTTTCCACTGTCCAAGTAGAGCAGGCCGTCAGGATGCTAAGCTCGTTGGGCAGGACCAACGCCTGACGGCCATCGCCGCAAAAAAAACGCCGCGGACAAATCCGCGGCGTTGAAAGTGAATACAAAACGCTCGGTCTCAACCGCCGCCCTTCGACATTTTTTCCATAATCTTGATGATCGGCAAAAATAGGGCGATGACGATGGTTCCGGCCATCACGGCCATAATCACGATCATAAACGGCTCAATGATGGAAGTAAGAGCGCCGACGGCGTTATCCACCTCTTCGTCGTAAGTATCGGCGATACGGCTGAGCATGTCGGGCAGAGCACCGGTTTCTTCGCCGACCTCGATCATGGAACTGACCATGGAGGGGAAGACTTTAGTGGACTCCAGGGGCTTGGCGACATTGTCGCCCTCCTTGACTCGGTCGTGGACGACTTCAAGCGCGTGGGCAACATGGACGTTGCCGCTGGTGTCACGGGTAATGTTGATAGCCTGAAGGATGGGAACACCGGAAGCGAGGAGCGTACCTAAGGTGCGGGTAAAGCGGCCGATAGCAGCCTTTAGGAACAGCGGGCCGACACCAGGAGCCTTGATTTGGAGCCAGTGGACGATCTTCGTGCCGAGTTTTGTCGCGATGAACATCTTAAACAGGAAGAAAAGCCCGACGAGAATTCCAATACAGATCAGAATCTGATGCTGCATGAATTCGCTGACGTTAATTACGATTTGGGTCAGGGCGGGAAGTGGCTCCTTGCCTAGCATGGTGGCGAAAACGTCCTTAAACTTGGGAATAACGAAGACCATCAGGATGGAAACGATACCGACCGCCACGCAGCCGATGATGACCGGATAGGTCATTGCCGACTTGACCTTGCCTTTGATCTTCTGGGACTTCTCCATGAACTTAGCCAAACGGTCGAGCACGGTGCCGAGCACGCCACCGGCTTCACCCGCCTTGATCATGTTGACATAGAGGCGGTCAAACAGCTTGGGGTGCTGCATGAGGCCGTCGGAAAAGTTGCCACCGGAGTTAATCGCGTCGGCGACCGACTCGAGCACGACCTTGAACTTGAGGTTTTTTTCCTGTCGGGATAACGTTTCAAGACTGCGTACGATGGGCATGCCGGCATTCACCAAGGTGGCGAGTTGCCGGGTGAAGACGGTAATACCCTGTAGGTTGGTGGCACGGCCGAAGGAGAAGCCACGCTTTTTCTTGGCGGCGGCCGGTGCGGTGGGCGCCTCCTTTTTGTCGGACTTGCCCTTGGTGGCGGAGGAGGACAGCAGGGTGGAGGAGAGGGTGGCCATGGGAAAAATAGATGGAGAAAACAGAGGGGCTGGTTCAGGTGTACTTGACAATTTCCTCGATGGATGTGGCCCCGTCGAAGATACCACGCAAACCGTCATCGCGCAAGGTACGCATGCCTTGCTCCAAGGCCTTTTGTTTGATGGCGAGCGTGGGAGCGCGTTTCACAATGAGATCGCGAACCCCTTCGCTTAGGCGCAGCCACTCATAGATGCCCATACGTCCGCGATAGCCGCTTTTGCCGCAGTTGTCGCAGCCTTTGCCGTAGAAGAATTCTCGGTTACCAATGTCCGCCGGATCAATGCGGAGCTGCTTCAGCAACGCAGCGGGCGGCTCATAGGCTGTGCGGCAGTTGGCGCAAATGCGACGTACGAGCCGCTGGGCGAGCACGGCTTCAACGGAAGAGGCGAGTAAGAAGGGCTCAACCCCCATGTCAATGAGACGGGTGATCGCTCCGGGCGCATCGTTAGTGTGCAGGGTGGAAAGCACCAAGTGGCCGGTGAGAGACGCTTGGATAGCGATTTGTGCGGTCTCCAAGTCGCGCACCTCACCGACCATGATCACGTCGGGGTCTTGGCGCAGAAATGAGCGCAACGCGGAGGCGAAGGTGAGGCCGACGGCGTGGTTGACTGGCACCTGCATGATGCCTTCGAGCTCGTATTCCACCGGATCCTCGGCCGTGAGCAGTTTGAGATCGGAGGTATTGATAATACGGAGGCCGCTGTAGAGGGTCGTGGTCTTGCCGCTGCCGGTGGGACCGGTGACGATAAAAATGCCGTTGGGCCGGTGAACAATATCGTTGATGCCATCAAACACATCTTTCGGCAGGCCGAGTTGGGTGATGTCTAGCTGCATCGCTGACTGGTCGAGTACCCGGAGCACAACCGACTCACCAAACTGGGTGGGCAGGGTGGAAACACGCAGGTCAACAGGCCGACCGGCGATAGTGAGCTTGATACGACCGTCCTGGGGAATGCGGCGCTCAGCGATGTTCAGATTCGCCAGCACTTTCACGCGCGATGTGACAGAGATGGCGAGGTTTTTGGGTGGGGGCGCCATCTCGTATAGCGCGCCGTCAATCCGATACCGAATTTTGAAATCATGCTCGAAAGGTTCGAAGTGAATGTCGCTGGCCTTGTCACGGATGGCCTGATTGAGCACGAGGTTCACGAAGCGGACGATGGGCGCTTCGTTGGCCGCCTCAGCAAGATCTTTGTCATTCGGCTGCTGATCGGTCGTGGGCGTCTTGGCTTTGTTATCGCCACTCAGATCATGCAGTAGGTCTTCCAGGTTGGTGGAGTCCTCGCCGTAGTGGAGTTTGACCAAGGACTCCACGCGGATGGGATCAGCCAAGAGCACGCGGACGTTTTTGCCCAAAGCAAACGCCACATCATCACCTAAGTGGTGATTGAAGGGATTGCTGGTCAGAACATCAAAGGCTTGCCCGTCAAAACGGATAGGCAGGATACCAAAGGCACGGGCAATCTCGCCGTCCACCGCGTTGACCACCTCGCCAGGGATGACAGGGATATCCTCGAGAAAGGGAATCCCGACATGGGCAGAAACTTTTTTGAGTAAGTCCTCACGGGTGATGTGGCCAAGATCAACGAGCACATCGGCCAGAGATTTGCCGGTGGCCTTGTGCTCTTCGTTGGCCGCCTCAAGTTCGGCAGGGGGGAGGAGCTGTAACTCGCGGCTGAGATCCAAAATGGCTTGATCGTGACTTTCGAACATGGGGAATGGGTGGAGGGAAGGGAAAGGCTGGTAGGGGAAAGTCAAACTTGGCGGAGCTGGGCACCGGCGGCGAGCAGTTTTTCGCGCATCAGCACGGTATCTTGCGCCTTCTCGACGGCCTCGTCGGGGCTGATGAGCTCGCGGTTGACGAGGCTCATGAGATGGGTGTCCATCGTGATCATGCCAAGGCTGGCACCGGTCTGGATATCGGAGGTAATACGGAAGGTCTTGTTCTCGCGGATGAGGGAGGCGATGGAACTGGTGTTGATCATGATCTCGTAGCCGGCGATACGGCCACCGCCAGTTTTTTTGCAGAGCACCTGTGAAATGACGGCGATCAGCGAGGTGGAGAGCTGCATGCGGATCATCTCCTTCATGTTGGCTGGGAACGCGTCAATGATGCGGTCAATGGTCTTAGGGGCGCTGTTAGTGTGCAGGGTGCCAAAGACGAGGTGGCCGGTCTCGGCGGCACTGATGGCGGCCTCGATGGTTTCGAGGTCCCTCATTTCGCCGACGAGGATAATATCAGGGTCTTGACGGAGCGCACGGCGAATGGCCTCGGAGAAGCTAGGAACATCGCTACCGACCTCACGCTGGGTGACGACGCAGCGCTTGTGCGGGTGGAAAAACTCGATGGGGTCCTCAATGGTGATGATATGGCCGTCGCGGGCCTCGTTGATATAATTGATCATCGCCGCGAGCGTGGTGGACTTGCCAGAGCCGGTCGGTCCCGTGACGAGAATGAGACCGCGTGGCCGGTAAAGCAGTTCCTTGATTTTATCGGGAATGCCAATGTCGCGCAGACCGAAAAATTTGTTGGGAATCTGACGGAGCACCATGCCGTAATTGCCCTTGGACTTGAGGACGCTGACGCGGAAGCGAGCTTTGTCCATGTAGGCAAAGCCAAAATCGGCGCCACCATTCAGCTTGGCGCTTTGCTGGTGGT
>CAIQKQ010000209.1 GCA_903872425.1 uncultured Opitutia bacterium | reverse complement strand
TGGCGCAATACGTGCGCGCATTTTTGAGCCTTTCTTTACCACTAAGCAGGAGCATGGTGGCACGGGCCTCGGTCTAGCCGTTGTGTACGGGGTCGTGACTAACCACCACGGCCTGCTCGATCTCGATACCTTGCCGGGTGTCGGCACCACATTTCACATTTACCTGCCCTTGAAAATTCGCACAGACGAGCCGCCGCAGATGCGCCTCGACGGCCGAGCCGCGAGCATACCGCCTGGCCAAGAGCGTGTCCTACTAGTCGAGGACGAATACCCACTTTCCGAACTGCTCGGCACTGTTCTAAAAGACGCTGGTTATATCGTGCATAAAGCCGTAAACGGCGTCGAAGCGGTTAATCAGCTCAACGCGCCCGCCCACGAACTCGATATCGTTGTGCTCGACCTCAATATGCCTCGACTAGGCGGAATTGACGTGTTAAAACTAGTTCGTCAGCACCACCCCGGTCTGCCTGTTCTTGTCACGAGCGGCCATCTTACACCGCTCGTAAAATGCGAATTGCTCGCGCTCGGCCAAGAACATGTGCTGGAAAAACCTTTTGAACTCGCAGCCTTTGGCCAGATGCTTCGCGCCATATTAGATCGCCGCCGCATCACTTAATCCGGCAACCATGCGCGCGCTATCCCCGCTATATGGGGTCGCGTCTGTCGTCGGCAGCCTACATAAATTTTACAGCAACGGCCTGACCTCCGGTTGACATTGCTGGGGTACGCCCTTGTCTGCTGTCACTGCATGGCCGACTTTCTCGACTCCACCCGCCCCGCCAAGCTTGAGCGCGCGTTTCTCGTCGGCGTGCAGACCGCGCAAATGCCCAACGGCGAGGGCGCTGAACTGCTTAATGAGCTAACCGAATTGGTCGAAAATCTCCGCCTGACGATCACTTGCCGTGTGCTCGTCAACCTCCGCGCGCCCACCCCCGCATTTCTCCTTGGCAGCGGCAAAGCCAAAGAGCTCTGTGAACAGGCGAAGACGGAGGGCGCTGACGTGATCGTTGTGGATGAGGCGCTCTCGCCCGCGCAGCAGCGTAATTGGGAGGAATTGTTCGGTGGCGCGGTTATTGACCGGCAAGAGGTCATCTTGGAGATTTTTGCCGACCGAGCGCGCACTCGCGAGGCCATCCTTCAGGTCGCGCTCGCGCGCATGGATTATTCACTGCCGCGCCTCACGCGCGCATGGACGCACCTCTCACGTCAGCGCGGCAAAGGTGCAATGGGCGGCGAGGGCGAAACCCAGCTCGAGAATGACCGCCGTACCGTGCGTGACCGCATTACGCACTTAAAGGAAGAACTCGCGAAGGTCGTTTCCCAACGTGGCGTGCAACGTACGCGACGCCAGCGCGTGCCCATTCCCACTTGCGCCATCGTAGGCTACACTAACGCCGGTAAATCCACATTGCTCAACGCCCTCACGGGCTCGGCTGTCCTCGCCGAGGATAAGCTCTTCGCCACCCTCGACCCTACCACGCGTCAGCTCACACTCCCCGGCAATCACAAGCTTCTCGTTACCGACACTGTCGGCTTCATCCGGCGCCTCCCTCACGGTCTCGTCGAAGCGTTTAAAGCCACGCTCGAGGAGGTGGTCGTCGCTGGCTTCCTCATTCACGTTCTTGACGTGACCAGCCCCAACCTAGAGCAACACCACGCCACCACGCTCGCTGTCGTCGCCGAGCTCGGCGCGGGTGATAAGACTATCGTCACCGTCTTTAACAAGACTGATGCGTCCGACTCGCTAATGCGCCGCCGCGCCCGCCAACTTGTGCCAGACGCGCTTTTCCTCAGCGCGCATACCAAGCTCGGTATCAATGCGCTGGAGGCGCGCTGTCTCGAGCTCATCGCTGACTCCGACAATCTCACTGAACTGCTTATTCCCGCCGACCGCTATGATCTCGTCGCCCGTCTGCACGCCAACGGCCACATTCACACGCAGGAACACGAAGCTGCCGGCGTTCGCCTGAAAGCACGCGTCCCCCCCGCGAATGCCGCCCTCTTCGCGCCCTACATCGTCCGCCCGAAGCGAAAGAAAAAGTAGCCGCAACCCGCCTGACCATCCGGGCTAGAGCGTGTATCCTGTCCGCCTACGAGTGATTTCTCGCCATCCGACCAGATCATGACTTGGACAGCAAAACTGTCCGTATCGACGTTGTGGTCCCGTTTGGACCTGAGTAGCATTTTACTCTGCGCCTACCAAAATCGGATCAGCGATCAATGGATCGATGGCACCGAAATAATCAAGACTCGATCGGCCCCGACGCTGCCTCTTGATTTCTATGACTTGGGCTGGCACTTTATGGTGCTACCTTCGCCATCTCTAACCAATGACCTCCCTCCCTCCCCTCGCCATTCTCATGGGCCGCTCACCGCTAGAATTGTTTGAGCGCGGCGGCATCATGATGTGGCCGATTTTATTTGTCTCGTTTGTCGCCGTCACGGTCGTCGTGGAGCGCGCGATTTTTCTCGCTCGCGAAAAAACCGCTCGCGATCCTGGCCTGGTCGAACGCCTGCTTGACCATGTCGGACGTGGCGACACCGCCGCGGCCGTGCGTCTAGGCGAGAGCGGCCGCGATGTGGTTGGCCGTGTGCTGGCGGTGGCGCTCGCGCAGCCCGAACACGTGTTGCCGAGCGTTTTGTTACGGGCCGCCAACCGCGAGCTTGCCCGCTATCAGCAGGGGCTCGCCGTACTCGACACCTGCATCACCGCCGCCCCGCTCCTCGGTCTGCTCGGCACCGTCACTGGCATGATGAACACGTTCGGCGCGCTCGGCGCGGGCAGCGACATCGCAGCCAACGCCGGCCAGATCACTGGTGGCGTCGGCGAGGCCCTCATCGCCACCGCCTGCGGCCTCGGTATCGCCATTCTCTGTCTGTTCCCCTACAACGTCCTCAACACCCGTCTCGACGAGGTGCGCCACGATATCTCCGACGCCACTAACGCGCTGGAGGTATTGCTTAAGAAAACGTCGACATCCGCCCCCACCCCTCTCACCGCCTCCTCTTTCATCTCCTAATTCTGCCCTTCTTTCACCGTTCGGCCATGCCACTCCTTCCCGCCAGTTTCGCCGCCGCGCCGCGCTACCGACGTGCGCGCATCGAGATCATTCCGCTGATCGATGTGATTTTTTTTCTACTCGCTACTTTCGTCCTCTTCACCCTGTCACTCAATAAATCCGGCGGCTTGCCTGTCGTGCTCCCCACGGCGGCGACCAGCCAACCGCGCGATCCAACCGGTGCCGCCACCGTCACCTTGGCTGCGGATGGCGAGCTGGCTTGGAACAAGCAGACTGTCACTCAGGAGCAGTTTATCGCCGAGCTCCAGCGTTACCGGCAGACCGCACCCAATCCCCGCATCTTGCTTAACGGCGACGAGGCCGCATTTTTCACGCAGGTTCGCGACGTCGTGGACAAAATCCGCCGTGCCGGTATCAGCAAAATCCTCGTCGAGACACGCATGACCCCGACCTCCGGCACCGCAGCCGCGCAGGCAAACTGACCATGCCGTTTTTGCCCACCCACTTCGCTGCTGCCCCCGCTCGTCGCCGAGCACGCATTGAAATCATCCCGTTGATCGATGTGATTTTTTTTCTGCTCGCCACTTTCGTTCTCTTCACTCTCTCGCTCAACCGCCTCCACTCGGTCCCGGTCGATCTGCCACAAACCACTATCGCCGCGCGCGCCAACCCTGATGACCAGGCGGTCGTACTTCAAATTTCCGGATCCGGCACTGCGTTTTGGAACCGCGAACCTATCGCGCTCGCCGACCTCCCCGCCCGCGCTGCCGCCTACAAAGCGACCGCACCCTCGCCGCACATCCTGGTTTCCGGCGACCCCACCGCGCATTGGGGCGATACCGTCCGCGCATTCGACGAATTCAACCGCGTCGGCATTCCCGCCGCGTTGGAAACCGCACCCCGCGCCACTGGTCGCTAAAGTATATCATGCGCCGTGACCTCGTCATCGCCCTGCTCGTTTCTGCGCTGGTGCATTCCGCGGTCGCACTGAGTTTTGGTAAAAAAAATCCGCCCCCGCTTGCACCACCGCCACCGTCGACTTTTATCGAAATCTCCCTGCCACCGCCCGAACCTGAAGAGACTGTTTCCGCTACCGCTGCCCCGGAGCAAACAACCACCGAACCCGCTGCCCCGTTACCCACGCATCCCGACATTCTCTCGGTCAACCTCGACACGCCCTTCGTCCAACCAATCTATTTCTCGCCCCACCCCGATCTCGGCCGCCCGTCCGGCCTCATCACCATCCCGGCCGACCCCCTCGACAACGGCACGGGCACCGGCCTCGGTAATATTTTTTCCCTCGCCGACCTTGATGAAAATCCGAGAACGTTTACCGACGGGGCGTTCAATTCATCTTACGAAATGCGCCGCGATGGCCTCACTGGTGAGGTCGAGGTCGGCTTTGTCATTGATGAAAAAGGCCAGCCGCACGACCCCTACATCATTCGCTCCTCCCACCGCGAGCTGGAGGCGCCCGCGCTCGCCGCCGTGCGTGGTTCCCGTTTCATGCCCGGCAAAAAAGGCGGCCGTGCAGTCAGCACTCGCGTCACCCGCGTTTTCGTGATCAAGCCGCTCGACGTTCCGTGACCATGCGCCTTCTCGTTCACTTTTTCTTGTTCCTGCTGCTCGCCTCCGGCCAGTCGCTGGCCGCGCTCGATTCCACGCCGCCACCACCCGCCAAGGAAATTTCAGAAAAAGTCTCCACCCGGCTTGGCGAGCTCCGCACCCTCACTGACGCCAAAAATTATCCGGCCGCGCTCGCGCTGACCGACCGCCTCCTCGCGGACGCCGCCACCGAAAGCTATGACGCCTTCGTGCTCTCGCAGGTAAAAGCGCAGGTTCTCCTTGCGCAAAACCGTTATGACGACGCACTCGCGCCGCTTGAAGCCTCGCTCCACCTAGCTGACGCCCATCCCTATCTCGACGCCCGCCCTAAGCTCGATCTCGTCTATCTGCTCGCACAAGTCACCGCCCAGCTCGCTTCGGCCGCCAAGGATTCCGCCGCGCAGCAAATACTCTTTGGCCGCGCCTACGCCTTCATCCACCGCTGGCTCGCCGAGACGCCAGCGCCCACACCAGACGCACGACTATTCGCCGCCTCCGTCCACTACAACCACGCTCAGGCCGCCACGCCCGCAGACCCGATGCAATTTGACGTCGCCCTCGCGGAGGCTGAGGAGGGACTCACCCTCAGTATCCGCCCCAGCGAACAATTTTACGTCCTTATGCTCGCCTCGCTCCAGCATCTCGGCGATCTCGCGCGTGCCGCCGACTTGCTAGAACTTCTCGTCGCACAACACCCCGTCACCGTCTCGTATTGGCAGCAGCTCGCCTCCACCTATTTGAATCTCGCCGCCACCGCTAAGGACGACCGCTCGGTCCGCCACCAGCAGCTCCGCGCAGTCCTGACGTATGAGCGCGCCCAGCAACAGAATTATCTCAATACACCTGCCGATCTGTTCAACCTCTCCGGTTTGTATTTTAACCTCGGACAATACAACGAGTGCATCGCCCTGCTTGAAACAAATCGTGTTGGCCTGCTCGCCGATGACCGCCGTGCCTTGGAGCTGCTCATCCGTGCGTACCAACTTTCGCACGATGACGCTCGCGCCCTCGCCTCCGCCGAGCAGGCCCTCGCGCGCTTTCCCGAGGACGCGACTTTCGCCGCTACCCTCGCCCGACTCCGCCTCGCCGTTAAATCTTCCCGGCCATGAAATTCTATGTCATCGTCCCGCTCGTCGCCCTGCTAGCCTTCGCCGGCTGGCGCTGGCAGATGGCCGGAGAACTCCGCCACGCCGTCGCCGCGCAACAGGCCGCGCTCGAAGCAAAGCGCGCCGCCGAGCTCAAGGCCGAGCAAGACACGCAACGGCAAACCATGGCTGCCGTCCTCGCTGAACAGGAACAACGCAAAAAGGACCGCGCAACGCTCGCCGCCCGAGAACTTGCGGACCAGGCCGCCCGGCAAACTTTGCTTAACCGTCTCGACGCCGCCCGCCGTCGCACCGCCGAACTCGTCCGGCATGTCGAGGTCGTGCAGCGTGACATCGCGGATGAAAAAAAATCCATCGCCGAGCTGGAATCCACAAAAAAATCTTTACAAGCCGAACAATCCGTTCTCCGCGAACTTTCGGCTAAAGCTGAGGCCAATATTAAAGGACTCAACGCGACGATTGAAAAATTTACTGCTCGCGCCACCGGCCACACCTCCACGCCATGAACCGCCTCTATCTCGTTGTACCAACTGTCCTCGTGTTGCTATTCGGCGGCGTCTATTTTCGGCACGTCCAAGCCGCCCGTACCGCTGCGCGGGCCGCCGCAGCCAATATCGAGTACCTCCGCCAAAAGGAAAACGCTGAGCAACAGATCGTCGCAGAAAAAGCTAAGGCCGATGCCGTACAACGTCTTGCCGCCCAGCGAGCCGAAGAAATGAGAGCGGCCGACGAAAAACACGCGAAGTGGGATGCCGACAACGCCCGCATTGCTGTCGACACCGCCGACAACGAGACCAAAGCGGCTGCGCTTGCCGCCCAGCTCACTCGACTTGAAACCGAGCTAACCGAGCTGCGCGCCAGCAAAGTCCGCCTCAGCCGCGAAACCTTCGCCTTAGAAAAGGCCAACGAGCTGGCACTTATTGCCAAGCGAAATTCCGACTTCGAAATCCAAAACCTAACGGCGGTGCTCACCCGCCGGGCCGCCGCTCTCGTTGGCCCGGTTGGCCCATGAGTGCGATCCGTTACACAGAAAGTTTTTGATCATCGGCACAACTTCCGCACTCGCATCTGCGAGCACATAGTGACCGACGTCAGCGAGGTAGTGAAATTGCGCCAGTGGCAATCGGCGCTTCCACTCGGTGAAATACCAGTCGTGAAAACAAAAATCTCTACCTCCCCAGACAATGAGCGCGGGTTGGTCGCAAAAGTTTTTCAGCCCGGCCTCTGCCGCCACGAGCGCTAACCAACTCGGGTGCCCGGCGCTCATCGGGATATCCTTCACAAACGCGTCCACAGCCACGCGGTCTGCCCAAGAGTGATAGGGTACCAAGAAACCACGCCGCTCGTCAGTGTTCAGTTTGCGACGACTCATGCTCATGTGCACAGCTGGGCCCGCAAAACCATTGAGTCCTCGCACGAGGGGCGTGCCGGGAAACTTGGTTCTGCAGAGCGCGATGCGCATCGGAATATGGGGTGAAGGAAAAGCGGCGGTGTTCAGGATGACGATACGCCCAATCAGCTCCGGGTGTTTCGCCGCGAAACCGAAACCGATCGCCCCACCCCAATCATGGACAACGAGATGAATTTTTCTCAGTCCCAGCGATGACACAAGCGCGGCCACGTCTTCAATGCGCGTCGCCAGCGTGTACGGATAATCCTGCGGTTTCTCCGAAAGTCCCATGCCAATATGGTCAGGCACGACACAGCGCAGACTCGGCGCGACGGCCGCCACCAGCTCTCGGTAGTAAAACGACCAAGTCGGGTTGCCGTGCAGCATGAGCACGGCCTCCTGGGTGCGCGGGCCTTCGTCAAGATAGCTCATCCGCGCGCCGCGCGACGTAATGAACGACCGTGGCGTGAACGGGTAGAGCGCGCGCAGCCAGTCGGGAATCTGCGGCGGCGTCACCATTCGAGCGCGAGCATCAAAGAGTTGAGGCCACTGCCGATGCCGAGCAGCGCGACTTTGTCGCCGTCCTTGACCGCCCCGGCCTCGATGGCGGCAGCGAGAGTGGCGGGCAGCGCGACCGAGCCTGTATTGCCCAGCGTCTCGAACGTCGAAAAATCTTTCGTCAGCTCGAGCCCGAGCGCCTCATACAGTTTCCGCCGATGAGTGCTGCCGACTTGGTGGCAAATAATGCGATCGATGCCCGCCGCACTCCAACCATTGAGAGCGATGAAATCGCTCCAAGTTGTTTGCGCGAGCGCAAGGCCCGCGACAAGGAGCGCCTCACTGTCCGTCTGCATCGCGAGTGAGTCTGCGCCATGAGTATCCCCCTGGCAAAGCTCGCTGTGCGCCGTGGCTGCACGCGCCACACCGCCGAGTAGCCGGTGCGCCCGGCCACGCACGAGGTCGCGGTGGCACACGATTGCTGCAACCGCACCAGAGCCAATCGTGAGGTTGGCGAAGAACGGTTTGATGGCATGACGGTCGAGCGGCTGCGTGAGCAGAGTTTGGAGTGTCTGCTCGACAAGCGGCCCGCCGTTTTCACCCGCGGCGACGAGCGCACACTGGATCTGCCCCGACTCGATGAGCCCCGCCGCAATGGTGAGCGAGTTGAGAAAACCGAGACAGGCGTTGGACACATCGAAGATCTGCGCTGTCGCGGGTAGCCCGATTTTGCGATGGGCAAACGCCGCTGTCGCTGGCTCCATCATATCGCGGCACACCGCACTGTGGATAAACAGCTCCACCTGCCCGGCCTTCAGCCCCGACTTCGCGAGTACCGCCTTGCCTGCCGCCGCACTCGCGTCCGAAGGCTTCGTGCCGACGGGCCAGACCCGCCGCTCGCGAATGCCAGTCATCAGCTCCAGTCGGCCTACGGGCAGTTTAAGCCGGTCGTAAAGCGGCCGCAAACGCGCCTCGATCTCGACAGAGGTGAGCACCTTGTCCGGCAATGCAACCGCCAGGGATTCGATGCAGGTATTTTGGAAGCGCATCGAAATTTTTAGCGCCAAATCGCTAAACGGTGAAGAGTGCGAAAAGTGCGCATGTCGAGTGTGGGAGACTTTGGGCTTAGCATTATTTTGCGCTTAAATCAGACCTTACTCTCTGGGCGCATGGCGAGACGGATGATCGCTTGGTCGAAGTAGTTCAGGCCCAGCCCGGCGTCTACCGTGAGCGTAGCTCCGTTCATCCCACTGCTCCGCGCGCTCAGCAGAAAGAGCGTAACGCTAGCGACCTCATCCGTAGCCAGGGCGCGTTTTCTGAAAGTCATTTTCTCGGCATAGAGGTAACTCTCAAGGTAACCCGGGATTCCCGCCGACGCGCTCGTTTTCAGCGGGCCGCTGCCAACAACATTGAAGCGCACCTCGCTGTCTGCGCTAAACGACTTGGCCAGAAATCGCGTGGCCGACTCCAACGCAGCCTTGATCGGGCCCATGTAACCGTAGTTGTCTGGCGTCACGAGCAGCGAGGAGATGCCGATGGTCACGACCGATGCGTCGCGTGCGAGTAGCGGCTTGAACGCATGCGCGAGCTCAACCAGCGAGAACGCCGACACAGCAGTGGCCTGCAAAAAGTCCTTTCGCTTTGTCGCGTGAAACGGCTGGAAGCCCTCGCTGTAGTTGGCGAACGCGACGGAGTGGACGATGCCATGCAGCGGCGTGAGGCCGACGGCGGCAACTTCCGCGGCGAGTCGCTCCGCTGCCCCCTCGTGCTCGACATCGCAGACGAAGACCCGTTTGCCGGCGAGCTGGGCCTCGAGAGATTTTTTTCGCGCCTCAGAGCGGACGCTGTACAAGACCGTGGCCCCCTGCTCTTCCAGCGCCTTGGCCACCGACCACGCCACGCTCTTGCGGTTGGCGACGCCAAGCACAAGAAACGTTTTGCCGCTGAGCTGAAGAAAGTCCGGCATGGAAAAATGAATCACCCCATTCAGAACCAGGCAGCCAGGAATTGAAACCTCAGATTCCTAGCTTTCTGGCTTCTGAATTCAGCCCTGTGCCTTTGGCGCAGTCGAGGGCGCCTTCCAGGTCACCGCGAAATCCACCGTGAGCACCCGCGTACCGTCGGCCTTCTTGACCGCACCGGCCATCATCGTGAAGCCACCAAGCGATTCCTTCTTCTTCACCTCGATCACGATCTCTTCACCGGGAAATACCGGGTTACGGAAACGCACCTCGCTGATTTTCGCCAGCAGCGGCACCGTGTCGGTTGGCCGCCCGCCAGCCGCCTGTACTTGCCGCGCGAGATAAAGCGCGCCGGTCTGGAACACCGCCTCGCACAACAGTACGCCGGGCGTGATCGGCGCGCCAGGATAATGGCCCTTGTAAAAGTCTTCCTCAGCACGCCAGACGCGGCGGGCGGTGAGACTGTCGGCGGACTCAGCGACGATTTCGTCCACGAACAGGAATGGCGGGCGGTGCGGGATGAGGTCGGTGACGGAAGGCATGGAGAGAGCGAATTAAACTCAGAGGGCTAGCAGGCCAACAAAAAGAATTCGATTATTGCGACGGTTACGATGACCGCTGCGGCAGGCACGTTCGATTTCGAAAACTCGCTTCATTGCTAATTTCGAATACGCGATGCGAATTTCTGCAACTCCAGCCCGAAGCATTTCTCCAACACTGCGTTTCCTAGGCCCATCGTCTCGCATTGCTGCTCGAAATTGTTCCGCGGGGTTTTGTGTCATGCCATCAACCCCCCCTGCCTCACTTTTTTAGCGCGTAGCTGTCGGCCTCACCAAGGGCGGTGCGGAGGGTGGCCAGGGCGACGTTGTAACGGTAGTTGGCCGAGAGCTGGTTGTTGCGGGCGACGGTGAGCGCGACCTGCGAAGTGAGTACATCCAGCTGGGTGGCGGTGCCGGCATTGTTGCGGGCGTTAGCGAGGCGGAGCGCTTCCTCGGCCTGCGCGACGACTTTTTGCGCAGCTGCGACCAGCTCACGGGCCTCGTCGAGCGAGGAGAGTGCGCTGCGAACCTGCACCTCGATGGCGAGCGTCTGCTCCGCCCGCGAGAGACGGGCCTGCTCGAGTTGCGATTTCGTCTGCGCCACTCGGCCGGCAGTCTGGCGGCCATCGAAGATGGCCCAGCTGCCTTGCACCCCGACCGTCCAACCAGATAGGCTGCGGTCAAGGGCATTGGACGTACCGAGTTTGCGCACATCGTAGCTACCGACGAGTGCAACATTGGGCAGCGCGCCGGCCTCGGCATTGCGGATGGCAGCGACGCGGGCCTCCTCCAGCTTAGCGAGGCGCTGAAGCTCGGGACGTTGAACGCGGGCGGTGTCGAGTGATTTTTGGAGATCATAGACCGCGGGGGTCACGTCGAGACCGCCGGTGAATTCGGGGATTTTCCGCAGGTTTTCCCGCGTGGTGTTGTTGTAGCCGAGCGATTGGCGAAGCTGGTCGATGGCGAGACGATACGAGTTGCGCGCGGTGATGAGCGGAGGCTGGGCGTTGGCCAACTCGACGGTAGCGCGGAGCACCTCAAACTGGGAAACCGTACCAGCGTCGAGGCGGTTCTGAACGTTTTGCAGCTGCTCTTTGAGCAGCCCTACGCTGTCTTCCTGCACCTTAATTTGCTCGCGAGTAAAGAGCACCGCATAAAATTTCGTCCGCACGTCGAGCAACGCGTCATTGATGGTCGCGCGGAGGTCGAGCAATGCGGACTCGCGCACCAAGCGCTGGGCTTCGAGTGCAGACTCGATTCCCCCGCCGGAGTAGAGGCTTTGACGAACGTCGAGGGCGATCAACCAGTTTTGGTAGGCTTTGGGCGATGGGCCGCTGCTCAGCGCGGTGTCGTTGCGGCTGTAGCTCGCGTCGAGCGAGACATTGGGCAACGCCTGAGCCTTCACCTCGACGATGATACCTTCCTGCTCACGGATACGCTCGCGTGCCTGCAAAATGGCGAAGTTGTGCTCGACGGCGTATTTGACCGCTGTCTCGAGATCGAGTGTGTCCGGTACAGCCGGTGGCACCGCGGCAGCGGGTGTCGCCGCAAAAGCTGATGAGCTGTAGGAATAAAGACTGAGCAACAGCAACGCGAACAGAACGCGGGATGATTTCATGGGAAATTTATTTGACGAGAATGGCGTCGGGCGCAAGTGCAGGCACCGGCGCAGGAGCAGGTACGGTTGTCTTGGCGTGGTTTTTGGCGATGAGGATGTAGACCGAGGGCACCACGAAGAGCGTGAAAAGCGTGCCGAGGGTCATGCCGCCAACCAGAACCAGACCGATCGAGTTACGCGCCGCCGCGCCCGCACCGCTCACGAGGGTGAGCGGGAAATGGCCCGCAACGGTCGCCACTGAGGTCATGAGTACGGGACGCAGTCGCGTCATGGCAGCCTCGCGCACGGCAGCGACCTTGTCGCGGCCCTCTTCCTGGAGTTTGTTGGCAAACTCGACGATGAGGATGCCGTTCTTCGCCACGAGGCCGACGAGCGTAACGAGGCCAACCTGTGCGTAAATGTTGAGCGTGGTGGTCCATGGATCCGTCCAAAACGCCATATTCGGATTGGGCATCTTCAACACGGTGAAGATGAGTGCGCCAAACAAGGCTAAGGGGACGGAGCCAAGCAGGATGACGATCGCGTCGCGGAACGAGTTGAACTGCACCGCCAACACGAGAAAGATCATCACGATGGCAAGGATGAACGCGGGCAGGAACTTGTTGCCCTCTTGCCGGAGCTGGCGCGACTCACCGGTGTAGTCGAGTGAATAACCAGGAGGCAGTACCTCCCGGGCGATGCCTTCGAGGGCGGTAAGCGCCTCGTCGAGGGTGCGGCTAGTTGCTCCGGAAAGTTTGACGGCATTCATCTGTTGGAAGCGTCCCAGCGAGCGCGGCACCGTGCTGTTCTTGATGGTAGCGATCGAGCTGAGCGGGACGACCCGGCCGTTGGGGCCGGTCACATTGATGTCCTTGAGCTGGTCAGGATTCAGCCGGTCGGACCGCTGGATCTGGGGGATAACTTTGTAGCTGCGCCCCGAGATGTCGAAACGGTTGACGTAATTACCGCCAAGCGCGACGGCGAGGTCGGCCCCGACCTGGGACAAGTTCAATCCGAGCGCGGCGACCTTTTCACGATCGAGCACAACTTCGGACTGCGGCTGGTCAATCTTGGTGTCAATTTGGAGAAAGGGAAACAGCCCGCTGCCCATCGCCTTGTCGTAGATTTTCTGGGCGAACTCGAGGAGCTGGCCAGCCTCGGCCGTGCCGGCGATGACCACCTCGACCGGAAAATTACTGCCACCGGGCAGGGCCGCCGGGGTCGCTGCGAACGCCTGAAAACCGGGCACGGCTGAGAGTTTGCCCTGTATCTCGTTCTTGATCTCAAAAATCGAACGGGTGCGCGGATTGTGCCAGGGCTTCACGATCATGCCGCTGAAACCGTCCGCGCCGGCCGCGGCGCGGCCCACCGGATTCGAAGGTGGGAAGAGGACTTGGAACGTGAGGTCACGCTCCGGGATATCCATGAAGGCCTTCTCCGTCGCACGGCCGAACGCACTCTTCTGGTCGCCCGTGGCGTTGGCCGCACTGGTGATGATGCCGAAGACGACGCCTTGGTCCTCCGTCGGCGCCAGTTCCTTGGGCGAAAACATGAACTCGGCATGGTCGCCAGCATCAGCGTGATCCAGAGCGCATAGACGGCGGGTCGGTTGCGGATCGTGCCGTCGAGCGCATGGCCGTAAGAGCGGCGGAGCTTGTCGAACTGGTGGTTCACCCAGCCAGTGAAACCTTTCTCCTCCTCGGCCGCGCTGCGCAGGAGACGCGAGGCCATCATGGGCGAGAGGGTGAGCGCGACAATGCCAGAGATGACCACCGCACCGGCCAGCGTAAGGGCGAACTCACGGAACAGCGTGCCGGTCAACCCCCCTTGCAATCCAATGGGCGCATAGACCGCAGCGAGCGTTACCGTCATGGCGATAATGGGGCCCACCAGTTCGCGCGCCCCAATCAGTGCCGCGTCAAAGGGCGTGCGGCCCTCCCGCAGGTGGCGCTCGACGTTTTCCACAATGACAATGGCATCGTCCACGACGAGACCGACCGAAAGTACGATCGCGAGCAGGGTGAGCAGGTTGAGCGTGAAGCCGAAAACCTGCATCAGAAAGATGCCGCCAATCAGAGAAACCGGAATGGCGAGCACCGGCACCAGCACGGAGCGCCAAGAACCGAGGAATAGAAAGATGACCACCACCACGATCAGCAGCGTCTCAATTAGCGTGTGGGTCACCTCATGGATGGCGTTGGCCACATAGGCCGAAGCGTCGTAGGCGACCGTGGCCTCTAGGCCGGTCGGCAAGTTTTTCTTGAGGTCCTCCAGCGAAGTGCGCGCGCGTGCGACCACGTCGAGGATGTTGGCATTGGGCAGAGGGAAAATGCCCATGAAGACCGCTGTCTGCCCGGTGAAACGCACTTCGGTGTCGTAGTCCTCGGCGCCGAGTTCGACGTCGGCCACGTCGGCGAGGCGCACGATGGTGTCGTTCTGCTCGCGCACGACGAGGCGCTTGAAATCGTCCACGGTGTGCAGGTTCGTGTTGGCGGTGAGGTTGACCGATACCAGCGAGCCCTTGGTGGTCCCGACGGCCGCGAGATAATTATTATTGCCGAGCGCGGCGCGGACTTGCGACGGGCTGACGTTGAGCGCGGCCATGCGGTCAGGCTTGAGCCACACGCGCATCGCAAAGGTGCGCGCGCCTAGGATGTCGGCACGCTGCACGCCCTGAAGGGCAGCGAGGCGCGGCTGCACGACCCGCACGAGGTAGTCGGTGATCTGCGCCTGGGTGAGAATTTTTGAGGAGAAGCTCAGGTAGCAGGACGCGACCTGTGAGTCGGCCGACTGCACGCTGATGGACGGCACCTCGGCCTCGGGGGGCAGGTTGTTACGCACCTGGTTAACCTTGGAGGTGATCTCGGCGAGCGCCTTGAGCGGGTCGTAGTTCAGCTTGAGCCGGGCGGTAACAAGCGAGAAGCCCTGCAAACTCGAAGATTCGACGTAGTCAATGCCGTCGGCCGAAGCCACGGCTTGCTCAATGGGCGTGGTGACAAAACCTCGCACCAGCTCGGCGCTCGCCCCCACATACACCGTGCCCACACTGACTGAGGCATTGTCGCTGCGTGGATATTGGCGGACAGTCAGCGAGCGCATCGCCTGTAAACCCGCGATCACGATCACGAGGCTAACAACGATTGCCAGGACGGGTTTGCGGATGAAAATATCAGTGAAAGCTTTCATGGTGCTGTAGCGCGGGCCGTGATGGTGCGGCTCAGGAATTGTTTGGCTTGGGCGACTGCTTGGCATCCGGCGCGTAGGTGTTGTCCACCGTCACTGCGCCGCCATTCCGGAGTTTAAACACGCCGCTGGTCACGATCTGTTCGCCCGCTTTTAGACCCGATGTCACGTTGACGAAGTCACCGCGCGTGCCTCCCAGCTGCACGAACTGTTGGCGGAGAGTCTTGGCCGCTTGGCCGGTCTTGGCATCCTTTTTCTCCTCGATCACGAAGACGGAATCGCCTGAGGGAGAGTAAAGGACGGCCGTGGCGGGAATCGCGAGCACGCGCTGCACACTCGGCAACACAATCTCAACGCTAGCAAACACGCCGGGGCGGAGTTTTTCTGCCGCATTAGCGAGTGTCGCCTGCACCCGCACACTCCGGGTCGCTTGGTCAATTTCCGGGCTGATCGCATTAATCCGGCCGTCAAACTTCTCGCCGGGGGCAACATCGCATGTGAGTCGAACGGAACCACCTGCCTTGAGCAGGGGCAGGTTTTGTTGTGGCACAGAAAAATTGACGTAAATCGGGTCCAGGGTCTGGAGGCTGGAGATGGCGTCACCCGCGTTCAGATTCTGGCCGAGGTTGACATAGCGCAGTCCAAGCCGTCCCGCGAATGGTGCGCGGATCGACTTCTTGGCAATGACGGCACGGATCGCAGCGGAGGCCGCGGCTGCCTGTTTGCTTTGGGCCTCGGCAGCGTCGAGATCAGAAGGAGCGTTGGTGTTCTGCACCCGCAGATCGCGCTGACGCTTGAGATTCACCTCGGCCAAGGCGAGGGAGGCATCGGCAGCAGCGAGCTGCGCCTCTTCGGTGGAGGTGTCCAGCTGCACGAGCAGGTCGCCCGCCGCGACGGTCGCACCCGGCTCGAATGAGATCCGCGTAATTTTCCCCGGCACCTCGGCGCTGACCGTGACACCCTGCACCGCTACGAGCGAGCCGGTTGCAGCAAGGCTGTCCTCCCAAGTATCCTCGTGCACCGCCGCGGCGGTCACAACGTCAGGAGGCATCGTCATGGCGGCTTGGGCAGCGCCCATGGCGGCAAATTGGGTGCCTTTGACAAAAACAATGGCACCGATGAGAAGAGCGACACCCGTGAGGGTCAGGAGGAAACGTAGGATCATGGCTGGATAGAAGGTTTGAGAAATTGGGTGAAGTCGCGATTAGCCTAGTGGCTGGCGAGTACCGGCGCCTCAGCTCGATGGCCGGCCTCGGGTGCGATTTCGGCGGCGCGCTGGAGCACTTTGGTGAGCAAGCGAACGAGGGTTTTGCGTTCGGTCTCAGAGAGCGGCTCCATGAGCGCGGTCATGTGCTTAAAGTGGGACGGGAGAACTTTTTTCAGCAGCTTCTCACCCCGCTGCGTCAGGCCCACCGCCATCATCCGTCGGTCATCGGGGTCCGGCGTGCGCGTCACGAGGCCGTCACGCTCCAGCGTGTCCACGAGCCCGGTAATCGTCGCTCGGGTGACGCCCGTGCGCTCCGCCAGCTCGGCTGGGCTAAGCGGGGCATCACGATCGGCGGCCTGCTGGCAGCTCCCCCACAACGCCATCAGCACGCCGAAACGGCCTTGGGTCAGGTCATGGCCACCGAGATTCGACTCCACCACCCGAAACGCCTCGTCGCCCGTCCGCAACAGATGCAAAAACGCCTCCGCCGACGTCGGATCGAGGTCGGGAAACTGCCGCGCAGCCTCGAGGAGGCATTCGTAGCGCGGGAGTTCTTTAAGGAGGAGCAACGGCATGGACAGGTCGGCTGGATTTACTCAATAAGGAGGCTTACTGTTAGGCTCCTAACGAAAAGGTCAAGGATAAATCTCAAGTTACCAACTTATCTCGCCAACTTCATCATTCGTTGCCGGCTGGCGGGCTCTGCTCTCCGTGGGCAGACCCACCGACCCGTGGCAAAATTTTACCTCGCCTGCCGCCATGGTCTTTTCACCGTGGCAATCCGGCAAAACATCCATTCACTCCATCTTTCACCATGACTTTGACGCCTGAACAAAAATCCACCGTCGCGACCTGGCTAGCCGCCGGCGACAATCTTTCCCAAGTGCAGAAAAAATTGCGCGACCAGTTCGGTCTCGCCCTCACGTACATGGACGTCCGCTTTCTCGTGGACGACCTCAATCTTCAAATCAAGGACCCGCCGCCCAAGCCTGAACCGACCGTCGCTCCACCCGCCCCACCCGCGCCCCCCGCCCGCCAAGCCGTGCCGGAAAAAAAAGGCTTCATCGAAAAGGCCAAGGAGAAACTCGGTCTCGGCAGCGCCGAGCCCGCCGCCTCACCGGACGACGAGATCGACGCCGCCTTCGAGGACGACCTGCCACCAGCTGGAGCCAGCGCGGTAAAAATCTCCGTGGACAACATCACGCTCATTCCGGGGGCCGTTGCGAGCGGCACGGTGACGTTCAGCGACGGTGTGACCGGCAAATGGATTGTAGACCAATACGGCCGCCCTGGTTTCACCGAAGTCAGCCAGCCCGGCTATCGCCCCACCCCGGCCGACGGCCAAGCCTTCATGCAACAGCTGAGCGCTGAGCTGCAGAAAAAAGGTTTCTGAGCCGCGTCGTCATTGACCCTACCGCCGAGCGAGACGCGAGCCGACGGGCGTTGACAGGGCGATGGAGTCTTAGCTTGCTGCTGCTCGCACCAGATTTTCTGGCGGCTTCCCCATGAACTCAAGATCCCTTCTCGTCACGTTCATCGCCGTCGGCTTGGCCGCTACGGTGTCCTACTGGCTGTGGTCTACTCCGGCTGCACCCGCGAAAAAGCCAGGCGCCCGAGTGCATCCACCGGTCGGCCTGCGATCGGAGGAGCCGGAAAATTTTCCGCCCCTGCCCGATGGAGTGGCCGCCACGCCTGCTCCCCAACTTACCCCGGCGCCGACCATTGATCCGCAGACCGAGCTTGGCACCGCGATCCAGGATTTTGCCCGGTTGGCGCAAAGCGGGGATGTGGTCACCCTGATGCAAAACTACATGCCGCCCGACGAGCAGGCGCGCATGGGGCCGGACGCAATGTCTCAGCTCCAGGAGATGATGAAGAGTCCGGCCGGTGCGATCATGACCCAGATGATGCTCAACGACATTCAGGCCATCCAAAATGCTACTCCGACTTATGACGAGACGGGAAACCGTGCCACGTTCGTACTGCCTCCCGGCAGCTCGGAAAGTAAAGCCGTTTTTGTCCGGGTAAACGGGCGCTGGTATCGGGAGTGACGCGGCAGCTCGCGCGTCACTTCGCCGGAGTCGCCGCTGCGGGCGGCGCGGCTGGCGGCGTGGCCGCCGGCAGCGGGACAAATCTTAACTCATCAGCGGCGAGGAACTCGCCGTTGCGCGGGCCGCTGAGATAGACGGCGGCGATGGCCGGAGCCTTCAGCGTCACCGTGAGAAACGGGATGGCCTCCTCTGGCGCCTTGCGGCCGGGCACCGAGGCGACCGATTTCGAGTCCACGAGTTTGCCGTCCTTGTCATACGCCTCCACGAGCACCGGACAGCCGGTCGAGCCCCACAGCACGAGCGTGACGGACGACGCCCCCGCGCCGGGGAGCGCCATCTCGAGCGGCACGGACTGGTCATTGGCCATCGCATTGAGGATGCCCTTGTGGTCGGTGCCGATGTGCGGAAAAAACATCACGCGCGGCACCGCTGCCGGCGTGCGTTGCAACGGACCATAGAGGCGGAATTTCACGCCTTTCTCTTCCCAATTCGGCATAGGTTTACCGATCTCCGCGCTCTCAAAATCCACCACAACCTCCCCCGC
>CAIQKQ010000208.1 GCA_903872425.1 uncultured Opitutia bacterium | reverse complement strand
GCCCATGGCCTGGCGGGTGAACCCCGGACCGAGCCGGTCCAGCATCGCGGCTTGGCGATAGAGCGGGATCGCGTCGACATACTTCGAAAGCAGGACGTGGGCGATCAGACCGGGCCCGACCTGGCCACCGGGGATCACGCGCGCCGGCAGGGCCGCCTGCTGCGGCGGGCAGCTGTGCATGGTGCTGGCATACACCGGCCGGATGATCTGGCGGCGAAACAGTTTACCGGGCTGGTAGTCGACCTCGTCGGTGATCTCGTCGCGGATCTTGACCAACGCCGTGCCGTCCGCCGCGAGCTTCTGCGCCTCAGGCAGGTCGATGATGATCGTCTCCAACACCGGCAAGTCCTCCAGCCGCTGGGCCCGGCGCCCCGAGGGCGTCCGTGGTTTGCGCTCGACCGGCGCCGGGGGCGGTGGCGTGGCCAAGGCTTGGTCGGCCTCGACTGCGGCCCACGCCAAGGCCAGCTGGTTCGGATCGAGTTTTTCCGACGAGCGGCCGAAGTAGCGTTTGAGCAACGCCTGCAGCCGGGCTTTCGCGGCGTCGCGTTCCAACTTCGTCACGCCATGCGCCGCGCGCTCCGCCACCAGGAGCTTTTGGAGCTCCGCGGGATCGGTGGGCAGGGCGTCCGTCATATATCCATCATATGGATACTATGACCCGTTGCCCCGCAAGCCTTTTTTCAAAAAATCAGCGCCGCCAATGCTTTTTCCAGCCGCTCACTTCCAGCCCCGCGACCAGGGCCCACAGTTGCACCGCGGTCAACGGATCGGCCGGACCGGTGGTGGGCCAGGTCAGCGTGCCGGCATCGAGCCGTTTGCTGCACAGCCACCAGCCGGTCCCGTCATGCGTTAACAACTTGAGCCGCGTGCGACTTTGGTTGCAGAACGCGAACACCCGGCCGCCGAGCAGCTCGGGGGTCAACTGCGTGCGCGCCAATTGCGTCAGGCCTTCGTAGCCGAGCCGCAGATCCGTCGCACCGGGCCGCAGAAAAACCTTCGTGGTGGGCCCGAGGCTTAACATCGATTCAGCTCCCGCACCAAGTGCGCCGCCCACGCCGGAGCCGCCGCCGCGAACAGTCGCACGGCGCCACCGTTCGTCATGACCTCCGCCACGGCGCCGTGGCAGCTGACCGGCGCTGGCACCTCCACCAAGGCCGGACTCGGCCTCACCGTCTGCGCAGTTGCGCCCAGCGCGCGTTTCCAGCGGCCAAGACTCGACCGCGACACCCCGGCCTGGCGCGCGAATTCCTCCGCGCCCAATCCCCCCTTCGTCCATCGCGCCAACACTCGCGCTCGCTCCTCCGGTCCCAGGTGCGGCCGGTGCGGCCGCGATATCACCAACGCATTGTCGTCATTCATCCCCCTCTGATTACTGACAGCAAAATAGTTTCTGATTTGAAAGTTTGAGTCTTGTATCAAAGTCTTTCGTAAATCGCAAATTTTTAAGTTTGCGTTAGCATTACTTGCTTTGACGCTTATAATTTTTTCGTTAGAATACAATTTATAATTAGTCTTTTTAGAATAGACCTTGACGAAAATTTTTTATCTAATTTTTGAGCAGGTGTTCTGAAAGCCTTACGTATCTAAGGAGAGCCCATGACCG
>CAIQKQ010000207.1 GCA_903872425.1 uncultured Opitutia bacterium | reverse complement strand
TGGATCCTTTTGCAATTTTAGCAATGTCCGCATCTCAGGCTGATGCGTGGCGTGTTCTCTCCACTTTGCATGGGCTCGCTCTAATGCAGTGGCCTTGCTGTGCTTCAGCCGTCTTTCAACTGGAGAAAGTTCTCTGAACGCCCTCCATTTCATAGAGCGAACCTCACGATTTTGCCCGCGCTCGCCGGCGGGCGGATGGAGAAATACTTTGTCGCCGTCTCCTTCTTCGCCAGCGCGCGGTAGTGGTCAAACAGGACCTGGTCACTGGCCTTGTGGCCGAGGAGGCGCGAGGTTACCAGCGGGTTGCCATGCAGCGCGTAATGGTAGCTGCCAAACGAGTGCCGCATGGCGTTGCTCTCCCAGCCGGTGAATTTAGCAAGTCCGACCAGCTTCTTAAAACGCTTCTGATAATCGTTGATATGCCCGCTCCGCGTGACCTGCCCCGTGCGGTCGGGCACGAGCGAGAGCCACGGCAGCGCCACGGCGGGAATCTCCACATGGCGGATGCGTCGTTTCTTGGCGATCTTCGCCCCTATGACGACCGACGGTGGCGACTCCGCTAGTCGCACCGATGCCCAGTCCAGCCGCTTGATTTCTTCTGTCCGCAGGCCACAGAACAACGCCAGCGTGACCGCGCCGAGCAAATTGAGGTCAGGGTTGTCCAATGCGGCCTTGAGCAGGCGCTCCGCCTCGTCCGGTGTCAGGATGCTCGGCTCCTTGGCCTCGCCACCCCGGCCGCAGAGTTCCTTGCGGTCAACATCCGTCAGATCATCCAAAGGGGAGAGCGGCACATACCGCTTTTGCTTGGCGAATTTGAACACCTCCCCGATCAGGGCCAGATAGTTCTGATTCGAGCGCGTGCCCAGTTTCAGTCCGTTCAGCCACGTCTTGATTTCCTCGCCGGTGATTTCACCGACCAGCCGGCGCTCAAACCCTTTGGCAACCTTTTCGCCCCGGTTGCTGAAATCCCGGTGGCTGCTCTCGCGCAAATCGCCCCGCTCAAACCGTTGCGTCTTGCTGGCGGTCAATTCCTCGATGACCGCGCGCAACGTCTTCGTGCGCCCCTCTGACCGCATCCGCTTGATCGCAAATCGCACCGCCTCGCCAATAGTGATGCCGTGCTCACGGATCAGCGGCAGGCTGGCGAGAAACTCGCGTCGTTCGGTCTCTGAGGCGGCAAAAAAACTCTGCCCATCCTGTTTGAAGCCAGAAAAAGAATTGTCGGCCCACGCCTCAGCCTCGGCGCGATCTTTGAATTGCTTCCGCTCAAGCCCTTTCCCGGTGAGCTTAGTCGGCAACGTAACCAAGTAGGACGCCCCGAACGCATCGCCGGCATGAAGGTTGAGCAGCTCGCGGATACTGATGCCCGACTTTTTGGGATACTCCCAAATGCCGAGCGTGCTTGATGTCTTGCGTGCCATGCCATGCAGGACACAGCAGCAGCCTGCCAGATTCAAGCATTATTTGACAGGAATTTGACAGGAATGGCTCAAAACTTACGTAAGTCGTTGACTGAAATGGTGGAGGTGGTGGGAGTTGAACCCACGTGTCCCCGGTCTTTACACGCCACGTCTACCCTTATAGTATGATTTTAATCTCGCTGGTCGCACGCCACCACACGCGCTTTGCGACTGGCCAGTCCCCGGGTGAAGATACGGCGCGCAATCCGCGGACGGCACAGCGCGCTATTCCTGCTGTCGTCGTTCGCTTCACCTAGCAGGTGTCGGCGGGCGAACGTGGCGGCTATTTAGGCTGCCAGAGGCATCTCTTCGATGTTGCCGTTTGTTGTTTTGAAGGGAGATTTACGAGAGACCGTCACTCTCGAAGGGCGGCGGCGCACTCCAACCGGGGGTCGAATCCAGAACACCCCCGAAAATTATTTGTCCGCGCCGGCCACAAACCGTAGGGCTGTGGCAGCGCGATTGGCTGCGTTCCAATCAAAGAACGCTGGTAAAGTACACCGCTGGTAGGCGGTTGGCAAGCGCGTTCGCGCCCGAGCATGGGGTCTATGGGTGTTATCCAGTAGACTGCGAGCGTTTATGCGCCCGGTGACCGCGCGCAGACAAAAAAACGCCGGAGCCCTTTTGAGGCTCCGGCGGAGTTGATTAATTGGCTTTTAGTCGAGCTCAGGCGCCCGCAGCCGGGGCAGGAGCAGCGCCGCCGCCGGGACCCGCACCACCGCGAGCGCCGCGACCGCCGCCGCCGTTACGGCCGCCGCCGCC
>CAIQKQ010000206.1 GCA_903872425.1 uncultured Opitutia bacterium | reverse complement strand
ACACCGTGCCGCGGACACCTATGCAGTTGGGACTGACGGAGCTAACGATGCCGGTGACCACGGTCGGCACCTTGGGTACTGAGACGCTTAGAGTGACCGCTGATGAAGTGGCTGTGCCTAGGCTGTTGACGGCGACCAATGTGTAGCTCCCGGAGTCAGTGAGTACGACACTGGCGATGGAGAGAGTACTGGCGGTTGCGCCGGAAATCGGAGAGCCGTTCTTGAGCCACTGAAACGTCGGTGATGGTGTGCCCGTCACGACCGCCGAGAACGAAGTCGACTTATCGGCAAACACCCCGTGGCTGACGGGCTGAGTCGTGAACCGCGGTGGGGTATTCACAAAGACAACGGCGGCGGACGAGCTTACGCTCCCGGCCGCGTTCGTTGCCACGACGGTGTAGTTACCGGCGTTGGCCGGCTGGATGTTAGACAATGTTAACGTCGCAGATTTCGCGCCGCCGATTTCGGTGCCGTTTTTCTTCCATTGCAGCGTCGGCGTCGGGGTGCCGGTGGCGGTGACGGAGAGCGACACCGTCTGGCCCATGCTGAAAGTGCCGCCCACGGGCTGGACCGAGAAGGCCGGGGTGACGTTGACAATGAGGACAGCCGCCGAGGAGGAGACCGTACCGAGCGGGTTGCTGACGACGGCCACATAGCTGCCGGCATCGGTAGGCTGCACGCTGGCAAACGTGAGCGTGGCGGCGGTCGCGTTTGCCACTGGGGCTCCGTTCTTTAGCCATTGGAGGGTGGGCGACGGCGTGCCGCTCGCCACCACCGAGAGTGAGGCTGTTTGCCCTGCAATCACGGTGCGCCCGACTGGCTTCGTGGTGATCTTTGGGGGGGTATTGACGGTGACCAGAGCAGGTGACGAACTCACGGTGCCAGCGATGTTGGTGATGACGACACTGTAGGTGCCAGCATTGGCCGGCTGGAGGTTGGACAATATTAACGTCGCAGATTTTGCACCGCTTATCTCTGTGCCGTTTTTCTTCCATTTGAAGGATGGAGTCGGCGAGCCGGTGGCGACCACCGAAAGGCTGATCGTTTGACCCATGTTAGCCGTTTGACTTGTCGGTTGTGTAGTGATGGCAGGTGGCGTGTTCACCGTGGTGGCCGCAACGAGCATCTGAGCACAGCCTAGTAGTGTGAAAAAAACGCCGGCAAACATAGTGCGAGAGAGCGACCACAGCTTTGTGGCGGGCAGGGGAATACTCGTTGTCATGGTAGAAATTATGAGGGGACCAAAGGGGGAGTCACCTTGCAGTTAAATTGCGATTCATGCAAGGCCATTTTCTGTCCTTTCACCCCTTGCTCCAGTCGAGCATCCGCTGGATCGGCGCGAGCGCGGCGGTGCGGGTCGGCTCGGGGACTTCGATCACGGGTGATAGATTCAGTAACGCAACGCGGACTTTCTCGATGGTGTTCAGTTTCATGAAACGGCAATCGTTGCAGGCGCAGGTGTCGGTCGGTCCGGCGATGAAGGTCTTCGTCGGCACCTCGCGGCGCAGGCGGTGCAGCATGCCGCTCTCGGTCAGCACGATGATCTCGTTGGCAGGGCTTGCCTTGGCGAATTTCACCATCAGCTCGGTGCTGCACACCTCGTCGGCAAGGTCGCGGACGGCCTGTACGCACTCGGGGTGGGCGACAACAGGCGCCGTGGGAAACTTGGCCCGTACTTTCTCCAGTGCACGCACGGTGAACTGGACATGTGCGTAGCAACTACCTGGCCACAGGCGCATCGGGCGGCCGGTCTGCGCCGCGACCCATTGGCCGAGGTTCTGGTCGGGCACAAACAGGATTTCGCGGCCAGCAGGGATTTGGCGAACGATTTTGACAGCGTTTCCGCTGGTGCAAATGACGTCGCTGAGCGCCTTCACGCCGGCGGAGCAGTTAATATAGGCGACGACATAGACCTCAGGGTGCGCAGCGCGGTAGGCGGCGAGGCGGTCGGCAGGGCAGGAGTCGGAGAGCGAACAGCCAGCGGCGAGGTCGGGCAGAAGGACGGTGCGTCCGGGGTTCACGATCTTCGCGGTTTCGGCCATGAAATGGACGCCGCAGAATAGGATCACGTCGGCTGACGCGGCCTGCGCCTGATAGGATAGGCCAAGCGAGTCGCCCACGTAGTCCGCAACCTGTTGGATCGCCTCTACCTGGTAGTTGTGCGCGAGGATGACGGCTCTACGCTGGCGCTTGAGTGCTAGGACCTCCTGTTGGATGGGCGTGAGAGGCGCGGGCGCGCCGGCTCGCGGCAAGAGGACGAGCGGCTCGTAGTCGAGGACGGGCATAGAGAAATTTTCTTATGTGCAAAGATGCGAAGGGTCAAAGACGAGGGAGCGGAAGGTCACCGATGTTACTTTGCCCTGCTGGGCCTTCGCCTCTATGTGTCTGTGCGCGTAATTCAGCTCTGTGGCTTGAGTTCTTTGAGCATCGACTGAAAGACAGCGGACTTTTTCAACCCAGCGAGGTCGGGGTCTTCAGCCATCCACTCTCGATCGTCGTAGCCGAGCTCGATGGCGCGGCGCAGCGCGCGGAGTGCGTCGGCCTTGCGCTTCACGAGCGCGAGGCTGCACGCGAGGTTGTAGTGCGCGGTGGCGTTGCCGGGACGGAGCTTCACCAGCTTACGGTCCATGCGCAGTCCGTCAGCGATCCGGCCCGTCTTAGTGTAGAGGCCGCCGAGGATTTCGACGACGTCGGCGTAGCGCGGATCGCGCCGGAGCACGGATTCGTAAAAGGTGATGTCAAAGGCAGGGTCTTCTTTGCGGGCCATGTTGGTGGGGGAAATATTCAGTTGCGGTGTCGGCACACACCGACGTCGCGCAGCGCGTTACAACGTGCGCTGACCTGGAGGCGTTGCGAGACGGGAGTGAGATTGAGCTTCGACGAGACGGTGCTGCCATACCATTCCATGAACGGCGCGCTGATCTCGAAAATTTTGTCGCAGTCTACACAAATCACCTGCGCGACCTGAGTGCTGCCCCCGGCCTGGTTGGGCCGATAAAATTTTTCGCCCGTGCCGATGTCCACTTCACGGAGCAGTGCGCTCTCAGTCATGATCGGCAGTGTGCGATAAACGGTGGCGCGCGACACGGAGTCGTCAATGGCCCGGGCGTGGGCCAGTAACTCCTCGGCGGTGAAATGTTCCGGCTGGGCGAACGCGGCGTCGAAGATGGCTAGGCGCTGGTTGGTGACGCGCAGGCGCTTGTCGGAGAGGTGGAGTTTGAATTTTTCGCGGGCCGCTTCGGTGCTCACAGATGGAAAGTCAGCGGCGTGATGCGAGGTGTCAACCCGTTCGTGGCGGGGTCGGCGGTTGCTGGCTGGCGCTCAGTTGCCGGTGGCAGATCGCGAGGCATTGCAAAAACACACGGTGAATTCGCATCGAGCCGAGTTTAGTGTTCAGTGTGTCCGTGTTTTTGCTATCCCACCCGAGAATGACGACATGGCCTGTAATGGCCTCTGGCTTCACCTCGCCGGCGAGTAGACTGGCGAGCGAGATGGGCTGGAGCGGCTCCAATTCGCCAAAGTCGCTGTGAAAAACATTCTGGCCGTCAACGGGTAACCAGCCTTTGCCAATAAAAACCTTGCCCGGCTCGACGCGGGCTTGGGCGCCCGTCGCTTGCTCCAGGCAGCAAAGCACCAGCGACTTGTAGGCCACGCCGCGATATTCCTCGACGAGTGGAATGACTGGGCGGTCAAAATCCACGAAACCTACCGCCGCTGCCGAATCGAGCAAGGCGGGTAGGGGAATCCAGCCGAGGTCGCCGCGTTCCCCGGCTGGCAGTAGCTTGTCGCCGAAACGGAATCGCGGCGGGATGCTTTGCGCGGTGCCTTCCGTCGCCTCGAGTCGTGCCTGCAATACCACGGGAATTTTTTTCATCGCGGCGGCCAGCGCGGTATCGCCGTCGGCCGACTTCGGTAGATCAAAGAAAAATTTCAGCACCACCGCCTTGGCCTTGAGGCGGACGCAAGCGTCAATTGCCTTGGCATACATGGCGCGGTCGTACGGAAACGGCCCCAGTTTCGCCTCCGTGGCGTCGTCAATTATCACAAAGGCGAAGTCTGAGGCGAAATCACGCGCCCGAGTAAGTGTGGTCAGGAGGAGGAGGAGCGAAATGTAGGCGAGGGTTCGCATTTGGTTTTCGAGTCTCTGCCAGAGTTTGGTCGGTGTCGTCGGCTGTCAAATTGTCTGCCACTCGGCGCGGAAAACTTGCGCGGCGTTCGGGCGCGCGGCATCAATATGCCATGTTCGTTGGCGTGCATCCCCTCGCGGGGTTCGATAAGCTCCTGCACTATCGCGTGCCGGAGGCGTTGCGCGCGTCGGTCACCGTTGGCTCGCTCGTGCGCGCGCCGATCCGGGGCTCGTTCACGCTAGGTATTGTGGGCGAGCTGGGCGCGCCCAAGGATTTTCCGCAGGAAAAGCTCAAGCCGCTCGCAGCCGTCGTCTATCCGTTTCCCGCGTTGCCACCCGACCTGCTCGAGCTCGCCCGTTGGTTGGCCGCCTACTACGCCGCGCCGCTGGATGGTGTGATTGAGACGATGCTTCCCGCCGCCGTCCGCAAAGCCGCGCAGTTGAAGCAAGAAAAACTCCTCGTGCTCGCTCGTCGACCCGACGCCGACGAACTCGCCGCGCTCACCAAGCGCGCTCCGCAGCAGGCCAAGCTCGTCGCATTTCTCGCGCAGCAGTTCAAGCCACCGCAAAAATCTCTCGTGCTTGCACGCCTCGACCTTACCGCTGCGGTCGTCAGTGCGCTCATGAAACGCGGCCTCGTGCGTGAGGAGACGCGTCGTGTCGAGCGCGTGGCCTATGCCGACGAATATACGGGCGGTGAGCTTGTCGCTGCGCAGCCGCATACGCTCAACACCGAGCAGCAGGCTGCAACCGACGCGCTCGCCACTAGTCTTGCCGTAAAAAAATTTGGTGTGACGCTGCTCCAAGGTGTCACCGGCTCGGGTAAGACCGAGGTTTATCTGCGCGCGATCCATACGGCGCTGCGCGACGGTGGCGGCGTTGTATTTCTGGTGCCCGAGGTCGCGCTCACGCCGCAGACAGTCGCACGCCTGCGCAGCCGGCTCGAGGCCATCGCGCCCGGCCAGCAGGTCGTCGTCTGGCACAGCCACCTGAGCGAGGGCGAACGACTTGACGGCTGGCTCGCGCTGGCGACGGGTACGGCGCGCGTGGTCGTGGGCGCGCGCTCGGCGGTGTTTGCGCCGGTGCGCGATTTGCGACTCATCGTCGTGGACGAGGAACATGAGCCAGCCTATAAGCAGGATGAAACGCCGCGTTACCACGCTCGCGACACTGCCGTCATGCGCGCCAAGCTTGCCGGCGCGTTCTGCCTGCTCGGCTCGGCCACTCCCTCGCTCGAGAGCTTCGCCAACGCCTCCGCCGGCAAATATGGTCTGCTCCGCCTCACGCAGCGGGTGGACGACCGCAAACTCCCGTACATCGACGTAGTGGACATGCGCGTTGAGGTCGCCCGTACCCGTGGGGCGACCTCGCTCTCGCGTCGATTGGCGGACGCGATGCATGATCGGTTTGAGAAGAAGGAGCAGACGATCCTGTTTATCAACCGCCGCGGCTACTCCCGTTCCATGCAGTGCCGTAAGTGTGGCGAGACTGTCGAGTGTACGCATTGCAGTGTTGCGATGACCTATCACCGCACCGACGAGACGTTGCGCTGCCACCTCTGCGGCGACCAACGCGGCGCGCCATCGCGCTGCCCAAAATGCGCCGCGCCCGACATCCGATGGCAGGGCCTTGGTACGCAACGGGTCGAAGAGGCAGTGCGCCGTGTGCTGCCGCGCGCCCGCATCGAGCGGATGGACACCGACACGATGGCGAAGAAAAATCGTTTTCGGGAGGTGCTGTCCGAGTTTCGGGCGGGAAAGATTGATGTGCTCGTCGGCACGCAGATGATCGGCAAGGGACTGGACTTTCCCAATGTAACCCTCGTCGGCTTGGTGGACGCCGATCTCTCAATGCACGTGCCCGACTTCCGCGCCAACGAGCGCACGTTTCAGCTCCTTGTGCAGGTCGCGGGTCGCGCGGGCCGAGGCGACCGCGCCGGCGAGGTGGTCGTACAGACGTTCACCCCGCAAGCTGGCGCGATCCAATATTCGCGCCATGCCGACTACGACGGTTTCGCCGCCGAGGAATTAGGCGTCCGGCAGCGTTTTCATTATCCGCCTTACCGGCACCTCATCCACCACCTCTTTCGCGGGCCGAACCCGGAGAAGTTGAAATTTTTCGCCGAGCAATGGGCGAGACACGTGGAAAAGGAACTGGGCAACCGCGTCGAACTGCGCGGCCCGACGCCCTCACCCATCGAAAAAATCAAAGACGAGTATCGCTGGCAGCTCTGGTATTTCACGAGTGGCGTGACGCGCGTGACCGCCGACCTCGCCGCGCTCCGCGCTAAGTTCGCGTGGCCCGACGACATCACGCAGGTGCTCGACGTGGACCCGGTGAATTTAGCGTGAAGGGGCGATGGCAATGCCTAGAATAATGAATGCGTCTTAATTTCATTTTCTGCGTCTAAAAATCATCCTCCATAGTGAGATAATAGGTAGACTAAGAATGCCCAGTTGGCCGTTTCCCATGCCGAAAAATGCAAGTTACTTCGGCGGCGATAATTGAGCTGCAGGTGTTACTGGCAATTCGCGGATCTTGATGCTCCGGTACCAGCACTCGTCGTCGTGGTAGGTGAGCATGATTGGGCCGGTGACTTTTTCGCCGAAGCCGGGCTGGTCCTTGAACTTGCTCCGGGCGAGGCCGGCCTTCACCTCTGGGCTACCGATTTCATAGGTGAGAATGTTTTTTCCATTGAGCCAGTGCTCGACGTGACCGCCTTTCACTACGAGGCGCGATGCGTTCCACTCGCCGGCAGGCTTCAGCGGCTTGTCGGCGGTGGGCGGGAGTACGTCGTAGAATGCACCGGTTTGGTAGAGCGGGCCGCGCTTGGCATCAGAGTGGCTAGCGTCGTCAATCATCTGGTATTCTTGACCGGGCGCGCTAGGGCGGTCCTCCGTGACGAAATACTTGATGCCGTTGTTGCCGCCCTCGGCGATGCGCCACTCCCAGGTCAGCTCGAAGTCGGTGAATTTATTCTCGGTGATGAGCTCGGTGCCGCGCACTTTCGGCACCGTCTTGAGCAGGCCATCCTTAATCTCCCAACCTGCGGCAGGTGGTTTCGGTTGCCGGTAGCCACGCCAGCCCGTGAAAGTCTTGCCATCAAACAGAAGTACCCAGCCAGCGGCCTGCTCGGCGGTGGTGAGCTCATTGGCAGGCGCAACGGTCGTCGCCGACACGGCCGGGATAGTGCCGGCGGGAGCCGGAGCGGCGGCACCAATGGCTATCAGACAGAGGGCAAAAGTGAACAGGGTAGAGAGAAAGGGTAGGGGAGAATGTTTCATGCTAGGTGGGGTAGAGCTGGAATAAGCAAACGTAAGCGTGATCAGCGGTGGCTTTGCTGCGACAAAATATTGGAAGGTACGCAGGGTTACACGGCCAGCGCGAGGCTCGGCTCGATACAGAGTGCGGCGAGAGCGGACGGAGTAGCGGCCGGGTCGACCCAAGCGGCAAAGGCGATCATGGCGGCGTTGTCGCCGGTGTGGCGCGGCTCGGCGGCGAGTAGTGGGATGCGGGCGGCGCGCGCGACTTTATCAAACGCGGCGCGGAGCGGACGGTTGTTGGCTACTCCACCGGAGAGGCCGACGCTGCGGTAAGATTCGCGTTCGAGGGCGAAGGTGGTTTTGCGGGTCAGCGCATCAATTACAGCTTGCTGGTAGCTGGCGCAGAGGTCGGGCGTGCGCGCGGCGATTTCGGCGGGGGACATTTTTTCCAACTGGTAGCGCAGGCTGGTCTTGAGGCCGGAGAAACTGAAGTCCAACTCGGCACGCGGGCCGAGGCCACGCGGGAAAGCATAGGCGTCGGTGCGGCCGGTGGCGGCGTGCTGCTCGATGAGCGGGCCGCCGGGGTAGCCGAGACCGAGGAGTTTGGCCCCTTTGTCGAGGGCTTCACCGGCGGCGTCGTCGCGGGTAGTGGCGAGAACGCGCAGCGCGAGTTTTTCGTCAAGAGAGAAGAGGAGGGTGTTGCCGCCCGACACGAGGAGGCCGAGATGCGGCAGCAGCCCAGTGAGGCGCGCGGGAAAAACCGCGGGCGATTCTGCATGGAGCGCAAGGAAGGGCGAGAAGGCGTGGCCGCGCAGGTGGTTCCCCCCGATGAGTGGGACGCGGAGCGCGAGCGCAAGCGCCTTGGCAGCGGCGACGCCGAGCGCGAGGCAACCGGCAAGTCCGGGTCCGTGGGTGACCGCGACTTGTGTGACGGCGGAGAAATTATCAGAAATGGAGCGGGCACGCTCGAGCAGTGGCGCGAGGTGACATAGGTGTTCGCGCGTGGCGAGGTCGGGTACGACACCACCATGTTTGGCGTGCAGGGCGATTTGCGTGTGCGTCCATTCGCCGACGAGGCCGCGTGAGGGATCGAAGAGTGCGACGGCGGTTTCGTCGCAGGAGGTTTCGAGGGCGAGTATCATCACGGCTTTGCGGCGGCCGAGGAGGGCGCGGCGCGTTCATTGAGCAGGAGAGCGGCGCGAAGCACGTCGGTGGCGGCGGCGAGCTGGCGGTCGGGGACGAGTTCGACGTTGAAGCGGTCTTTGAACACCACCGGATCGGTGATGTCGCTGCGGTTGCGCTGGAGTGCGAGACTGCGGTCCTCATCCGAGGTGGCGATGAGCTCGACGTCGGGCGAGATGCCATGACCGTGGATGACGGCGCCGCCGGGCGTGTAATAGCGCGCGACAGTAAGGCGGAGGCCGTCTTTGTTGCTGAGGGGAAATATGGTCTGCACCGAGCCTTTACCGAATGAGCGCTCGCCGACGATTACGGCGCGGTGGGTGTCTTGGAGCGCACCGGCGAGAATCTCGGCCGCACTCGCGCTGCCCGCATTGATGATGACGGCAACGGGTAGCGCGAGCGGCGTGGCGTTTGGACCGGCGCGGTACTCCTCACGCGCCTTAGCATCACGCCCTTGTGTGTAGACGATCAGCTCGTTCTTGCGGAAGAAATTTTCGGCCACATCCACGACGGCGTCGAGTAGGCCGCCGGGGTTGTTGCGGAGGTCAATGACGAGCGCTTTCGCACCCTGCGTCTGGAGCTGTTTCAATGCCTTGGAAAATTCGCCAGCCGTTTGCTCCGTGAACTGCGTGAGCTGCACGTAGCCGATGCTACCGGGCAGCACGTGCACATCGCGCACGCTGTCCACATGTATGCTCTCGCGCGTGAGCGTGAGTGCGATTTCCTTTTTCGTGGTGGGCCGGAAAAGGCCGACGGCGACTTTGCTGCCGGGCTTGCCGCGTAGACGAGCGACGACGTCCGCCATCGCCGATTTGGCGAGTGGCTGGCCGTCAATACTCACGATCTCGTCGCCGCGCAAAATTCCGGCGCGATCGCCCGGCGTGCCGGCGACTGGTGCAATAACGACCACGCGGCCACTGCGCAGTTCAACCTGAACACCGATGCCGCCGAATTCGCTGCTCATGTCCTCCTCGAACGACTTAAAGGCAGCGGCGTCCAAGTATTCCGAGTGAGGGTCGAGCGTGCCGACGAGACCGTCGAGTGCGGCCTTGGTAAGAGCGGGCAGGGCGGCGGCCTTCGGGTCTACATAGTTTTCGTTCACGAGCCGTAGCACATCCCGCATCGTGCTGGCGGAGCGTTCGAGTTCGCGGTTGGGCCAGAGCCCCCAGAGTGCCGCGAAATGCGCTGCGCCAGCGGCCACCGCGAGGCCGAGTACGACACCAGCAGCGATGCTGAGAATGCGTTTGAGCATGGCGCGGAGTGTGGGCATCTAGGATGGTTTGTAAATGGGAACGTCCGAAACAACTACCGCCACCCGTCGTGCACCGGCCGACCAGTGCTACACACCGCGTGGGCCAGCCGATGGCTCGGCAGACGCAGCCGGGGCGACGGCAGAATTTTTGACGGCGTTTCGCGCAAGCGCCGGGACGGACGGTGTTATGACCTTTGCCGAGTTCATGGCGCTGGCGCTTTATGACGGGCGTGTCGGTTACTACCGGCGTGAGCGTCAGCGTGTCGGCCGTGCGCCAGGGACCGATTTTTTTACGGCGGAGACGGCCGGCAAATTTTTCGGCGAAATTGTGGTTGCGGCGTGCGTGACGCTGCTTGGGGGCGAGAAGGAGGCGGCACGGCATGAGTTTGTCGAGATCGGCGCGGAGCCGGCCCACTCAGCGCACGGTGGCGAAAACGGCGGCGCGCTGGCGGGGGTGGCGCATCCGTTCTCGCAGGTGCGGGTGGTACGCGTGGGCGAGCCGGCGGCGCTGGCCGGGCCATGCGTGGTGTTTTCCAACGAGTTGTTCGATGCCCAGCCGCTACGGCGGTTCGTGCGGCGGGGAGGCGCATGGCGTGAACTAGGTGTGGCGCTGCACGGCACGACGCTAGGAGAGGTTGAACTGGGATTGGTGACCGAACCGTGGCTGCCGGCCGCCGCACCCGAAGGTTACATTTTTGACGCGCCGCGCGCAGCTGCTAGGTTGGTGGCCGAAATCGCGGCGCAGCCATGGCACGGGCTGTTCGTCGCGTGCGACTACGGGAAAACTTTTGCTGCACTCGCACACGAGTCGCCCGTCGGCACCGCGCGTGCCTATCACCGACACACGCAGTCGAACGATCTGCTCGCGCGGCCGGGCGAGCAGGATTTAACGGGACACGTCTGCTGGGACTGGCTCGCTGACGCGCTCATGGCTCATAACTTCACAGCCGCGGCCGTCGAGACACAGGAGGCGTTTTTTGTGCGGCACGCTGCCGGATGGCTGGAGCGGGTGTTTGCGGTTGAGGCGCGTGATCCGCTCAGTCCACGTAAGCGGGCGCTGATGCAGCTCCTTCACCCGGCACAAATGGGTCAAAAATTCCAAGTTCTGCACGCACGACGTGCCGCCGGCTGAAATTTGCCCTTGCCACATGCCAGGGCGGGCGTTTCTTTTCAACCTTTTCCCAACCGAACCAATACCATGCCCAGAATCTGTGCCATCACCGGTCGCCGTCCCGTCAAGGGCTCGATCATCAACCGCAAAGGTCAGTCCAAGAAGAGCGGCGGCATCGGCACGCACGTGACGAGCATCACGAAGCGCAAGTTCCGCCCGAACTTGCAGCGCGTCCGCATCCGCACCGCCAACGGCGGCACGAAGCGCGTGTGGGTCTCCGTCAAGGCGATGAAGGCCGGGCTGGTGGAAAAAGTCTGATCAGGCCGCCGGCTTGATGATGGTCTCTCCGGCGCAAACGACCGTCCAACCCTGACGCGCTCCATGCCGATTTACCGTTACCATCCGTCGCAGACACCCTGCAAACTGTGCGGTGACGGATTTGATCATCGTCAGGGCGTGACGGAGGGCGACCTGACCTCCTGCCCGACTTGCGGCCGGCGCGTGGCCCGCGATGCCGTGGTCGCGTTGCACACCCCGAAATTGCTCGCGCCGCTCTCCGTCTCCGCTGCCAAGTCGGCGGGGTTTACTGTCCTCAAGCGCCTCGGCCATGGCGAATTTGAGAAACAATAGTACTTTGTCCCTGTCGTT
>CAIQKQ010000205.1 GCA_903872425.1 uncultured Opitutia bacterium | reverse complement strand
TCCCCCGCCGCCGCCGGCGGCACGGCTGCTAGGGCGGCCTTAGCGGCAGGCGTGCCAGCATAGGGCGTGGGCGGTGGCGTGAACGTAGTCGCGGCCGCGCGACCAATAGCGGGCGCGACGACGGCAAGAGCGCAGAGAGTGAGCGCGAGGCGCGGTGACATGATGTTACGTTAAAGGCGTTTTAAGAGGGAGATTTGGCGCGCTCACACTCACGCGCCCTTGAAATCGAGGCCGCGCATCACGCCGGTTGAGGAGGCGAACTTCTGGTCCTCAAATCCCATGCGCTGGAGCATTGAGACAAAGAGGTTCGGCAGCGGATAAATGCCACCCGGATCAAGCGCGAGGTGCTGTCCGTGACGGAAGCCGCCGCCGGCAAACAGCGCCGGCAGATTGGTGGTCGAGTGCGCATTGGCATCGCCGAGGTTGGAGCCGTAGAGAATCATCGTGCGGTCCATCAGCGTCTCCTCGCCCTCGTTCACGGACTTTAATCCCGCAAACAGCGCGGCCAGCAGTTTCATGTGCCCCTCATCAATGATCTTCAGCTGCGAGAGTTTCTCGTCGGCCTTTCCGTGATGCGAGAGGTTGTGGTAGCTGTCGGTGAGGGTCTCGCCGGTGTCGGTGATCACGGGCGTGCCCACGCTGTTGAGCATGAGCGTGACGGCGCGCGTCGAGTCGGTCTCAAACGCGAGTTTCGTGAGGTCATACATCGCCCGAATTTTCGCCATGTATTGCGCGGCGCTCGTGGGATCAGTCGGGGCGGCAACACTGACCACCGGCTTGGGCCGGCTCTCCCAGCCTTTCGATTCCTGCAGCCGATGCTCAAGGTCGCGCACGCTCGTGAAATACTGATCCAGCCGGCTGCGGTCGCGTTCGCCGACATTGCGCTGTAGGTCCTTGGCCTGCTCCGCCACCGCGTCGAGGATGCTCCGGCCCGTGTCGAGCTTGCGGATCTGGGCCGCCACCTGCTCAGGTGTGCCTTGGAGGAAAAGTTGGTTAAACACACTCGCCGCACTTTGCTCGGGCGGGATCGCGACGCCAGTGCCAGTCCACGAGAGCGCGCGCCCCCCGCCGTTGACGGCCAGTGTCAGTGACGGGAAACGCGTCAACGTGCCGATGCGTTCCGCGATCAGCTGGTCTAGCGAGATGGTATTGCGAAACGAGCTGCTGGCCGGGTGCGGCGCAGCTGTGAGAAACGCGATGTCCGCCGGATGGCCGCCATCCACGTTCGGGTGCGCCACGCCGCTAAACACCGTAAAATCCTTTCGGTGCTCCTGCAACAGGCTGAGCAGTGGTGAGGGCGTGTAGCCCGCGCCACTGTCCTTCGGGAAAAACAAATCAGGACGTAGGCCGAGATTGTTGCAGATGCCGAACATCCGGCGCGGCTTCGCGCCGGGCGCGAGGGGCGAGCCAGACGTCGCCGCGCGCGCAAATGGCGGCAGCATCGCGTCGAGAAACGGCAGCGAGAGCGCGATGCCCGCGTTGCGCAGAAAGCGACGGCGCGACATGGCGCGGCGGGTGGTGATGAAGGGGGCGGCGTTTGGGTTCATGGCGCGATGGGTTTGGGGCGACTTACTTATTTTGAAACAGCTCGCTCTGCACGAGCTCGTGGACGAGGGTGCGGACCCCATATTGTTTGGTGGCGGCGCGCTGGAGGATTTTATCTAGCGCCGCGCGGTCGGAGAAGCGCACCGGCGCACCGGTGGCAAAGACCACCAGTTGCTTGGCGAGATTGCGGGCGACGGGCAGCTCATCCTTCACGACGAGATTTTTGAACTCGCGCACATCTTTGTAGGCGCGGCCATCGGGTAATTCACCCGCGCTGTCCACCGGCAGACCATAGTGAAAGGCAAACGCCTGCCCGTTCATGCCGAAGCCCCGCACCGGCGGCACATTTTCGGCGACGGCGCGGTAGCGCTCGCGCCGGCCGCCCATCACATCATAGCTTTCCAGCGCAAAACCGGGCGGGTCCATCTTGTTGTGACACGACGCACAGGTAGGATCCTCGCGGTGTTTGGCGAGCTGCTGGCGGATGGTGACGGCTCCACGGATGTCCGGTTCGACGGCCTTCACCCCCGGAGGCGGCGGCGGCGTCTCCAAACCGAGGATACGCTCCGTGATCCAGTGACCACGCAACACCGGTGAGGTCGTCGTGCCGTTGGCGGTGACTTTGAGCACGCTGGCCATCGTCATCAGTCCGCCACGGTCGCTGCCCGGCGGGAGCGTCACGCGGCGCATCTGCGCCCCTTTAACCCCGGCGATGCCATAAAGGTTGGCCAGCCGCTCGTTGAGGAAGGTGAAATCGGAGTTCACGATCTCCCGCGTTGGCCGGTCGGCTCGGAGTAGCTCGGCGAAGAACAAGCGGGGCTCGTCGAGCGCGGCGAGCTTGAGCGGGTCGTCCATCTCGTAGTCGTTATAAATCGTCGAGGAGGGCGAGGTGTCGTCAATTTTGCGCAGATCGAGCCAGTAGTCGGTGAACGCTTCGACGAAGCGGGCCGAACGCGGGTCGTTGAGCAGGCGCTCGGTCTGCGCCCGCAGTACCTCCGGTTTGGCCAGCTCCCCTTTTTCGCCGAGCGCACGCAGGGTGGCGTCGGGCGTGGAGTTCCAGAGGAAGAGTGAAAGCCGGGTGGCGAGCGCGAGGCCGTCGAGTTTGCCGGGCTGCTCCTCGACAAACACAAAGCCCGGTGATGCCAGCACGCCAGTGTAGGCCGTGAGCATGGAGCGGGCGAAGCCGGAGCCGAGGTCATACTCGCGGTCAAACAAACCGAGGAAGCGCTCCACGTCGGCGTCGCGCACCGGGCGGCGATAAGCGGCCCGCATAAAGCTGCGCAGCAACCGGTCAGCGTCATTGCGCGGATTTTCAGAAATAACATCCACCATCAAGCCGCCCCCACCACCGCCGCCTGCCCCACCCCGTCCGCCTCGGCCGCCCCCACCGCCGCCACCG
>CAIQKQ010000204.1 GCA_903872425.1 uncultured Opitutia bacterium | reverse complement strand
GTCCGCTCGCGCCGCCGCCGCTAGAAGGGGCCGCTCTCGCAGCCTTCGACGCCGCCTTCGCAGCCAATGACCTAGCCGGCATGTTCGACGGTGCCAAAGCCAGCGCCGATGGAATTGTGGCGAGAGTAGCAGAGCTAGCAGCGTCTAGCTGCGCAGCCATCCCCATCACTCGTGTTTTGCAGCGAGTTGTTGATGAGAGCAGAGTTAACACCAAACAACGTTTTGTTCTGCATGGCGGGGATCTTGAGGCTATCGATGTGCTGCGACTCGTCTCGACGCGCGCTTTCCGTTACGTCACGCTCGAGGAGATGCTTGGTGATGACCTCATTGCGCTAGGACGCTACGTAGCTAAGAGCGACGCTGTAAAGTATTACTATGTTCTGCCACTTGGACCGCTCAACCAGCGTCTCTACTGCTTCGAACCGATACCAGGCGAGGGACTGTATCGCTCGACGCGCGCCATCATGGGGGCGCTTGACTCGGCCATTGGGGCAGGCGGGCTGCTGAGCGGGCTAGTAATGCACGCAACGCGCGTACAACTTACGGCTCCTGATCAGCGAGCGGGGATGTACTGTGACGACGCTGGCCTCTCGGGGGATACTGCTTTTTCTTGCAATGCTGCCCTGCGCATTTTCATCGAGGACACGCTGAAGCCCGCGTGTATCGGCGCGGCGGCCGATAAAACTGTCTTGGGATCCCAGCAGATACTACTCATTGGACGCGAGTTCAACTCTGTTGACGGAACCTTGCGTCTTCCTGCGTCCAACGCGTACAAGTACATGACCCACGCTCTCGCCGTGGAGCAGCTCCTCAGCAGGCCGCATCTGCGCGGCGCGATCACCCGAAAGAGTATGCAAAAGCTGTATGGCTCAATCATGTGGTGGGCAGGCGCTGGCTCGCTCACAATGCGTCTCAATACCGCGGCGCTGTGCAACGCGGCGCACGACGCCGAGAATACGCCGTCACGCTTGTGGAAGGGCATCGTGAATGAACTCGCGGCTTGGCGCGATGCATGGAAGGAAGGGCGAATCTCAGCGCAGTTCTTCTGTGTACCCGGCCGCGGTCTCCTGCTTGGGAAACCTTTTGCCTCGGACGCCGACTTGATTGCCGGTGGAGCGGTCTACGGGCAGCTCGCAATTTTCCATATTTTCTACGGCAGCGAGGTCGAGCTCAATATCGATCTGAAAGAGCTCATCATGACGGTGCTGCTGTTCGAGCTTTTCAGTCGTATCGGCACTAGCGCGTCGATAATACTTGCCGAGACGGATAATGCCCCCAACGCCCAGCGCATCAACAAAGGAAAGGCAGGCGGAGCCGATGGCGCCTTGGGACGCTCTCTGCTGCATCGGCTGTACGCCGCAGCCGACAAAGGGGGGCACTGTCTTTTCGCCTACCATCGCATCCGTGAAGAGAATGCACTATGCGACTCCCTCGCCGCCTGCCGCACTCTCGCCACCGCTATTGATGTATGCAGGAGCGCCGGGATCAGCGAGCTCTGGTCGGACGTCGAGACGCCCGGAACCCTGCAGCGCACGGCCATTGCCTAGCGTTGCTGCTGCACCCGCCGGTGCATGGCCGCTCGCCGATGCTCTTGCTAAACGGATAACGGTGCAACTTGCAGGAGAAGCGCGGCGCAAGCGCAGCGCGTCATCGGCACTTGCATCATCCGGCGTGCCCGAGGCGTTGGGGGGTCTCCGCCTCGCTGAAGCAGCAGCAGTAGCGAGCGCGATCACTGCTGAGCTTTGCGCACCGCCCGCTGCGCGGTCTGCAGTCAACGCGTACAGCCGCTATGTCGTCGAGCATGGCGGGGACTCCCCCGGGACAACCGCGGTGCTGCCGGTGACATTCCAAAAGCTTACCGCCTTCATGCTGCATCGGGTGTTGGTCGCAAGAAGCTTGCGATCTGGCGAGATGCTAAAGTCTAGTGGCTTGACAGCGACAATTACTGCCATACGAGACCTTACTCTTGCTAGACTTGTACCCGCCGACGTATTTCGCCCAGGCGTGTTGCCGAGTTGGAGCCTTCGAGCTGAGAGCTGTGAGTCGAGCCGACCGCAATGGCTGCTGTCGGACCGCGAATGGGAAAACGCACTGAAGCTGTCCGACAAACTGGCCAAGACGGTCCCCGCCACGCGCACGCCGACGACTTGTCTCTCGCTCGACGATCTGCGCGCGCTCCATGATGACTGCGCCGCCAACGGCTCACCCACTTCGCTGCGTCTCTGGGCCTACATCGCCACGAGCGTTGGACTGCAAGCTCGAGGTACAGAAATGGTGGACCATGACGGATATCTGCAGTTCGGCGACCTTCGTTTCGATATTGCAGGCGGTTTTGGCGCTACGCTCGTGCTTGACAAGACCCACAAAGGAGAGCTCGTGCGAACGCCTCGCTTCGGACCGCATCTACCAGCAGACATGGGCTGGCTATGCGCGCGTGCAGCACTTCTCCGGTATCTCC
>CAIQKQ010000203.1 GCA_903872425.1 uncultured Opitutia bacterium | reverse complement strand
GCAACTGCGCGATACGGCTGGTGAATATCAAAATTCCGCTGCCCAAATTTCAGTTTTCAAGATTCCCGCCCTCTCAAATTTGAAATTAAAATTAAAATTTTAAATAGAGATCGGGTGCTCGGCTACGCTCGTTCGTTTTTTAAATTTTCAGTTTCTCGCTGCCAGATTTTCAGTATTAAAAATTTCCTACTCTCAAATTTTAAATCGGGATCAGCTGCTCGGCCGCTCTTGGTTATTTTGAAGATTTCAGATTTCCGCTACCCGCTGATCAGTTTTCAAGATTTGCCTTTCACGTACTCGCCTTGGTCGTGCAGGCGCGGTCGAAGTGGACATAGCCGCCATCCACATAAAGAATTTGTCCCGTGGTGTGCGACGAGCGCGGCGAGGCGACAAACACGACGGTGTCAGCGATTTCCTCGGAAGTGGTCATGCGGCGTTCCAGCGGGATGGTGGCCTTGATGGCGGCGAGCGAGGCGGCAGGATCCGGCCGCGTGGAAATCCAGCGCTCGTAGAGCGGGGTCATAACCTCAGCGGGAAGCACGGCGTTCACACGGATACCGTGTTGAGCGAGATCGAGCGCCCACTCGCGGGTGAGACCGTTCATCGCGCCCTTGGCAGCGACATAGCCGCTCGTGCCGCCCTGTCCGGTGACAGAGCATTTCGAGCCGATGTTGATGATCGTGCCCTTGCTGGCGATGAGCGCATCGAGTGCGGCCTGCACGAGCACAAAGCACTGGATGATGTTTTTTTCGAGTGACGCACGGAAATTCGCGACGGGCGCACGCAGGCCCACGCCATCGTTCACGCCGGCATTGTTCACGACGCAGTCAATGCGACCGTACTTCGCCAGCACCGCTGCGACTGATGTGCGCACCTGCGCCTCGTCGGTCATCTCGCACTGAAAGCTGTCGGCCTTTCCGCCCATCGCGTTGACCTCGGCGACGAGCGCGGCGGCCTCCTCACGATTGCGCCCAAAAACACAAGCGATCGCGCCCTCAGCGGCGAAGGCGCGCGTGATAGCCGCGCCAATACCCTTGGCGCCGCCGGTGACGATGATGACCTTTTGTTCGAGTCCGAGTTTCACCTAAACAGCGTGAGACGGCGCTAGACCGTCCGGCAAGCCGGATAACGCTCCACGCCACACCTGTGAGCGCAATTGCGCCACGACCTCACCCAGCTCAGGCATCGCCCTATCGGCCATTCCTACCTCCGATTGTAGGGCGGGGTCGCCGAACCCCGCCGCCCTGCATCAGGCGCCGCAGCCAATACGACAATATTTCGCCGCCCCCACCGCCCATGCAATCTTTCCTCTGCCCCAAACCGGCGGGGTTCAGCGACACCCCCTACATCGGACGCCGCATCCTCAACGCCGCCTTGTACCATCCCGCGGATGCTTAGCCAAGGCATGGCTAACTGCCGTGCAGGCGGTATGGCTCGCTGGCGGTAAGTTTACTTGCCAGTGGCAGATTGCCCGCGAGTATCTGGCCACACCCCTTTCCCCATGACAAAATTTTTGCGCGTTGTCGTGCTTGCCGGCATTCCTGTCTTGGCAGCGTCAGCATCTGATCCATCCGTGCTGGTAAAGGATACTACGACACTTCGCTTTATAACGGGTCCGACAAATGCCGATACCGTCCTCCGTTCATTTTTAAGAACTAAGGGTCCGACGCTGATTACGACTGGCATGCCAAATTGGGACAATTTAAAGATCATGCCACCGTTCCCCCGTTATCAGCTTGCTCGGACCGCTGTGTGGGACGGCGATAGTTTAAACAAAGCTACTAGAGATGGCTATCTATACCGTGTGCTGCAAAACGACCGCGAGTGTATAACTGCAATAATTTACAAGATAAGTGGTAGCGATGATGCTAATCCGGAGAACATTCTATTGGAATTCGGTAAAGTAGACCCGCTGACCAGTGTTTTAGATAGGTACACCGATTCGCTCGCAACATTGTCCGAGCTTGAGCAAGTGCGTGGTGGATTATATGAGACACGCTTGCTATTGCTACCCCCCCGGTCCTCCCTTGAGCAATTCAGGTCCTACTACCCTCTTTTGGCTTAAATCACTAAAGGATACCTCGGACTTACTCTACCCGGTGCAGCAACGAAGATTGCCAAAAAATATTCAACCTGGACGCACCTACACCCCGAAGGAATTTTTTGACCTCATCTATCTTAATTCTCCGTAGATATTGTCAAAGAAAGCCAGAAGGAGTCATACGCCCGCTTCGGTCTTTACTGCCTCCGACTGTAGGGCGGGGTCGCCGTACCCCGCCGCAACTGCAATCCCTCCTCTTCCCCAAACCGGCGGGGTTCGGCGACCCCGCCCTACATCGGACGCTGTAGTCTCAACACCGCGGTTGCTTAACACTTTTACCATGGCTTGAACACCGACAGCCCCGCACCGACCGGCGCTTACGCTACTTCGATCATGGCTTTGAGCACGGCGGGGTTGCCCGCTATGTCCTTCGGAAAAACAGTGGGGGTGTCGGCAAGTTTGAAGCGGTGCGTGATCCACGGGCACGTGTCCACCTTGCCCGCCTCGACGAGGCGGATGACCTCGCGAAACGTGGCCGGTAGCGCGTTGCGGCTGCCCATCACCGTTAGCTCGCGTCGGTGAAAATTAGGGTCGTTGAAGGTGACGTCGCCTTGGAAGAGGCCGACGAAGACGATGCGCCCGCCGTGCGCGGGTAAGTCGAAGCAGCCCATCATGGAGCCAGGGTTGCCCGTGGCATCGATCACACAGGTCGGCAAATCGCCGCCGCCGATTTTTTTTAACTCCTCCACCGCAGTCGCGCCGGGCTTTAACGTGTGCGTGACCCCGAGTTGTTTCCGACAAAATTCGAGACGCGTCTCGCTCACATCCATCACCGCGAGCGTGGCCCCGGAGACTTTGGCGAACTGAATCACACTGAGGCCGATCGGGCCTGCGCCAATCACGAGGACGAAATCGGCGGGAGTGGGCGCGGCCCGCTCGACCGCATGCGCGCCGATGCCGAGCGTCTCGACCAGCGCGAGTTGCTCATAGTCGAGCTTGGCTGACGGGTGCAGCTTGTGGGCAGGAACGCGGAGCAGAGGCCTCATGCCGCCGTCAGTGTGGACGCCGAGCACTTGGAGCGTGGTGCAGCAGTTGGGCTTGCCGCGACGGCAGGCGATGCAAGTACCGCAATTCATGTAGGGTTCGACCGAACAGCGGTCGCCAACTTTGAGGCCGTGGGGAGTGTCACCCGGATCAAGCACCTCGACGCCGAGCTCGTGGCCGAGCACCCGCGGGTAACTGAAGAACGGCTGTTTCCCCGCGAAAGCGTGCAGGTCGGTTCCGCAGACGCCGATGCGGTGCACGCGCACGAGGGCGGTACCGGAAGCGGCGGTGGGTTCGGGGCGGTCGACGGCGGCGAACGCGCCGGGTTGTTCAAGGACGATGGTGAGCATGACGAGTAGTCGGGGGCAGTAAATCCGAAGCGTTGCCGATGTTTTGGCGTTTCCTCCATCTTATTCGATCGGCCGAGTATGATGGGAGGGACAACCTGATGGTGAAGGAGGAGAAAGCGGTTGATGCTTGATTGTCTGCCGGTGTAAATGCTTCCGTCATCCCCCACCCCAATATGAGCCCCCGATTCATCTCCGCTCGGATTAATTCGAGAAACATCCTCTTAGCCCTTTTTGTCGCTGCAGCGGCATACGCTGCCACGCCCGGCCCCGACCAGGCCGCGACCGCCGCACCACCAGCCGCGCCATCTGTGCCCGTCATCGGCGCGGCGGCCCCGGACCAAGCTGCTCAGCCGGGCGGCGCGCGCCGCGGGGGAGGCGCGCGAGGCGGCGGGCCCGGTCTGGGTGGCGGTCGCGGTCGTGGCGGCCCGGTTGGACCGGCCGAGCCTTCGGTGCAGTATGTCGGTGAGACGTCAGCTCCAGCCGGGCCGTTGGAGCTGTGGTATCGCCGTTCAGCGAACCGCTGGGTCGAGGCGCTAGCCATCGGCAACGGACGCATCGGCGCGATGGTCTATGGCCGCATTAACCAGGAAATCCTCCAACTCAACGAGGACACACTTTGGTCAGGCGGGCCGTATGACCCAGTGAACCCGTTGGCGAAGGAGACTTTGCCTAAAGTCAGGGAATTGATCTTTGCGGGCAAAAACAAGGAGGGAGCGGATCTCGTCACTGCCAATGTCCTGTCGAAACCGGTGTCTCAGGCCGCCTATCAGACGGCGGGCGACTTACTGCTGACTTTCCCTGAGCGCACCGTCGTCAACGACTACCAGCGTGATCTCAACCTCGACACGGCGGTGACTGGTGTGAGCTACACCACCAATGGCGTGCGCTACACCCGCAGCGCATTTGCGAGCACGGCGGACCAAGTAATTGTAGTTCATCTCACGGCAGACAAAAAGGGCGCCCTCACCTTTGGTGTCGGTCTCCGCTCGCCGCAAAAGAACGTCATCACGGTCGAGCCGGACGGCACCGTCGTGCTGTCGGGAACCAATGGTAACCACAGCAACATCCAAGGCGCTTTGAAATTCGAGATTCGCGCCCGCGTACTGGCCGAGGGCGGCAAGGTCGCCGCGGGCGAGAACGCGGTAAACGTAAGCGACGCCGACTCGGCCACCGTGCTGATCTCCCTCGCGACTAGCTACAAAAATTTCGCTGACGTTTCCGGCGACCCCCAGGGCCTGAATCAAACCCACATTGCCGCTGCCGCCAAGCTGGGCGCCAACCAGCTGCTCGCCCGCCATGTCGCCGAGCACCAACGGCTGTTCCGCCGCGTAACGCTCGACCTAGGCCAATCGGACGCGATGAAGCTGCCCACCAACGAGCGCGTGCAAAACTTCCGCAACGGCAACGACCCGCAATTCGCCGCGCTCTATTACCAGTTCGGGCGTTACCTGCTCATCAGCTCGTCACGACCCGGTGGCCAGCCGGCCAATCTCCAAGGCCTCTGGAATGAAAGCCTGAGTCCCTCCTGGGGCAGCAAATTCACCATCAACATTAACACTGAGATGAACTACTGGCCAGCTGAGACGGCCAACCTCGCCGAATGTGTGGAGCCACTTATTGCGATGGTAAAAGATCTTTCCGTCACCGGCGCGCGCACGGCACAGGAAATGTACGGCGCACAAGGCTGGGTCGCGCACCACAACACCGACCTCTGGCGCGCGACCGGCCCGATTGACGGTGCCAGCTCGGGCATGTGGCCGACTGGCGGCGCGTGGCTTTCGCTCCATCTTTGGGATCACTACGCCTTCAGCGGCGACAAGAAATACCTGCAGGAAGTCTATCCCGTGATGAAAGGCGCGGCCCAGTTTTTCTTGGACACGCTCCAGGAGGATCCGAAGCACCACTGGCTCGTGACCAATCCCTCGCTCTCCCCGGAGAACAAACTCAATCCGTTTAACACCGCCGTGGTGGCCGGGCCGGCGATGGACGAGGAGATTTTGCGCGACTTGTTCAGCCGTTGCATCGACGCCTCGGTGGTCCTCGGCATCGACGCCGATTTTAGAAAACGACTGGAGCAGACCCGCGCGAAACTCGCTCCGCTCCAGATCGGCGGCCAAGGTCAGTTGCAGGAATGGCTGGAAGACTGGGACGCGCAGGCGCAGGAGCAGCAGCACCGGCACATCTCGCACCTGTACGCGCTCTACCCGAGCAACCAAATCAACCCCCGCACCACTCCCGAACTCGCCGCCGCCGCCAAGGTCACCCTCAACACCCGCGGCGACATCACCACCGGTTGGGCCATCGCCTGGCGCATCAACACGTGGACCCGTCTACTCGACGGTGAGCGCGCCTACAGCATCCTAAAAAATCTTTTCGACCCCAGCCGCACCGACCCCAACCTCTTTGACGAGCATCCGCCCTTCCAGATTGACGGCAATTTCGGCGGAGCGTCGGCCATCGCCGAGATGCTGCTACAAAGTCAGAACGGCGAGATCGAGCTGTTGCCCGCCCTACCCTCCGCCTGGCCCGATGGCAGCGTCAAGGGTCTGCGTGCGCGTGGCGGCTACGAGGTAGATGTCGCTTGGAAAGGCGGCAAACTCCTCAGCGCTGAAATCCGTTCCTCCACTAACCAGAAGGCCACGGTACGCTATGGCGCGAAGGTGGTGCAGCTCGACACCAGAAGCGGCCGTCCGCTGCGCCTCGATTCCGAACTGAAAAACTAAAGTCCGCCCCAGTTTTCCCCATGAACCGCACCATTTTATTTGCGCGACTGCTGAGCCTGTTTGCATTGGCCGCTGGAGTTGCCGCCGCCGCAAGCTCTTCGAGCAACGCTGCTCCCACCGGCCTCGCCGCGAAACACTGGACGGCCGACAACGGTAATGGCACCTACTCCAATCCGCTATTCTACGAGGAGTTCGAGGATCCCGATGTCATCCGCGTGGGCGACGACTATTATCTCGCCAGTACGACGATGCACATGAATCCGGCTGTGATGCTCATGCATTCCAAGGATCTCGTTAACTGGGAGCTGGCTGGCTACTGCGCCGACCGTCTCGACCTAGGGCCGACCTATCGGCTCGAAGGCGGCAACATTTACGGCAAGGGCATCTGGGCACCCTGCATCCGTTATCACGACGGAATGTTCTACGTTTTTTGCAATGTCAACGGCGCCGGCCTCATGGTCTATCGCTCCAAAACTATCAGCGGCCCATGGGAGCGCAACCAACTGCCCGGTAAACACGACTTATCAGTGCTCTTCGATGACGACGGTAAGGTTTACGTCATCTCAGGGGGCAATGCACCGTATCCCATTGATGAGCTGAATCCCGACCTACGTTCCTTCAAAACCGACGCCCCAAAGCGCACGTTACCCGAGGGCATGGGCGAGGGCCACCACCTCTACAAGATCAATGGCAAATATGTGGACATCTCTTGCCAACCCGGTGGAGCGGTGGACCAATTTGTGGCGGTCGCTGATTCGATTGATGGTCCTTGGAAAGTAACCAAAATGGTCACGAGTGAGTCGCTCGGCGTGCCCAACGGGACGCCCGCCGCGGCTCAGGGCAATAATCGCGGCCTCTGGCTGCACCAGGGCGGCATGGTGGACACCCCTTCCGGCGAGTGGTGGAGCATCATCATGTCCGATCACGGCAGCGCCGGCCGCATGGTCTCGCTCGTGCCCATCACGTGGGACGACGGCTTTCCGCTCATCGGCCTGCCCGGCAACCTCCGCCGCGCGCCCAACACTTGGGTCAAGCCCAACACCGGCGTCAGCCAGCCGCCGAAGCCCGCGTTCGTCCACGACGACAATTTCAACGGCGGCAAGCTTAGTATTGAATGGCAGTGGAACCACGTCCCCGACGACACCAAATGGTCGCTCACCGAAAAGCCCGGCGCGCTCCGTCTGCACTCGCTGCCCGCCGCCAGCTTCTATAACGCCCGCAACTCCCTAGCCCAACGCCCCCCCGCGCCTGAGTCCACCATGACCGTGGAGCTCGACACCACTGGCCTCGCCATCGGCGATGTCGCCGGCCTCGGACTGCTCTGCACGCCCTACGCGGGTGTCGCCGTTGTGAAAACCGCCGAGGGCGTGTCGTTGCAAATGTTCCAAGGCTCCGCCGGCGGCGCGCGCGGTGGTGGTGGCCGTGGTGGTCGCGGTGGCGGCCGCAGTGCGCCTGCTGCTGTTGCCCCTGCTGACGCACAAGTCGCGCCCCCTGTCGCCGTCGCTGCACCGGCTGCCGCCGCACCGGCAGCACCGGCCATTGCGGCTGTCGGCACGCCGGTCGCCAACCCGCCCGCACACGTCTGGCTGCGCGTGCACTGCAACTTCGACACCGACCGCGCCGAGTTCAGTTGGAGCACTGACGGCAAAACCTTCACCCAAGTCGGCAGTACTTGGACGATCCCCGGCTTCCAACTCACGACCTTTCAAGGCGTGCGTCCTGCATTGTTCAATTTCAACACCACCGGCCAGCCCGGCGGCTATGCGGACTTTGACAATTACACGGTGGAGGAGCCGCGCGCGCGCGGCATCGAACGCGAGATCCCGGTGGGGAAGACGATCATTCTGGCGAATGGCGCCAACGGGAATGTATTAGTCGCCGATCTCCAGACTGACCTCTTGGTCAGCACGGAACTGCTCGACGAGAGCACAGCGTTGAAAGAGCGCGCCGCCCATTTTCAAGTGCTTGATCTTGGCTTAGGCCGCGTCGCGCTCAAGGCAGCCAACGGAAAATTGGTCTCTGTCGGGCCCGAGAAGACGACGCTCCGGGAACTCGGCACCGCTAAGCCCGGCGACGCTGAGTCGTTCCAGTGGGTCAATCTCATGCGTGGCGACACCATGCTGATGTCGCTCACGAATCACCGCTACCTTGCTGCCCCGCCGGACAAATCCGGCTTGCCCACCGCCACCGCCCTCGGCGCCAGCCCCGCCCGCAAGAGCGGCGCGGAGTTCAAGTGGAAGGTCGCTGACTAAATGAAATTCTGACAGTTCACCCGTAATTATTCTTTAAGCTCAATCACCATGACCACATCCCCCCTCTCCCTGCCGCTCGCCATCACGTTACTGGCCGCTGTCGCCGTCTTCTCACCCGCCGCTGTGGCGCAGCCCGCTGGAGTGCCAACTCCCGTCGCGCTGCCCACGCTCGACACGCTCAAGACCACGCTCGCTCTCACCGACGAGCAGGCGAAACAGATCACCCCGATTCTCGACGCACAGGCCAAAGCTTTTACCGAAGTCAGCGGCGCACAGGCCAAAGCCGAAATGGCGCGTACCGACGCCAACACTAAGATCGCCGCCCTGCTCAACGACGCCCAGAAGACACAGTTTGCCGCGCTCGGTGGCCGCCGAGGCGGCGGCGGTGGTGGCGGTGGTGGCCGCGGCCGTGGTCAGGTGGATCTCGGCCCCTTGCCGGACGTCCATGCTGCCATTCCCAACACCCTGCCCGGCCTGCTGGGCAAACCGCTGAAATGGGTCTCCACCGGACCTTTGGTCGTTCCGATCAACGATGCGACCCACGTGGTGCAATCCATCAAGGACCCCACAGTCTCATTCATCGATGGCAAGTGGGAGATTTACGCGACAGCGCACTTTACCAACGAGACGACCAACACCCGGAACGCGTTCAATATGGTTCATCTGAGCTTCGCCGACTGGAAAGACGCGCCCAAGGCCCCGCTTTACTACATGGACAACAACCCGAACTTCACGGGATACAAGTGCGCGCCAGAGATGTTCTATTTCACACCGCAAAAGAAATGGTACTTTACCTTCCAGAACCAGCCACCGGTGTTTTGCACCAGCACCACCCCCGGCGATCCTAATTCTTGGACTAAGCCTGAGCCGTTCTTTCCCGCCGGCACGCCGCTGCCCAACCTGCCGATTGATTACCACTTCATCGGCGACGGGGAGTTCATGTATATGTTTTTCACCGGTGACGACGGTAACTTCTACCGCAGCCGCACGACCTACGCCGATTTCCCCAAGGGCTTTAGCAAGCCGGTGGTCGCGATGCGCGGCACCCGTAACACAGTTTTCGAGGCCGGATTCACCTATAAGATCAAGGGCACCGACAAATACCTGACCTGTGTGGAGGCGCTCGGCGCGGGCCGCTACTACCGGGCCTACGTGGCCGACAAGCTTGATGGTGAGTGGTATCCGGTGGAGGGTTTTGAAACGCCCGAAAAACCCTTCGCTGGTAAAGCGAACATTTCGTTTGAGGCTGGCGTCCAACCGTGGTCCGGGCAGGTCAGTCATGGGGAGATGATTCGCGAGAGTAATGACGAGCGTATGGTACTTGATCCGAACAATCTCATGTTCCTCTACCAAGGCATCGGTGACGCCGAAAACAAGGGCGACTACGGCGCCTTACCCTACAAGCTGGGTCTGCTCCGCGCCGTGAAAGCCGAGTGATTTTTGCCCCAAGCGACAGATCAATCTAGAAACCAAAACCACCATGTCATCCACTCACCGCTCCGCTTTACATCAAGCCTTGCTCGCCAAACTTGGGATCTTTGCCGCAAGCCTGGTCCTTTTCGGCCAGGCATTGGCTGCCGATTCGGGCAAAATTGTCATCCAGGTCGACCAACCCGGCGCCAAAATCTCGCCGCTTTTCTACGGTCTGATGACTGAGGAGATCAATCACTCCTACGACGGTGGTCTCTATGCCGAGCTGATCCAAAACCGCATCTTCAAAAATCCTGCACCGCGTGGGGGCGGCGGCGGTCGTGGTGGTCGCGGACGCGGTGGCCAGCCTCCCGCCGCTGACGCTACGCCCGCTGCGGCCACGACCCCGGCTGCGTCTCCACCTCCGGCTCCCGCACCAGCGGCCCCGCCTCCGGCTCCCGTGATCCCCAATTGGTCCTTGGTCAGCTCAGACGGCGCGCAAGGCACGATCTCGTTAGACACGGCTGATCCGGTCAACACCGAGGCACTCACCACCAGCCTCAAACTCACGATTGATTCCGTGGCCACTGGCCAGCGTGTCGGCGTAGCCAACGAGGGCTACTGGGGCATCCCCGCAATGGCCAATACCACCTATCAGGCTTCGTTTTACGCCAAAGGCTCCGCGGGCTTCACCGGTCCGCTTACCGTGACCATCGAGTCCAACGACGGCAAAACCGTTCACGCCACCGCCACCGTCAGCAAAATCGGAGACAAATGGCAGCGTTACAATGTCACGCTGAAAACCGGCCAGGTCACCCCATCGGCCACCAACCGTTTTGTCATCTCCGCCGCCGCAAAAGGCACTGTCAACCTGAACCTCGTGTCTCTCTTCCCCCCGGTTTACAACGAACGCACTGGCTCGACCTTGGGCCAACGTCCGGTCACCGGCTTCCGGCCCGATCTCATGAAGTTGCTGGCCGACATGAAGCCAGCGTTCCTCCGTTTTCCGGGGGGTAATTTCGTGGAAGGCCCCAACCTGAATGATCGCTACAACTTCAAGACGACCATCGGAGCATGGGAAAGCCGCCCCGGTCACGGCGGCTCCTGGGGCTATCGCGTTTCCGATGGCTTGGGGCTGCTGGAATTTCTTGAGTGGTGCGAAGAGCTCAAGATGGAGCCGGTACTGGCGGTTTGGGCAGGCCTGAGTCTTGATCAAGGGCGCAGCGTTGTCACGGGCGATGCCCTTAAACCTTACATTCAGGATGCACTGGATGAAATCGAATATGTCAGCGGCGATAAGAGCACAACATGGGGCGCGCTCCGCGCCAAGGACGGCCACCCGGCGCCTTTTAAGCTCACCTACGTCGAAATCGGCAACGAGGACAACCTCAACAACGGCACGGCCACCTATCGCGGGGATGGCGGCCGTTTTGATCTGTTTTACAAGGCCATTAAGGCCAAGTATCCGGCCATTCAGGTCGTCGCAACTACCAATCCCGGTGTGCAGCATGACGTGATCGACAATCACGCCTACATGTCCCCTAACGACGCCATCCGCAACGCCCACCGCTATGACAAGGCTGATCGCAATGGTCCCAAGGTCTTTGAGGGCGAATGGGCCTCGCAAGAAACTGGTTCTCCCGGCGGCGGCCAGCGTCCGCTCACGCCCACCTTCATCTGCGCACTATCCGACGCGGCCTTCCTCACCGGTTTGGAGCGCAATGCCGACCTCGTTATCATGTCTTGCTATGCACCGCTCCTCACGCGGGTGGAGAACGGCGCCCATCAGTGGAACACCGACCTCATCGGCTATGACACCCTGAGTGCATACGCTTCTCCGCCCTATTACGTGCAGAAGATGTTCAGCAATGCCCGTGGCGATCAGGTGTTACCCGTAGCGTCCATCACTCCGCAGACTATCCCGACTCCTCCTCCCGCACCTGCTCCTGCCACTCCCCCGCCTGCTGCAGGAGGACGGGGGCGCGGCGGCCGCGGCGGCACCGCTCCCAATTACAACGAACCCATCTTCGCCTCCGCCAGCAAAGAGGACAGTTCCGGCGACATCATCCTGAAGGTCGTCAATATTTTTGAGATTGAGCAAAACCTGACGGTTGATCTCGCAGGCGCGAAGGTGCTGGCGAACGCCACCGGCCAGGTGATGGTCGGCCAGCCCAACGACACCAACAGCGTGGAACAGCCACTCAACATCGTACCGAAGCCTTTTGTCATCAGCGATGCCAGCGCGAGCTGGAACCACACCTTCCCGGGCAACTCCATCACGGTGGTTCGTTTCAAAACGAAGTAATCGGGCAGTCGCGTTTGGCGGCACGTTTTATTCACAGGCGGTGCCTCAGAGCGCCGCCTGTTGTTCTTCGCGCACCGCATGGAGGTAACGCGTCCTGGGGGTGGACGAGAGCCATCCTCATACTCCCGAAGGCGTGTCAATGCGGTGTGCGAGCCAATGTTTTCACCTCTTCGTCAACCCAAAAATAGCTTCACAGTTGACATGCATTTCGTCGGGAGCATAAACGCGACTATCCCCTGTCCCCATCGGTCTTAACCCCGCCTTGCCATGAAACTCCCTGTCCTCGCTCTTGCCCTGACTTCGACTCTTTTATTGCAGCCGGCTTTCGCCCAGCCCGCGCCAGCTGCCGCTCCCGCTCCCCTGCCTCCGCCGGTAGAGGACTTCAAGCCCGCGACCTCCAACCAGGACGGGAAGCAATTTCCACAGGTCAATTCCGAGCATCGTGTGCGCTACCGTATCACTGCGCCGCAGGCCCAGAGTGTGAGTGTCGGTACGACCGCACTGACCAAGGGTGAAGACGGCGTCTGGACCG
>CAIQKQ010000202.1 GCA_903872425.1 uncultured Opitutia bacterium | reverse complement strand
GTGGTATAAAATCTCCAACGTCTCGCGGTTGAAACGTCGGCCGTTGCAGCTCGGGCATGGTGCATACGCGTCAGCCATGAACTGCATATCCAGTTTGATTACCCCATCGCCCTGACAGCGCTCACATCGCCCGCCGCGCATGTTGAACGAGAAACGGCTCGCCTTGTAGCCGCGCACTTTGGCCAAAGGTACTTGCGCATAGAGGTCGCGCAATAGGTCGAGCAGCTTGGTGTAGGTCGCGGGGTTCGAGCGTGGGCTGCGGCCAATGGGCTCCTGGTCCACCTGCACCAGTTTTTCGAAAAAATCGAGGTGCTCTAGGTGGCGGTGCTTGCCGGGCAGCGTTTTTGCGCCGTTCAGTTTACGCGCAGCGGCAGCGGCGAGGATGTCATTCACGAGCGTGCTCTTTCCCGAACCGCTCACGCCGGTCACGCACGTCAGCAGGCCGACCGGGAAACGAGCATCAATGCCGCGCAGGTTGTGCTCACGCGCTTCGCGCACAGTCAGGAACGCGCCGTCAGGGCATTTTGTTTTCGCCCCTTTCGTGACGAGTTGCTGGCGCGAGAGATAGGGGCCAGTGCGCGTTAGTTTCGCAGGCGCGGCGACAAGCGCGGCAGGCGTGCCTTGAAACAGCAGGTTCCCGCCCTCGGTGCCGGCACCCGGACCGAGCTCGATGATCTCGTCAGCGGCGAGCATCGTCTCGGCATCGTGTTCGACCACCAGCACGGTATTGCCCCGGTCGCGTAACGCGCGGAGTTGTGCGATGAGGCGCGCATTGTCGTGCGGATGCAGTCCGATGCTCGGCTCATCGAGCACATAAATTACACCCATCAATCCCATGCCGAGCTGCGTGGCCAGCCGCACGCGTTGCGCCTCGCCGCCGGAGAGTGTGCCATAGTCGCGGTCGAGCGTGAGATAGCCGAGGCCGGTGTCGGCGAGAAAACGCAGCCGCTGCTCTATGCCAATGACGACTTCGCGCAACGCGTCGTTGTCTGCCAGCGAGGCGGTGAGTTGCTGCGCCACCGCATACGCAGTGGTCACGTCAAGGGACATGAACTTCGGGAAACTGTAGCCGGGGTCGCTGACCCCGGCTGATAGGGTCAAGCTCGGACTTGGGGCGGCGACTTCGGCTACAACTCGCACCGCCGCGCTTCGCGCGTTCAACCGTGCGCCATTGCACTCGGGGCACGGCCCGCTCACCATGAAAGTCGTTAGCCGCGCTTGAAAACCTTCACTGTCAGTATGGTAAAAGCTCTCCTCTAGGTCAGCGATTACGCCGGCAAACGGCCCTGCTTTCGCTGTGCGCATGCGCCTCAGTTTGAAGGCGAATTGCCGCTCACCCGCGCCGTATAAGATGGCGTCACGCGTTTTCGCGGACAGGTCCTGCCAGGGCACATCGGCGTCGAACGGGAGTTGCTCTGCGAGCTGTTTCAGCAGGGCGTTGTGCTTGATGATGAGATTTTTTCCCCCAATCCGCCAGGGTTTGAGCGCACCCTCGCGCACGCTCTTCGTGGGATCAGGCACGATCAACTCAGGGACGAAACGCAGCTTACGCCCCAGCCCACCACAGGTCGGGCACGCGCCTTCAGTATGGTTGAAAGAAAAATACTTTGGCGTGAGCTTCTCAAAGATATCGCCACACACCTCGCACGACAGCGACTGCGAGAGCGCCAGCTCGCGCCACGGCGCGTCGGCCGAGGTCTGCGAGAGAACAAATGCCCGGTCTTTCCCCTCACGAAATGCCAACTCCAGCGAGTCCGCGAGGCGGCTGTGCTGGTCGGCGGTGGCGACGAGCCGGTCCACTACGAGGTCCGCGTCCAGCTCCTTTGTGCCTCCAGGAACCAGATTCGGGTCATCAAGCTTCTTGATCTCGCCGCCAATCCGCACGCGCTGGAAGCCCCGTTGGCGCAGGCGCGGCAACTCGTCGCGCAGCACGCTGGGCTTTGCACGCAGCGCCGGAGCGAGCAGCATGATGCGCTCGCCTGCGCACGCGGTGAGCACGCGTGCCACGTTGTCGTCGAGCGAACGCATGACGACGCGCCCGCCGTCCTTTGGACAGACCTGGGCACCGTGCAGCGCCCAGAGCAGGCGAGCGTAGTCGGCGATCTCGGTCACGGTGGCGATGGTGCTACGCGGCGAGTCACCGCCGGTGCGCTGCCCGATAGCGAGGACGGGCGAGAGGCCGTGAATGAAGTCAACGTCAGGCCGCGGGAGCTGGTCGAGGAGTTGCCGCGCCTGTGTCGACAGCGACTCCATGTATTTGCGGTGGCCCTCGGCGTAGATGGTGTCAAACGCGAGCGAAGACTTGCCTGAACCGCTCGGTCCAGTGACGACCACGAGCTTGCCGCGCGGTAGCCGCAACTCGAGGTTCTTCAAGTTGTGCTCGCGCGCACCTTTGACGTGAATGTGCGTGGCCGCCTGCATAGTTGGAGCATGCATCTTGTCGAAAACTAGGCCGGCGCAAACGGTTTTGTATAATTACGCTCAACACGTCGTCGATTACTTCGCGCTGAACTAGCGTCGCTGCCCCTAGGTGCGACATCCCGTCCTGTCTAACTTCCCTCTAAATCTGCATATCTCAGCAAGCTTTAAACGCCCTATTCATGCTCGTGTCCTCCTGTCGGCATGGCTTTGGGTGGCTTGTCGTGCATTCGCTCCGTTGACACCGTTATACGCCTGCGCGGTATGTTGCCTGCTTTTGCATGAGCATGCGCCCGCCCGCCTCCACCAAACCCACTCTCCTCGCCATCGCATGGCCTATTTTTATCGAGCAGGGGCTGCGCATCCTCATCGGCATAGTGGACGTGTTCATGGTCAGCCACGTCTCCGAGGGCGCGGTCGCGGCGCTCGATGTGAGTAACCGCCTGCTCTTCGCGTGCCTGATTATTTTCAATTTCATCGCCATCGGCGCGAGTGTCATCATCACCCATCACCTTGGCGCGGGCGACCGAGCCGGCGCAGGCCGCATCACGACCAATGCCATAGCGGTCAACACTTGGCTCGGCGTGCTCACGAGCGTGGGCGTGTTTTTGTGTGCCGCACCATTGCTGCGTCTCATGCAGCTCCCCACCAATTTGATTCAGTACGGCCTTCCTTTTCTCACGCTCATGGGGGGGACGTTATTCATGGAGGCGATGAACATGTCCATCGCTGGCACGTTACGCGCTCACCGCCACACGCGCGACGCGATGTTTGTCATCGGTGCGCAAAATTTACTCAACGTCGCCGGTAACTGCGTGTTGCTCTTCGGCCTGTTCGGTGCGCCGAAGATGGGGGTGCAAGGGGTAGCACTATCGAGCGTATTTAGCCGGTGCTGCGCATGCGTGGCGTTCTGGGTGCTACTCGACTATCGCACCCATCTGCGGCTGCGGGTGCGGGATTTTTTTGCCATCTCCTGGCCTGTGGTGCATCGCGTGCTCCGTATCGGCCTGCCCGCGGCGGCGGAAAACGCGTGCTACCTAGGCGCGCTCATGTTTGTCACAACGTTTACTGCCCAGCTTGGCGAAGCCAGTCTCGCGACTCAGGCGTTCGCATTTAACTTACAACGCTTCGTGATTTTATTCAGCATCTCGATCGGGTTGAGCACCGAGATTCTCGTCGGTCACCTCGTCGGCGCGGGCTACCTTGAAGACGCCTACCACGGGCTGCTGCGAAGCTTGCGGACAGGGTTGCTCGTTGCATTTGTAGGCATCCTTGTGGTTGCTGCAGCCGCGCCGTGGTTGATGCCGCTTTTCACGGATAAAACTGCGATCATCAACGACACTGTGCGGCTCCTACGTCTGGCCGTTCTCATTGAGACGGGGCGGGTGTTCAATATTGTCATCATAAACTCACTCCGCGCCACCGGCGATGTCGGTTTCCCGCTGCGGATGGCCGTACTCTCGATGTGGGGCGTATGGGTGCCGCTTGCGTGGGCGTTGGGCTTGTGGCTTGGCTTCGGCCTGCCCGGCATCTGGATCGCAATGGCAACCGACGAGTGGCTGCGCGGGCTGCTAATGTATCGACGCTGGAAACAGCGCCACTGGATTAAAACCGCCGCCCTCGCCCGAGAGCACGTCACCGCCGCCACGGACGACGCAGCACTGGCCTGAAAAAGCACTATTAAGTAGTGCTTAACGCTGTGACACGAAGTGGTAAAAGCGCAAAAAACGGCCAAAGTTTGTCTGCTTTACCCCCTTGCATACCGCCGTATTCGACCGGCTCAGCCTAGCACCGCGCGCACAAACTCAGCGCGCGTCTCGACATGGGGGTTGTGGCCGGAGGCAGCAATGCTGGTGATGGTCGCCGCCGGGAAATGACGCAGGATAGCCACCTCGTCCGCCGGACGAACGAAGTCGGACTTGCCGCCAATGATGAAGCACGCGGGACCGGTAAAACAGTCGTCTGGCGCGAGCGATGTCCGGATCAGTTCCGGAACAGCTGCGGTAAGCACGGGGAGGTTAATTGCCCAGCGCCACTTGCCGTCACTGTCCTGTTCTAGATTGGTCAGTAAAAATTTCCGCATTCCCCACTCCGGCACGAGCACCTCGAAAAATTTTTCCGCGTCGCCGCGCACTTTTACATCGGCAAGGTTGAGTGCGTTTATCGCGGCCATTTCTGCCCGCTCTGCCTTCTCCGGGTAGTCGCGTGGCGCGATATCCACGACGAGCAACTGCGCGACGCGCGCCGGTGCGCGGCAGGCTAGACGCATCGCCACCTTGCCGCCGAGGCTGTGACCGAGCAACGTTATCTTTGAGAGGCCTTGCGCGTCGATCCAGCCGAGCACGTCGCCCACCATTGTGTCATAAGTCATCTCATCCGCGTGTGGGGAGCGCCCGTGGTTCCGCAGGTCCAGCGCAAACACATGGAATCTTGCAGCCAAATCCGCTCCCACTGTCTGCCAGTTGCGTGACGATCCGAGCATCCCATGCAGGATAATGAGCGGCGTTTTGCCCGCCCCGCCGAGTTCGCGATGAAAAAGGTGCATTCAGCAGAAGACATGAGCCTGGAGTCAGGAGCCAAGGAGAAATCACCGCAGGCTTGCCCCTTCGGCCTCCTGACTTCTGTCTCCTGATTCCTCATTTCCTGTCCATGCCCGCCGACACCAAGCCCACGCCGATGATGCAGCAATATTTCGAGGTGAAGCGCGGTCTCCCGCGCGACACCTTGCTGCTGTTCCGTCTGGGCGATTTTTTTGAATTGTTTTTCGACGACGCGGTCCTTGCCTCCAAAATTCTGGGCCTCACCCTCACTAAGCGCCAAGATCACCCAATGGCCGGTCTCCCGGCGCACGCGTTGGACAATTACGTGACCAAGCTTCTGGCCGCCGGTAAAAAAGTAGCCATTTGCGACCAGGCCGAGCCCGCCACAGCCGGCAAGCTCGTCCGCCGCGCCCTCACGCGCATCCTGTCGCCCGGCACCACGCTCGCCGCCAGCCAGCTCGATGCGCAACGCAACCACTACCTCGCGGCCCTCGCGATCGACTCCGACGGACTGCACACCGCGTGGCTCGACCTCTCCACCGGCGAGTTCAAGGTCGCCACCGATCTGCGCGCCGAAAATCTTCTCCCTGTCCTCACCGCGCTCGACCCCGCTGAGTTACTGGTCGCCGAGGGCGAGCCCGCCCGCTGGGCCGCGGCGCCCCACGATCAGACCGCCCTCCACGCGCTCCATGCATTCGCCGCTGCTCGCCTCACCACCGAACAGCCCGCCTTCCAGTTTGAAACTGCCCCCGGCGCACGCGCCGTGTTGGATGCCCTCGGTGTACTCAATCTTCAAGGCTTCGGCTTTGCGCCTGACCACCCTGCCCTCGGCCCTGCGGGCGCACTCGTCACCTACGCCACAGAAAACCTCTGCGCCAAACCGGAAAATCTACGCACGCTCCAGGAATACCGCAGCGCCCGCACGTTGCTCATTGACCCGGCGACACTCCGTAATCTGGAGATATTCTCTTCCGCACGTGGCACGCGCGACGGCTCGCTTTTCGCCGCTATTAACCGTACCAATACCGCCGCCGGCGCACGCCTGCTTGAACGCTGGCTAGCAGCGCCCCCCCTTGACCTTGCCGAGATTCACCGCCGCTCCGCCTTAATCGGCGAGCTCCTCGCCCAACCGCCGCTACTTGCTGACCTCCGTGCCGCACTCGTCAGTGTTCGCGACCTCCTGCGCATCCTCGGCCGCCTGCAAAACCGTCTCCGCAACCCCCGCGAGCTCGGTGGTGTCCGCGACACTCTGGCTCAGCTTCCAAGTATCATCGCCACACTTGAGAGCATCGCTACAAGTTCGGAATCCAAACTCAAAAATCTAAAATCAAAAATCCACGAACTGC
>CAIQKQ010000201.1 GCA_903872425.1 uncultured Opitutia bacterium | reverse complement strand
TCAGCGCGCAGGTGAAACGTCGGTTCGGTGCGCCAGTCCGCGCCTAACGTCTCGGGCGCGAGCTTGGCGGCAATGCCATCGGCGCGATCAGCCCCGAGCCAGCGGCGAGCAGACTCGTTGGCAAGCGCGATACGGCCATCTGGATTAACAGAAAACACACAGCGAGCGTCGCCGCCATACCCAGATAAATCGCCGCCTGCACCAGGTCGTAAGCCGCGAGCGGAAGCTGGTAACGTGAGATGATGAGCGCCACGATCACGAGGTAGAGGAAGATTAGTCCGTTGCCGACCGGTGGAACCCGCACATCATACCAGAGAGGAAAATTCGTCGCGCCGCCCGGGAAGCCGACCAGCGTGGCAATAAAGATATAGCGGAACTGGTCGGACCGGTCGCCGACAGAGAGCCGTGCGTGCCGACGCAACAACAACAACGACCGCAACATATATATAGCAAAGAAGCCAAGATAAACGGCGAACCCTGGGCCGGCTTGTGGCCAGAAAGGGAAGTCCATCTCCAGCATCACGCCGCTCACCATGATCCGGCTAAAGCCCAGTACCATGAAACTGAGCGCACCCAAGTAGCCTGCACGAAGCCACCAACGCACCGGCTCGCCGCAGAGCCGCGCGACAAAATGCAGGTATAGCACCGGCACGAAATACGCCGGCACCATCAGTAGGCGGGAGAAGAACAATGCCTTCGTTCCGTCCTCCGATAGTTGCCACAATACATAGGCCGCCGACCACGCCCCTACGCACAGCGTGAACAAGCCGAAGCGCAGATTGATCTCGTTCTTACGCCCACGCAGCATCACGGCAAACGCGAGCAGTGCGCCCGCAACAAAGTTCAGGAACGAAGAAATTATTAGGTAGGCTGTCACTTGAACGCTTGGATGACTGCCGCTTGGTTGCCGAGCGAGAGCTGAGATCTTCTCACATTAAAATCAGCATCCATCACGATGGTCGCGAGCTGGGCCGGTGAGTAGAACGTATAATGGCCAGTCTCCTCCTTGAGCTTGATCTTACCAGCAGCGCGTAACAAATCCCGCCCCGAGTCCACGTCACCGGTCGTCACGTGGCGGCCGATGGAATCGCGGTAGATGACTGAGAGGTCGCAGTGTGGCTTCATACTTGAAGCCACAAACACCCCCCCAGGCCGCAGCACGCGATGGAGTTCGGCGAGCAGTGCCTGCGGCCGTTTGAGATAGGAGAGCACGAGGCTGCAACAAATCACGTCAAACGTGTCGTCACGGAACGGCAGTCGCGCGTGGCCGTCGCTCAGCAGGTCAAAATCCACCATCGCATATTGCAGGCCGGGCGCAACGGGCAACATTCTTCGTCCGACGCCAAGCTGGCCGGTCAGCGCATCCGCCAGCCCCTGCGTGGTCAGATCGAGCCCGACGTAGGTGGGTGGCAATTCATTGCTGGGTGGCAGGTGACGCCAGGCTTCACGCAACATCCATCGCCCAAACAGGCCGTTACCGCACCCAGCATCGAGCACCAGCACGCCCGGCCGCGGCGGTCCGCACAGATGGCCAACCAGATTTAGGTAGGCTCGATAGTCCGTAGATTTTTCGAGAATACTGTATTTCTTCAGATATCCCGTCCAAAACTCTGTCTCCCCCTCCGACGGCGTCCCTGCACGTCGCAATCGCTCACGCTCGCGACGGTTTTGTGCCAACAGTGTTTTTTTATCCGGCGCATGCGGCACCGCCTTGGTGTCGTCGGGTTGTGGCGTGTCATGCCAGCATGCCCATACCACTTGGCGAAACAGCTCCTCGGCAGCGCGAGGGCTCTCCTGTACCTCATGCATGGCCGCCGCCACCGTCACCATTCGCCCCTGCGGGCAGGCCGCGAGCATCTGCTCCACCTCGGCTCGCGCGACCCACGCGTCCTGCTCGGGGTAAAAATATACCAACGGTACACGTAGTTTTCCTGCGTCCTGCACTGAGCCCGCGAGGTCATGCAATTCTGCGCTCAAAATAGTTTCCAAAAACATGTCGCCGTTGATCTCCAGCCCCAAAAAGTTCGTCACACCCCCAACGGTGCCCGCCGCGATACAAACCAAGGATGTCCTCCCGGTAAATCTCCTGCATCGTGCCGAGCAGGTTTACCACCCCCGCCACACTGATGAGCTTTATAATGCGAGTGTCGTTCCCCGCTACCCGCAGCAAGCAACGAGCGGAGAGACTATTAGCCACGGCCACCACCTGCCTCACCCCTAAGCTCTCCTCGAGGTAATCAAGGCAAGCAGTCACGTCCGCCGCCGCGCCAGGGATGGTAAAGGCGGTCGTCTCACCCTCACTCTCACCCACATGGTTGGTGTGGTCAAAACGCAGCACATTGAGACCGTTGGCGGCGAGGTGATAGGCAAGCTGGAGATTATTTTTCTTGGTCTCGCCGTATTTCGGTGCGAGCAGCACCCACGGACGGGAGCGTAAGCCCGTACCGACGTGATCAAGGCAAGCGGCGACCCGCAGGTCGGCGCGATTGTGGAAGCTCACAAACTCAGTTTGCAGCTGAGGCTGCCCCGCCGCAGCGGGTGCCAGGTCGGTGGTCGGGCTGGGAGGTTGGGCCACACCTAAAACTCACAGAATTTTCCCACCACTTGGCAACGCGCAATTGGCACAACCCTTGCCCTCCGACTGTGCTCCGGGCTTGCGCCGGCCGCCATCTTCGCCTGACTTGGCCGCTGTCATGTCCTCCGCCACCCCCGAGCCGCTCGTCTCCATCGTCATCCCCTGCTACAATGAGCGGAAAACCATCCACGCCATTCTCGCCGCCGTCCGCGCCGCGCCCGTTGCGCGGATGGAGATCATCATTGTAGACGACTGCTCAGCCGACGGCACGCGCGACCTGCTGCGCACCGAGGTGGATGGCCAGCTTGCTCGCGTCGTCTATCACGACGTCAACCAAGGCAAAGGCGCCGCGCTGCGCACCGGCTTCGCCGCCGCCACCGGGGACATTGTCATCATCCAGGACGCCGACCTAGAATACGATCCCAACGAATACCCCCGCCTGCTTGCGCCCATCATCACCGGCCGAGCCGACGTGGTCTTCGGCTCGCGTTTCTCCGGCGGCGACGCACATCGGGTGGTTTATTTTTGGCACATGATGGGCAATAAGTTTCTGACGCTGCTCTCCAACATGATGACGAACATCAACCTCACTGACATGGAGACATGCTACAAAGTTTTCCGTCGCGAGATTCTCCAAAAAATTACTATCGAGGAAAACCGCTTTGGTTTCGAGCCGGAGATTACAGCCAAGGTCGCGCGCACTGGTTGCACAATCTACGAGGTGGGAATTAGTTACTATGGTCGCACCTACGCCGAGGGTAAAAAAATCGGCTGGCGCGACGGTTTCCGCGCAATCTACGCGATCCTGAAATACAATCTCTGGCGGTGAAACGGCTGAGGTTGGAGACAGTTGTTTGAGCTAAAACTAGAAGGGGCAAAAACTGGCTCGAGCAGGATTCGACCCCCTCGTATTCGGACTGTTTTTCCCCTTTGCGTTTCTGCGACGGAGCAAGCGGATAAACTCACCCAAAGCTCAAAAATTCCTTCCCAAAATAAGGGACAAGCACCGAGGGAATTTTTACGCGCCCATCGGGCTGAAGGTTATTTTCTAGGAGCGCAGCCAGCACGCGCGGGATGGCGAGGCCGGAACCGTTGAGGGTGTGGACCAACTCGGGCTTGCCTGTCTCCATTGCACGGTAGCGAATTTGCGCGCGACGGGCCTGAAAGGCCTCGAAATTTGAACAACTCGAAACTTCCAGCCAGCGTTTCTGCCCAGCCGCCCAGACTTCGAGGTCGTATTTTTTCGTCTGTGCGAAGCCGAGGTCGCCGCCACACATCAGCAGCACACGGTAGGGTAGCCCAAGCTTACGGAGCAAGCGCTCAGCGTCGTCGCGGAGCTTGTCTAGTTCGTCGTAGCTCGTCATGGGATGAACCCATTTGAGCAACTCGACTTTGTCGAACTGGTGTAGGCGGTTGAGGCCGCGCACATCCTTGCCGTAACTACCTGCCTCGCGGCGAAAGCACGGCGTGTAGGCGCATCGGCGCACGGGTAGCGACTCCTCAGGAAGGATCTCGTCGCGAAAAAAATTGGTCAGCGGCACCTCGGCGGTCGGCACAGCGTAGAGGTGGTCGGGCGTGGTCTCATACATCTGGCCCTCCTTGTCAGGGAGCTGACCAGTGGCAGTGGCGCTGGCGGCGTTAACGAAGATGGGTGGACTAACCTCGGTGTAGCCGGCTTTCACATCCTCGTCCAAAAAGAATTGGAGCAACGCGCGCACAAGCCGCGCTCCGTCCCCAACGTAAAACGGAAAGCCCGCGCCCGTGACCTTGGCCCCGCGCGCAAAATCAAACAACCGGTCGAAGCCGCCAATCTCCCAGTGCGGCACGGCGACCGAGGATAGCGCGGCAGTGTCACCATGCGTGGAGAACACGACGTTTTCCTCGGGGGTGCGCCCAGTGGGCACGCTGGTGTGCGGGAGGTTGGGCAGTGTGAGCATCGCCTGTTTCCAACGCTCCTCGGTCTCCTTCAGCGCGGCGTCCTTCTCTTTAACCTGCGCGGAGACGGCTTTCATCTCGGCGACTTTGGCCACGAACTCCGGCGAGCCCTTCGGCAGCGCGGCCATTGCAGTGTTTGCGGCTTTCTGCTGCCCACGCAGCGCCTCGACCTCTTGCAACTGCACGCGCCACGCGGCGTCGAGCGCGAGCACGGCGTCGAGGTCAACGTCGAGGTGTTTCTTAGCAATGGCGGCGCGGACGACTTCGGGAGATTCGCGAAGGAGCTTGGAATCGAGCATGGCGGAAAGTTCTCCACTATCGTCAGCGCCCGCGCGTCGCGGCAAGTGTGAAAGCGGTTTTCCGACAATGGCGCGATCAGCCACTGCAACCCGCCGGATCACGCAGGCGGAAACGGCCGTAACCGCTTCCACCTTGCTTCGCGCGGCGGTTGGCTTCAAGCATCGCGCCATGCCCGTCCTGCCGCTCAGTGTCGCCGTCATCGCCAGTAACGAGGAGGCCAACTTGCGCCGCTGTCTGCAATCGGTCGCGGGCTGGACGGCCGAGGCCGTCGTCGTGGTCAATGACTGCCGCGACGATACCGCCGGTGTCGCGCATAGGTTGGGTGCAGTGGTGTACGAGCACGCGTGGACGGACTACACGACGCAGAAAAATCTCGCGCTCGACCGTTGCACCTCACCGTGGGTGCTGGCGATGGATGCCGACGAGGAGATCTCATCGGCCCTGCGCGCGGAGTTGGAGAAATTTCTTACCACGCCGCCAGCCGATGTGGCGGGCGCAGAAATTCCACGTTGCACCAAATTGCTCGGTCGCTGGGTACGCCATGGTGAGTGGTATCCCGACCGCGTGCTGCGGCTCGTGCGACGCGGGTCCGGTCGCTGGGGCGGTGACCCTTATCACACAACCATCAAGCCTGCTGGGCGTGTAGTCCGACTGCACGGCGACCTGCTCCACCACGGCTACCCAAACACGCGCAGCTTCGTCGCACGCATCAACCGTCAGGCCGACTACTTCGCGCGCCACCAACAGGCAACGTCGCCCATCGCGGCGGCGTGGAAGGCGGCGTTGCGTGGCGGCTGGCGTTTTTTTCGGAGCTATGTGGTACGATTGGGTTTTCTGGACGGCTTCGCCGGGCTGTTCGTGGCCGTGACCGCCGGCTATGCGTGTTTCGTGCGCTACGGCCGACTGTACGAGAATCTCCTGCCACTCTCCGAGCGTCCGGCCGACGCCAAACACGTGGGCGACACCTGACGGTCACTGGGCGATGCAACTGGCTGTGCTGACATAGATGGGGAAAAATCAGGCTGGACAGGGGGCCGGGCGGTTTGCACGGTGCCCGTTCTCACTAACACCAACCTCGTCACACAATGGGCAATATTAAAAAGAAGCGCCGGCTGCAAATGAACAAGCACAAGCGCCGGAAGCGGCTTAAGGCCAACCGGCACAAGAAGCGCCTCTGGCAGAAGTGACCGCGCCCGGCACGGGGTTGGGGATGGCCTAACTTCCCGAGCCGCCATTGTCCGGCGGCCGAACCGGCCGGGGAATAGTCTTGTCTCGCAAATGTGAGGCTGGAAGGCTGCGCGCGCGTGACTTTGACTCAGTCCAGCCCAAGTCCTGCCCGCTGCCGGTTCGCCGGTGGCTGATGCCTCATGTTTCTAAAGCCAAAAACCAAGCACTTCTTCGCCGATTGCGCCGAGCACACGATAACGGTGGCACGGACATCTGCAGCCATACCGCCATTGGTTGTAGAGGAATTGCGGGAATGCGCGTCGGACGACGAAGCCGGGCTGACGGGTGCGTTGAAGTCGTTGCAGCCGAAGCGCGCAGCCAACTTCACGCAAGCCGTTTGCGGCATCTACCCAACGCGCCGCGTGGTGCGACGGGTAACGCTTGATCCAAAACGCGTTAAAGAGGCCGGCTACCTCAACGAGGTAACCGCGCAGCAGCTTCGCATCGAGCCCGACCAGCATACGCTTATATTACTCAACGCCCAGGACGGCAAGGAATATGACATGGCGCAGGCTACGCAGAAAGAGGCAATTATCTGCGGCTTGCCCTCCGAAGATGTCGTGAGTGAGCAGGAAAGATTGCTCGCAGCTGGGCTTTATCCCGACCGACTTGAGTTAGGCACGCTTGCCTTACTCGGCGCGCTGGCGGACTATCTCGCGTTCACCAAGAGCAAGACACCGGCCTTGGTGCTGGAAATGGCGGCAGACGCCACGCAGTCTTTTATCGTCTCCGCGACGGGCGGGCTGGAGGCGACGCGTGCCATCACCCAAGGTTTTGTCGGCATGATCCCAGTCGTGCAAAAGGAGCTGAATCTCAAGGACGAGGAGTCGGCGCAGAAACTTTTTTATTCTAACGCGTTCGATTTCACCGGCCTCGCACCGCTGCTCACGAAGAAGCTGCTTAAGGATCTTCAATCCTCTATCGGCTTCTACGAAGTGCAGACCGGCCAGTCCATCGGGCAGGTTATCTGTCCAGGGCTGCCGCCCAAGCTCGCATGGATCGAGGCTGCGTTGGCGGAGCAACTCGCGGTGCCAGTGTTCAAACCCGACCTCGCCGCTTGGCTTCAAGCCCGCCAGATCACTTTGGCCCCTCCGGTGGCCTCCGTGCTGGCTCCTCGTCATCTCGGCCTCTTCGGCCTAATGGCACAACACACCACCCCCGTCAACCATGCCGCTGCTTCCGACAAAGTCTCGTGACCAGAAGCCGGCGACGCTGGTCACACCCGCTTGGCATCCCAACTTTCGCAATGCCGAACGATTGCCCGACACGAAGACGGTCCGGACGGCGTTTTTCATCAACATCGCAGCTGTCACCATCACGCTAACCTTGCTGATTATTACAGTTAACCGCGAGTTGGGTGTGCACGAGTTGGCCGCTGAGGTGACTCAATCTGAGGTGGACATTCAGAAATTTGAGAAAAGCAGTCTGAAGGCCGTGGCGCTGTTCCAGAAATTTCAGGTCGAGGAAAAGAAATTGCATGAGCTCGATGAGTTTCTCGGACCAGGGAAATTCGTGCTTTCCGATTTCGTCCTCCACCTCGGCGAGCATCTACCCCGTAAAGTCGCGCTCACCCACATTGAATACCGTCCCACGGCCGTCACCCTACGCGGCCACGCGCGCGGCACGCCGGACGAGGCCGCCGGCGAGGCCGACGCCTATATACGCCAACTCCGGGAGGACCAAACTTACGGCGCACTCTTTGAGGATGTCTCGGCGAGCAACCAAGGCATTGACGCCGCAACCGGCTGGTTCGCGTTTGACCTCGTCATGAAATTTAAGGAAGCCGCACCGAAAGATAACAAAGAGGCCAAGGACAAGGAGGCCAAAAAATGAAACCGATCACCGGCAAAGACCTCGTGGCATTCGCCAAGAAACAGCCCGTGAGCGTCGCCTGCGGCGTCGTCAGCTTGATACTCGCTGCCGTACTGTATTTCCGCGCTGACGCCGTGGACGAGCAGACGAAAATCCACGACGAAAAACAGGCTGAGGCCAAGCGCCTCAATACGAACATCAAAAACAGCAAGGATCTTCAGAAGGAGTTCGACCAAATTCTCGCCGCCAACAAGGAGATACAGGAACGCGCCGTGCGCCCGAAAGAGACGTCGCTCAACCTTCAGTATTTTTACAAAATTGAGGCTGCCGCCGGTGTTAAAGAGATCAGCACCCGTTCCCTCGGCCCGATCCTTCCGTCGTCCGCCAAGGGGCCGCCCCCCAAGACCACCTACGTCGCCGACGCCTACTCGCTCATGGTCAGCGGCGATTTTCGGCAGGCAGTGGATTTAGTGCGCCGCATCGAGACCGGTCCGCGTTTCAGCCGCTTTAGTAACGTCGTCTTCGCCACGACTAACCGCGACGTCGAAACTGGAGCTGAGCCGACTGCGAAACTCACCCTCAATGCGAACGTCGAACTGCTGGCCATCCCACCCGCCACGGTTACTACCTCCAAATGAACCGCCGCACCACTCTCGCCTTTGCCGTGCTTCTGGCCCTGCCCGTCGCGCTAACGGCTGCCGATACCGTGCCGCCGCCGATGCAGCGCAAAGCCGCCCTCGCGCTCGCAGAGAAACTCGTCCTACCCAAGCCGGTTGTCCCGCTGCCCGCCGTCGTGAAAGACCCATTTAACCCGGTTGCCTTCAAAGATATACCACCCGACGCCTCAGCTGGCAGCAGTTCTGACAGCGCGATTTCCACTCCCGTGGCAGCGCCTAAGATGCTGCCTGACCGCGAGTTGATCGAAGCCATCGCGGACAATATCAAGCCTAGCGGCACCATTGTGCTCGGTGGCGAGTCGCTCTTGCTCTTCGGCGGTCAAACCCGACGCAAAGTCGGCGAAAGCATCTTCGGCGTTTATGCCAAGGACGGCAAAACTTACGAGCTCACCATCTCCGCCATCCAAAGCGACTCTTTTACCCTCCGCTATCACGGCGAGGAAACCACCCGGCCCATTTCCAAACGCAAATGAAAACCACGCCCTACTTCGCCGCCGCACTGCTTGCTGCTGCCGCGCTTCGCGCCCAGCCCGCCGCCGCCCCGGCCGCGCCTGCGGCCCCCGCGTCCACGACACCGGCGACCACTCCGGCTGCACCGACGGCACCGGGCTTTGTCATCACCCCTGATGCGAGCAAGACCACAGTCATCAAGGCTCAGGACACGCTCACCGTGGATTTTCCCGACGAAGACATCCGTGTTATTCTCCGCAACGTCGCCGATCTCTTTGAACTTAATGTCGTCATTCCTGATACGCTCGTGGGCAAAACCTCCATTAAGCTGCATGACGTGACGTGGCGCGACATCTACAAGGCCGTTCTCTCGCCGGTTGGTTACACTTTCATTGAAGACCCTAAAATCATTAAGGTCGTCAGCCAAGACGCGCTCAACCAAGAGCCTCTAGTAACCGAGATTTTCATCCTGAACTATGCCAAGGCACTCGACTTGGCTGGTGGCGACTCCAACGACCCCAAAAAAAAGCCCGATCTCACCGCGAGCCCGCTCAGCGCCCTCATCTCCGGCAACGGCGAGAAAATGATCGTGGACACCCGGATCAACGGACTCGTCGTCACCGCTCGACCGACCACGATGGCCAAGCTCCGGCCCGTTATCGAACAACTCGACCGCGCAACTGATCAAGTGCTTATCGAAAGCAAATTCATTGAGGTGGATAGCAGCGACGTGAAGAACCTCGGCGTGAATTGGACCTCGCTCGGCAATTATGCCGTCTCGGCCGGCCCAGGCAGCCTGACCTACAACCGCACCAACGCCACCAACGGCACCAACAGCACGAACAACACCAATACCACCACGGGCAATTCCTCCTCCACTTTCACCGCCGGCAGCGGCGCCCCCACCAACACCCTGACGAATAATAACACCGCCACCTCAGCTCTTACTGATTTGCAGGGCCTCGTAAACAACACCGATGTCTCGCGCGCCGCTACCGCAGTGTTTTCCGCCGGGCAGTTCACCGTCGTCCTCAACGCCCTCCAGTCGCTCGGCGGCACGAAGATCGTCTCCAATCCCACTATCGTCACGCTCAACAATAAGGAGGCCGAAATCAACGTCGGCGAGGAGCACCCGATCCCCCAATATACCTACAACCAGCAGACCGGTGTTTACGTCATCAGCGGTTTCGAATATAAACCGATCGGCGTCATTCTTAAAGTCACGCCGCAGGTTAATGCCAAGGGCGACATTCATCTCACGCTTTCGCCCGAGGTCAGCCAGAGTACCCGCTCTGTCCCCTTCAGCGGTACGGACATTCCCATCCTCGACACGCGCAAGGCTACCACCAATGTTTCGATCAAGGACGGTTACACCATGGGTATTGGCGGCTTGCTCACGAAGAATAGTAACAAGACCACCACCAAGGTGCCGCTCCTCGGCGACCTGCCGCTCCTCGGTCGGCTCTTCAAGACCAACGGCAAAAACGAGAGTAGCACCAACCTCATTATTTTTATCACCGCCAAGACGCTCAGCTCGGATGGCGCGCCCATCCAACAAATTTTTAATTCCGGCGATATTCGTGCAATGGGTCTCCAGCCCGAGGACCTGCCCGGCGTTCGCGACGGCACCGATCCGTTTAAGCCCCTCCCTCCTCCTCCTTCGGTCGTGAAAATGGCCCCCGCGCCGGCCGCTACGCCCAAGCCCGCTGCTCCCGCCCCCGCCGCGCCAACGACCCCTGCCCGCCAAGTTCCCACCAGCGCCTCCCCGCGTCGCTGATTGATCTCACGCCCGCGCCCTCATTTTCCATGAAAGGCCGCCCATGAAAACCTCGCTCGCCACCTTCCTCCGCCGGCTGGCCCTTGGCGCGGGCGTTGCGCTGCTCGCTCCCGTGTCGGTACGCGCCGACACGATTGCGGCCGGCCGCGATTTCGGCGGCGCGATAGACTCGTCTGGCACGCTCCGCACTTGGGGCGCGAATACCTTAGGCCAACTCGGCCAAGGTACGTTCACTACATCCGTTTCCCAGCCCGGCCTCGTCAGCGGCTCACACACTTGGAGCGCGATCGCGATGGGCACCGATTTTTCGCTCGGTATCGATACCGCCGGCGCGCTCTGGGCCTGGGGTAACAACGCATCCGGTCAGCTGGGTACCGGTGCCTCCACCTCGGCTTCGACGCCTGTGCGAGTCGCCACCGGCGCCTCCGGCCTGCCGACCGGCGCGACCGTTAGTGCCGTCGCCGCCGGCCAGAACTTCGGCCTCGCCATCGTGAACACCGCCGCCGCGCCTGGCCGCCTCTATGCGTGGGGTAACGCCAGCTTCGGCCAGCTCGGTCAGGGCAACACCACCTCGCACAGCACGCCCGTCGTAGTTGGCACGCGCTCCTATTCTGCTATCGCCGCGACCGACGTTGCCGCTATTGCCATCTCGGCCGACGGCAAGCTCTGGGCTTGGGGCGACAACAGCACCGGTGAGCTTGGCCGCGGCGGCACCGCTGGCTCGCCCGCCTCGCTCACGACTCCGACCCAAATTGGGACACTCACCGGCTGGACCAAGCTCGCTGGTGGCTTCGGTCATGTGCTCGCGTTGCGCGGCACCGAGCTTTACGCGTGGGGCTACAATCTCCACGGCGAGATCGGCACCGGCACGACGAGTCTCGCCGTCACCACACCGACCCGCATCGCGTCCACCCAGTCATGGTCGGCTGTCGGCGCGGGCGACAACGCTAGCTACGCCATTAACACCGCCGGCCAACTCTTCGGCTGGGGTTTTAATTTCAATGGCCAGCTTGACTTGCCAGTCTCGCAGGTGACCAACAACGCCAACCCTTCGCCCCAGCTCATCGGCAACACCGAGACCGGTTTTGCCCCGTGGACCGCCATTGCGGGTGGGGCAGACTTTATGTTCGCGCTCACAACCGGCGGCGTCGTCGGAGCTGTGGGCAATAACTCCGTCGGCCAGCTCGGCACCGGCGTGGCCGACGGCAGTCTCAATTTCTCGCCGTCGTTCGGTGCGGTCCAGGTCAGCGGCGTCACCCTCGGTGTCACCGCGCCGACGGTGCCAGCGACGACACTCGGCGTCAACAGCATCGCGCAACCCGTCACGGTCACGGTGCAAAACTCCGGTTCGGGCACGCAGACGACAAGCTTTCTCGTCAGTCTTTATCTCTCAACCGACGCCGTGCTCGACTCCGGCGACACGTTGCTCGCGACCTCGACACAGGCCGCGCCGCTCGTCGGCCTTGCCTCGCAGACCGTTACGTTTGTCGCGCCCGACGTCGCCCTCCCTGAGGTCGCGCCTGGGACGTATCGCATTATCTCCCAAGTCACGCCAATTAACCCGGCCAACCCCTTCAGCCCGGCCAATGGCGCGGCGACGACTGTGACCATCGCCGGCCCCGATCTCACCGTCGAGAGTCTGGCCGTAGCCGGAAGCCATACCGTTCTCGCCAGTGGCACGCTTAGCGGTACGACCGCCACGCTCCGCAACGGTGGCACGGGAGCGGTCGCCGCCGGTCGAACCATCCTGGTCAAGGCCTATCTTGGCACCACGACCACGCACAATCCGGCTGCCGACGTGCTGGTGGACCAGTTCACGTTCACGACGACCGCCAGCGGCCTCGCGGCTGGCGCGGCGATCGCGCTGCCGTCCCGCAATATTACCATCCCCGCGGGCACGGTGGGCGGCAGCTACCAGTTGCTCTACGTGATCAACGAAGATGCCGCTGTCACCGAGTCCGGCACGCTCAGCGATACAGCCGCGCTGACCGTCGCCGTACAGTCGCACGACCTCGCCGTGACCGCGCCAACACTGCCTAACATTGGCACACCCGCCGATGGCGGCGCGAAAATCCTCGGCACCGGCGCAACGATTGATGTCATCAATGTCTCCGCGCAGAACGTCGGCTCGCAGGTTTTTAGCGCCGGCTTCACCGTCACACTTTATCTTTCCACCGACACCGTGTTGAGCGCCGACGACCTGCTGCTCTCGTCGACGACAAGCGGCCTCAGCCTCGCGGCGGCGGGCAGCCGGCTCATCCAGTTCACCAATCTCACCATCCCCGCGTCCGTCGCGCCCGGAAGCTATCAATTGCTTGCACGCATTGACCCTGCACCCGGCAACAATGACGCCGGCCCGGCCAACAATACCGCCGCTCTGCCCGTGCGCGTCCACGGCCCTGACTTCGCGCTCTCCACCGCCGTGCTGGGCGGCGGCTCGACCGTGGCGGCCGGCGGCTCGTTCACCGGGGTAACTTATACACTCCGCAACCTCCGTGAGGGCGTATTGCCCGTCGGCACAGAACTACTCGTGCAGGCGTGGCTCTCGACGAGCGCTAGCTTCAGTCCGGCCACAGCGACGTTGCTCGATCAGTTCACCTATACCGCAGGCCTCGCGGCCGGACCGTCGTCGGTCGCGCTGCCACCGTCGCCCCACGGAAGCATCACGGTACCTGCCGGCACAGCCGGCGGTGCCTATAATCTGTTTCTCGTCGTTAACTCCGACGGCGCTCTCCTCGAGAGCGGCTCAACGGACGCCGACCCCGGCACGGCCAACAACGCCCTCGCTGTTCCGGTCACCGTCAGCGCGGCCGATCTCGCCGTGACTGCACCAACGAGCACCACCAGTAGTTTCGGCGTCAACACCAACGTCGGCAGCATCTCGACCTTCGTGCAAAATCAGGATGCGTTGCAGGCTTTCACGGCCGGCTATACGGTTGAGCTATACCTTTCCGCCGACGCCGCCTTCAGCGCCGACGATATCCTGCTTAAAACTATCACGCAGAGTGCCGCGATCAATCCAGTCTCGAGCATCCTACTTAGTTGGACCAATGTCGCCATCCCCGACGTGGCGCCGGGAAATTATTTCCTGCTTGCGCGCGTCGCGCTGCCCGCCGGTTCGACCGACCGCAACACCAGCAACAATGTCGCGGCCACGTCCATTACTCTCGTCGGGCCATCGCTCTCGCTCGGCAGCTTTGTGTTTCCCAACACCACGAGCGTCGGCGCGGGGGGTTCGTTTGGCAACGTCACCTACCGCCTCAGCAATACTGGTCTCGGGGCGGTGCCGTTTGCCCGCGACGTGAGCATCGAGGTCTTCCTCTCAGCCGACGGCACACTCGACCGCAACGCCGACGTGCTGCTCGACCAGTACTCCTTTACGGCTGGCCTGGGCTCCGGAGCCAGCGTCACGCTGCCCAGCCCACTGCACGCGATTAACCTCCCGCAGAATGTACTCAACGGCGTCTACCACCTATTGTTCGTCGTCAACGGTACCGGCGCAGTCGCCGGCGCATCGGTCACCGTCACCGACCAACAGGTTGCCGTTGGCGCACTCGACGCGAGCGTGACCGCGCCCGCCCTTTCCGGCACAAGCCTCGGCGTCAACACCACGCTGCCCAACTCCTCTGTGACCGTGGCCAATCTAGGCGGGTTCTCTATCCCAGCCGGAACCGTCGTGAAGCTTTACCTCTCCGCCGACTCACTCGTGGACCTCGGCGACACACTGCTCACCGGCGGCACGCAGACGATCTCGACGGTAATTCCGGGCGGTTCGACGCGCTCGGTGACGTTCACCGGTCTCACGGTGCCGGATATCGGAACAGGTGCGTTTCACCTCCTCGCCGAGATCACACTGCCCACCGGCCTGATCGACCTAAACCTAGCTAACAATGTCGCCGACACGCCTGTCACGCTCCTACGGCCGAAGCTTGCCATCAACAGTGTCAGTGCGTCCGGGACGGCCGACTTGGACGCAACCAGTCCGTCATTCAGCGCGGTGACATTCAGCTTGAGCAACACGTCGCTCGGCGAGATTCCCGCCAACACGCCGGTGCTACTGGAGGTCTATCTCTCGTCCGACGGCACGCTCAACCCCGCGACCGACACGCTGCTCGTCACACGCTCGTTCAGCTCCGGCCTCGGCGGCTCCGCCACCGCGACTGCGAGCGCCCTGATTGGGCCGTTTAACATCCCGCTCAATCCGAATACCGTCGGCGGAAATTATTTTCTCATCTTCGCGGCCAATCGCGACCGCGCCGTGCAAGAGAGTGATGCCATCGTCGCCACTGCCGCGCGCCAGGTGTTCCTCCAAAAGACCAACGCCCCCGGGCTCGCGCTCGACTTCGGTACCTTCACCTTCAGCAGCAGCTCGGGCACCGCGCAGTGGTTTTCCGTTACAGACACACGAGCCTCCGACAGTACAGCCTTCCAAAGCCCCACGCTCTCCGCCGGCCAGACCGCCACACTCACGCTCACCGTCAGCGGCCCGACCACCCTCAATGCTCCATGGCAAATCATCGGCGCGGCCGCCGACAAAATTTCCTACGCGATTGATAACGTCACCCCCGCCAATCAGACGAGCGGCACGCTCACCGTCGGCGAGACCTACCAAATCGTCAGCCTTGTGGCCGGCGACGACTTTACCAACGTCGGTGCCACGTCGAACACCACCGCCGTGGTTTTCACCGCCACTGGGACGACGCCGTCGGTGTGGACCAATGGCAGCGCGCTCTCCGCGGCTGCGCTCACGGGCTTCCAGCCGTCTTACAAGCCCAAGCTCGTCACCGTGCCCGTCGGCACACATTCCGTCTCGTGGACCTACACTCAGGTCAGCAGCTTGACCACCAGCTTCGCCCGCCTCGACCTCGATCTACCAAGCTTCTCCACCAGTGGCGACGGCTCGTGGTTCGGCGCGACCGACGCCAGCGCGCCCAATGGCGGCAGCCTCAAGGTAGCCCGCTCGCCTGTACTCGCCACCGGCCAGCAGGCAGCGTTACAAGTGCCTGTCACCGGACCGGCCGTCGTGGATTTCTGGTGGCGCGCCGACAGCGTGACGGCCTCAGACACACTCGGATTCTTCATTGACGGCCAGCTTGCCGAGTTGCCGACAACGACGTTCTTCACCGACCCGGTGCAGGCCGTCATCTCCGGCACGACCAACTGGGCGAATGTCGCCTTCCTCATCGGCTCCGGCACCCACACGCTGAGCTGGGTCTATTCGCAGAACAGCACGACCACGGCCTCGGCGGTATTTGTAGACGGTCTCTCCGTGCTCTCGCCTGTGCCGGCGACCAATACGACTAACCGCACCAACACGCCCGCGACGCACGCCGCCGTCCCGCCCTCCAATCTCGACCTCGCCATCACCGATGTAGTCGCGCCCACCGGTACCTACCTGCTCGACGACGCTAACGGCACCGGTCGTCTGCCGGTCACCATCACTGTTGCCGACCTCGGCGCAGACTTCACCTCCACCGCGCTCGGTTCCGGCCTCGACGCCGCCGACCTCGAAATTCACCTCTCGACCAATCGCACCTTTGGCGACAGCGACGACATTGACCTCGGCAACTTCGCCAACCTCAACACCGAGCTGTTCGGCAACGAAGCCGTCTTTGACGGTGAGATCAACCTACCCTTCGACATTCCGAGCGGCGATTATTTTCTGCTCATCCGCTATGCGGGTCAGGCCGACACGGCCAGCGCGGCCAATGCTGAATTCACCCTCGCCAACAATACGCGCGTGCTCGGGCCCGGCTATGTCATCCAGCGCGCGCCTGACCTCATCATACAAAACTTCCAAGGCCTCTCGGCCAACAACCCCTACCATCCTGAGGATCCAGTCTTCGTCCAATATACCATCGCCAATACCGGTCTCGGCACCGTGCTGCCTTCGCAGCCGTTTAAGGTGCAGCTCGCCCTCATGGCCATCGCCACCACAGCGACCGACCTCACCCAAGGCACGGTGATTAAAACCTACACTCCGGTCGCGCACAGCCTCTTCCTCCCCGAAGTCTCTGGCCAGCATCCCAACGGGGGTAGCGCAACCGTCACGCACTTCATTGATCTGCCCACGCTGCGCGACACTCTCGGGGCGCTCGGCCTCGTCGCCACCACCATCGCAGAAGACGACGGCACCGTCGCGGCCAAGGCCCCCCAGCTCGCCAACTTTAAGTTCTATTTCCGCACTTTCGTAGACTCCGACAACGCCATTACCGAATCGAGTGAGACCAACCTGCAGTTCCACGCCGCCACCTTCTCCCTCACTCCGGTACCAACCTCGCTCAACGCCGGCCAGTATTTTGGCCAGACGCTTTTCAGCACCTTGGCCAACGCTACAGGAGGCACCTCGATTGGGGCTGCGACCACCGCGATCACCTTTACCGCCAGCCCGCCGTTTGCCGCGCTCATTAAGGACTATGCGCTTGGAAAAGATCTCATCGGCGCGCCGCAGACGCTCTTCCAGCCGACAGCTGAAAACGGCTTCCCCACTCTCACGGTGCTGCCCGGCGGCACAGATACCTACCTGACAGAAACCTTCGACTTTAATATCCGCGCAAACGACGTGCAGATTGATGTCCAGTCCTCGCCCGACCTCGTGACGTGGACGACGCTCGTTTCGTTGACACCGCCCTATTCCGGCACTTCCGGCGCACACAGCCTCTCCGGCTTTGGCGGCCTCAAGGACAATCCCTTCGTCCTCGCCGTGGACGGCAATAACACTAACGTCCAGGCTACCTACGTTGCCCGTGTAACCGTCCGCGACAGCACACCGACCGCGAACTCCACCTCACGCTTCATGCGGCTCAACATCAGCCCGCTCGCAACGGTCAGCGATCCCTCTGGCCTCACCCTAGTCATATCCGCGGCCTTCAGCTCCTCGCTGGGTGCAGTCGTACTCACCTTGCCCGGCGCGCTCACAAGCGGGGCGTATGTGATCGAGCGGTCGGTCTCGGCCTCGCCCACCAACTTCACCATTATTGGGTCCACCGCCAACAGCACATCCACCGACACGGTAACCACCGACACTTACACCTACCGCGTCCGCGTCGTCACGGCCGCGGGGGCCAGCGCAACCGCGACCGCCAGTGTCACTGTGCCGTAATTTAATTTTTGATTGGTCAAAGCCCGTCGCTGATCGGGACCGTTCGAACCGGAAACCGCTGCCTCATGATCTGATCGGTACCGCCCACTAACCAATATGCAACTTCGCCGCATGCTCCCCCGCGTTTCCCTATCAATCCTATGCGCCACCGCGCTGCTCGTGCTCGTCGGTTGTAGCCAAAAAAATTCTGCCGCTGCTTCAGCCTCCGCTACACCCCGCACCCAAATTCTACGCCTCGGTAATGGCGCGGAACCAAAGGGCATTGACCCACAGGATATTACAGGCGTCACCGAGGGAAAGATTGCCATGGCCCTCTTCGAGGGATTACTCACGCCCGACCCGCACGACCTACATCCGTTGCCCGGTCTCGCTGAATCGTGGGACATTTCGCCCGACGGCCTAATTTACACGTTTCACATCCGCGCCAACGCCCGATGGTCCAACGGCACGCCGCTCACCGCACAGGATTTCATCGCGTCTTACCGTCGGATGTTATCGCCCAAATTCGCCTCCGAATACGCTTACCTGCTCTACAATTTTGTCGTCGGCGCCAAGGACTATTACGACGGCAAGCTCACCGATTTCACCCAAGTCGGCTTCGCCGCGCCCGACGACCGCACGCTTAGCGTCACGCTCCGCAACGCCACGCCCTACCTGCTCAACATCATCGCCTGTCACCAGGCGTGGGACGTGGTGCCGGTGAAAGTCATTGCGGAGTTCAGCTCGCTCGACGCCAAAGACGGCGCGTGGACGAAGCCCGGCCGCCTCGTCAGCAACGGCCCGTTCCTCCTTAAGGAGTGGCTGCCCAAGCAAAAAATCACCGTTGTCCGTAACCCGTACTATTGGGACGCCGCTAACGTGAAGATCGACGCCATCGAGTTTCACGCGATCGACGACAGCACGGCTGAGGAACAGGCCTTTCGCACCGGCCGACTCGACGTGACCGAAACGATGCCACTCACAAAAATCGACACTTACCGCCGCGACCACCCCGACACATTCCACATCGAGCCTTACCTCGGGATTTATTTTTATCGCTGCAATGTCACCAAGCCACCGCTCACCGATAAACGCGTGCGCCGCGCCCTTGCACTCGCCCTTGACCGTGAGGCCATCGTGAAAAACATTACGCGTGGCGACCAGCAGCCCGCCTATGCTGTCAGCTATCCTGGAACGGCCGGCTACACGCCTAGTGCCCGTCTCACGGGGGGTCTGGCGGAGGCGAAACGCCTCCTCGCCGAAGCCGGTTACCCCGACGGCAAAGGCTGCCCGCCAATCGAGCTACTCTACAACACTTCCGAGGCACACCAAGCCATCGCCGAGGCTGTGCAACAGATGTGGCGCGAAAGACTCGGTGTCGAGGTGCGTCTCGCCAATCAGGAATGGGCCGCCTATCAAGACACCCAGCACACGCATAATTTTACGATGATGCGCGCGGGCTGGATCGCCGACTATGTTGACCCTCACGTATTCCTCGAAATCTGGGGCTCCGACAGCGGCAACAATGATACTCAGTGGAAAAACACCAGTTACGACCGTCTCCTCGAGTCCGCGCTCGCCGCCAAAACGCAGGACGAACGCTACAGCATCTACCAGCAAATGGACGCCATTCTCGTGGACGAATGCCCCGTTATTCCGATTTACTATTACACTCATGTCTACGCCCGCAGCCCGAATGTGCAAGGCTGGTTTCCCACGCTCCTCGACCTCCACCCCTACAAATATATCTCGTTGAAAAATTGAATCAGTCTTCGCCCTAAGAAGTAACCGCAATTTGGGGTAACATCCACCGCTCTTACTTTGCGGTAGGGGTCAATTTGAGCAGTACCGAACCGTGCGGCAATACCGAGTGGGTGAGCCTAGTGTCGTAATCTCCCATGTTTTTATGCTCCCACAAATCACGGGCGGTCCATTTACCTAAAAGTCCGGCCTCGGCCCAATCCAATGAGATGTCAGCAGTGGTCTCGCCACGGTTGAAAAGTCCTACAGCGCGACCGCCATCCTGAAGCGGGCGAACCCAGACTTCGATGTGTGCCTCCTGGTCTCTCTTTTGACTGATGCGCACGGCGGGCGCGGCCAACGGATCCTGATCAACCGCGAGCACCTCATCGTTCGTAAGGAGCGCGAGATCCGCATCAGTGTTGTCAGGCAGATTTCCGCCCAGCATGAGCGGTGACGGCGCGAGGCACCAGAATGACATGAGCGTACTCTGCTCCTCCGGGGTGTAACGCGTGCGACGGTCATTACCAGCGGAAATCAATGACGATGTAATTCCAGCCGTGCGCGAGTAGCTTGTTCTTCACATAGATCGCATTGGCTAACACTTCGGCCTCGGTGACGCTGTCGCCGAACGCGTCATAGCTATTCCAGCCCATCGGCGGCGTGGGGGTAACGAGGGCGACCTTCGATGTCGGGGCAGCGGACAAGCCAACTGTTACCAGCGAGATCCCTAACAAGGCGGCTAGGATGCGGTTTGTCTGCATGGCAGTTTTCGTGATTGGCGAAGTCAAACGAGCAAGCGGCGGGCATTGGTGGCGGGGCGGAGGTTCCAATCGACAACACTGTTAAAATTCATTCAGCATTCAGGCGGACAATCAAAGCATCCACCGCCACGGGGCCGGGACCGCGATGAATGATGCGGATATTGTGATGGGCAGGAGCCAGTCGGGAGAATTCGCTCACCACCTGCCGGGCCTGCCGCGCACCCGTGGTGTTCAAATCCGCGGTGACCGGCGCCTGGCCATCGACTTGGATTTCGATCGTTCCGGCGCCCGGCTCGCGCGGCGCGACTATTGAGACGCCGGTTCCGGTAAAGGAGGCGCTCCACACTTCACCGGGCGTCTCACTGATCGTGAGGTCATTGTTGAAATCTGCAGTACCAAGATTGCAGCGCCGGATCCAACCCGGTGCTACGACGCCGGGATCGTCGTCATTAAACCAGCCCAAGTCGTGGGTGATGCGCAAGACCCTGCCACGTGAAGCAAGGGTGGCATTTGCGATGCCTAAGAGCGGCGGGGGCTCTCCAGTGGGAGTTACGGTCAACGCCTGCTCGTCTTGAATGAAGCTCAACGCCACCTCCGAGCCAAGCAGCTCGACTTTGGAGATCTTACCCAGAGTCGTCCCGCCAGCGCGAAGGGCTTTGATTGTGATTGGTCCCCCGCTCCAATCGAGCACCGCAGCGTAAACTTTGCCGGCGTTGCGGGTAAAACAAGTTGCACCCTCACCCGACACCTCGAACGGACGCGACCCGTAAACCGCCTCGCCGTTGGTTTTCAGCCATGCGCCAACGTCTTTGCAGATGCGCACCACTTCAGGATCGAGATCGCCACGTCCATGTTGCGTGAGGTTAAGGAGCATCGTGCCGTTGCGCGAAACGTTCCGCATCAACGCCTGGATGATGGTGGGGGCGTCCATATATTTCTGGCCGGTCTTGTAATGCCAGTCAGCGATACTGGTCTCGGTCTGGAAGGAATAGGCCGTGATCTGAGATTCGATGATCGTCTCAGTGCTTTTGACCAAGGAGCGGTCGACGTGGGGAAGCAGTTCGGGGCTGTTTTGAAAGCTATTGTACCGCCCGCCCACGCCCTTGAGGTTGACCACGACATCCATTTTTCCGCGGTTCCATTGCAGAGACTTGTTGTAGTAGTTCGCGATCAGCGGCGGGGCGAGAAATCCCAGCCCCATTCGCACCCCGAGATCTGTTTGCGAATCGCCTGCGTGCTCATCAAAATAGATCATATCAGGATGATACTTCGTAATGGCATCGTCCACCCGCCACATGAATTGGTTGGCGAACGGGGAATGGAGTGGGTCCGCGCGGGTGTGGATTGGTCCGTATAAATCCACCGGGTCCATGCCCTCCCACCATTTGCCTTTTCCGTCCAGAATCGTCTGAAGGGCGTCGTAGGGTACGCCTTGGTTCGGGCCGCGTTTGTCGCTGGTGTAACGCACGGTCATAAACTGGCCCCATGTCCGTCCTGGCGTGTCGTGAAAGCCAATGCCGAAGCGCAGGCCGTGCGCACGTGCGACCTTTTCCCAGGTGCCGACAATGTCCACCTTGGGGCCAACACGGACAGAGTTCCACGGCTGGAAGGTGGAATCCCAACAGTCGAAGTTGTCGTGGTGCACGCCCATCGCGACGAAGTAACGGGCCCCCATCTCGACATACAGGTTCATCAATTCTTCGGGATTCCACCGGTCAATCACCCAGTTGTGGGCAATATCCTTGTAACCGTATTCTGCGGGATGACCAAAAGTCGCGGCGTGAAACGCATAGACTGGATCGTTTTCCAGATACATTTTGCGCGCATACCAATCGCCCTGCTCCGGCATCGACTGCGGATCCCAGTGCGCCCACGCGCCAAACTTCGCGTCACGCCACCACTCCGGCACGGCATACATCTGGCTCAAAGCCCTCCAGTCGGCAGAATATGGCCCGGCAGCCACCGGCAAGGGCGGCAGGTTCCAGATGTCCGGCGGCAGCCCCAAGTCACCGTCACCGATCGCAATGCGGTCGAGGTTCAGAGCGACATCGCTGTCTGCGAGGCTGATGGTCAGGGTGGCATCGGCGGGAATCACGAGATCAATGCTCGCGTGGAGAAAGGAGCCACTCAGAGCGCCAGAAGAGTGGACATTCACCTTGCGTGGTGGCGCGGCGTTGATGGCGACGCTAATCGTCCCCACTTGCACCGAGGAGTAACGGATGGCCACTTTGCTCGCCGCCGGAAGTTTGTTAAATTGGATGCTGTCCCCGACCTTTCCAAGGCTGATGAGATAACCGCCAGAAGCCTCGCCGTCGGCTAGTTTCGTGCAGCTGCCATAAGCAGCCGCTTCTGCCTCAAAAATGCGCCCCGCCGATGTACCAGCTGCATCCAGTTGGGCGGCGCCCATTAACACGGAGAGAAGCAAGGGAACGCATTTCATCGGAGCGCGCAATTAGGTGGTGGAAATATTCAAATTCACGGCGCGCGAATCTCAACGGCATTACCCACATAGCGAACTTCGGTATCGGCATCCTTAACGGCGAGTGCGCCGGCGCCCTTTTCCGGGCGCACCCAGACGACACGAAACGTCCGCTCCTTCAACATCCCCGGGAACTCACCGGCGCGAGCGCCGATGGTGAGTGTCTTGCGCGCTTCATTCCAATGGATGGGAATCGTGGCATATACACCTTGCTCGTAGTGGTAATTGTCGCCTTCGTCCTCGTAGAGGGTGAAGTTGCCGTCAGCACCGCGATACACGCGGAGTTCGATTTGATCGGCGGGTTTTTCCCGAGCAAATTGCACCTCGGCACCAAACGGCACAATGCTACCCGCCCGGACGAATAACGGAATCTGATCCTGCGGCGCAGCGACGGTGGCGTGTCGGCCATCAGCCGTCGGCTCGCCGGTCCAAAAATTTACCCAGCCGGCCTTCGGCAGATAAACATCACGCGTCGTCGCCTTCGGTTGCGTGACCGGACTCACGAGAAATGCGGAGCCAAACATGTACTCGTCAGCAATGTCGGCGGCCACCGAATCGTCGCGAAAATCCATCACCAGGGGGCGCATCATCGTGTAGTGATCATGAGTCACGCGCCACGCGGTCGAATAAGTGTACGGGATTAGCCGGTGGCGAAGCCGATCGTAAGCGATCAAGGTTGGCTCGGCCGACGGATATTTCCAAAATTCCGTCTCACTCTGGTAGCCGTGGATGCGCTGCACTGGACAGAAAGTGCTATATTGGAACCAGCGGACGAGCAGGTCGGCGTAATCCTCGGACTGGTATTGGTCGCGTGGCCGGAAGAAGCCGCCGGTGTCAGTCGTCCAATACGGTAGGCCGGCGACACTCACGTTCAGGCCGGCAGGGATTTGGCGGCGGAATGAGTCCCAGTTGCCGTTGATGTCTCCTGACCAGAGCGCCGTCGCGTAGCGTTGCTGGCCGGGAAAGGCCGAGCGCGTGAGGATGACAACGCGCTTGTCCGGTGCAGCCGCGCGTTGGCCATCATAAATCGTCTGGTTAGCGAAGAGAGGATAGGAGTTCCGATAGAGGTCGCCGGGGCCAAAAAACACCGAGCTGCCGGCCATCGGGTTGCCATCGTCGGCTGGCTCGGTGGCATCCTGCCACCAGGCATCCGTGCCGGCGCTGAAAAAAGCATCGTTGATGTATTTCCAGCGCAGTTCGCGTGCCGCGGGATTGAACTGGTCAACCCAGTCAGTGCCAGGGAGGACATATTTGTGCGCGGTCAGATCGGCGCCGGCCTTACCTTTGGGGTTTGACCAAACTGAGATCATAAAACGCACGTTCTGTTCGTGTAACGAGTTGATCATTGCGGCCGGGTCGGGATATTTCGCGGTATCCCACTCGTAGGCACCCCAGCCGTGGTTGCCCCAATACTGCCAGTCCTGCACGATGAGATCTAGCGGAATTTGTCGACGGCGAAACTCCGCGACGGTGTCGAGAATCTGCTGCGAGCTGGAATAGCGCTCGCGGCATTGCCAAAAACCATAGGCCCACTCCGGCCAGAGCGGGGCCGTGCCAGTCGCGGTGCGATAGGCGGCGACGACTTCGTCCAATTCCGGCCCGTAGAAAAACCAGTAGTCCACACCTTCGGCGACCTGCGAGCGAAACGTGGTTGTGTCGCCGAGCGGGCGCGCGAAAAGCTTTGCATCTCGCCCCCCGCCCAACAGCCGTACCGGCACCGTAGTGTTGGCTGGAAGGGTGACGCGACCCAGAAGTGTATATGGAACCCACTGGTTCTGGATGCGCGCAACCGTTTTGCCATCCACGACGATGCCGAGGTCGTTGCGGCGGTCGCCGTCCTTAGCAAAAAAAACATACTCGCCCGCCGCACCACTGGTAAACGTTCCCACGCGCACCGCGGCCGGTGCCGGTCCCCGGCCGCGGCCACGGGCGGGAGGTGCCGCCGGTGCAGCCGACAACTGCTCGGTCGCCGTCGGACCACCGACGGACGCAGGGACGGCGGCGCCTTCGACCACGAGCTCAATTTGTTGGTCCACGGGATTGAAGTCCGTGAGTGAGGCGTTGTCCCAGAGGAGGCCGTAGCCCTTACTGGAGACAAGCACCGGAAACGCCGCCTGCGTGTTGAGCTGCCGTAGTTCGATCGGCAGCCCGCGCCAGTTCCACACTCCGTCCTGCGCTTCGGCCATGCCGTAGAGCCGCTCGTCGGCTGGCGCAATGAAGGATTGTTCGACGCGATAGAGCGCTGGCGCGCCGGCGGTCGCCGGTTTGGTCTCGGTCATCGTGCGGCCGCCGCCGACCGGCTCGCGCAGGAGAGTTTTCCCGGCGGCGTCAACAAATGCCACCGTGCCCGTGTCTCGATCCACCTCAACGCCAAATTTTGCCGTGCGCAGCATGAACTTCGCCCCGTCCTCGTGCCACTCAAACGCCGCTGGCGTCCAGCGGTGGTTAACCACCAACTCTGTTTTCACGGGCAGCATGTCCGTTGCCCCGGCCGTGACGTGGATCGTACGGTCGTCACTCACCTCTAGCCGCAACACACCGGACGAGAGCCGCAGCGTCACACCGGTGGCATCCTTCGTGGCCGACAACACCGGTGTTGGGGTGGCCCTAACCGACCGCGCGCTGAAACCGCAGAGGAGGGAAACCAGTGTGACACGAATAAGGAAGAATGTTTTTTTCACGGGGAAAGGGTTGCCGGGATAAACACGGAGGGGAACGTAAAGGCCGGTCGGACTATCCTGCCCGGTGCGAGGAATAATCAATGGCAATTTCCGCCTTTCCGCCCGCGTATCCTTCCGCCTTGCTTAGTCCATGCTCCGCTACCTCGCCCGCCGCCTGTTGCTGCAAGCCGTCCCGGTGCTCTTCGTCATCATCACGCTGACGTTCTTTCTTCAGCGTTTCGCGCCCGGCGGCCCGTTCACGCGGGAAAAATCTCTCCCACCTGAGATCCAGCGCAACCTCGACGCCTATTACCATCTCGATGACCCGCTCTGGAAACAATACTGCGATTATCTCTGGGACCTCTGCCCGAAAAAATTTACCCCACTCGCCCTGCGCAGCAGCTTCGATCTCAAGGCTGCGTTCGGGATCGACCTGCGTCCTTCGTTCAAATACGCCAGCCGCACGGTCAACGAAATCATCGCGACCGAGCTGCCCGTGTCGCTCAAGCTCGGCACGCTCGCGCTCCTTGTCGCTCTAGGGCTGGGCATTGGTGCGGGCGTCGTCGCCGCACTTTGGCACAACACCTGGATCGACCGGCTGGTGTCGGCATGGTCGCTCACTGGCCTGTGTGTACCGACATTTGTAAGCGGACCGCTGTTCTCGCTCCTGTTCGCCGTGCAACTGCGCTGGCTCAACCCCTTCGGTTGGTATGAGCCGCGCGACGCTGTGCTGCCGGTGTTTGTGCTCGGCCTCGCCTACGCGGCGCCGCTCGCACGTCTGACGCGCGGCGGCATGATCGAAGTGCTCGCGCAGGATTTCATTCGCACCGCGCGGGCGAAAGGCGCGTCCGCATCGCGGGTCGTCTTCCACCATGCTCTGCGAGGCGGCCTACTCTCGGCCGTCGCGTGGCTCGGCCCGGCGTCGGCCGGCATTCTCACCGGCTCGTTCGCCGTTGAGACGATTTTTCAAGTCCCCGGCCTCGGCCGCGAGTTTGTCGTGAGCGTGACCAGTCGCGACTACACCCTCGTGCTCGGCACCGTCGTCGTTTACGGCACTTTCATCGTGGTCTGTAATTTTCTCGCGGACGTCCTCCAGGCGTGGATGAACCCCAAGCTCGCGCTGGAATAGTAAAATCTCCGTCCATGAGCGATCGCCCCCCCCAACTGAACATTCCCCCTCCGGAAGAGGCGGCAGCCGGCCTCTCCCCTTGGCAAGATGCGTGGCGTCGCCTGCGCCGGAATCAGCTCGCGATCTTTGGCGGTAGTACATTGCTCGCGCTGGTTTTGCTGTGCTTTGTCATCGGTCCATTCTTCGCCCAGTCGTGGCGTGAGCAAAATCTCGCCCACGGCCTAGCCGCGCCCAGCGCCGCCCACTGGCTCGGCACCGATCTCCATGGCCGCGACCTGCTCGCACGCATTCTCTACGGTGGCCGTATCTCGCTGCTCGTCGGCTTTGTCGCTTCGTTCGTCGCACTCACCATCGGTGTCACCTATGGCGCCGTCGCCGGCTGGCAGGGCGGGCGCGCCGACACGCTGATGATGCGCGCCGCCGACATCCTTAATGCCCTCCCATTCACTATCATTGTCATTCTGCTCCTAGTGTTTCTGAAAGACCCGATGCAACGCTTCGACACTTGGCTCACCGCGTTGCCTGGTCTGAGCGGCTGGCAGGGCGCAGGGAAAATTTTGGTGATGTTCGCCGCCATCGGCGCCGTCGAGTGGCTCACCATGGCGCGCATCGTGCGCGGCCACGTCATGGCGATCAAAAAGATGGAATACATCGAGGCGGCGCGGGCGCTGGGCTACAGACCGGCGCGCATCCTTTTCTGCCATGTGCTACCCAACGCCCTCGGCCCCATCGTCGTCTATGCTACTCTCACGGTGCCGGCGGTGATGATGCTGGAGGCGTTCCTCAGCTTCCTCGGCCTCGGCGTCGACGCGCCTATGAGTTCGTGGGGCACACTCATCAAGGACGGGGCCGAGCGAATGGAAGAATGCTGGTGGTTGCTCGTTTTCCCCGGAGGGATTTTTTCGCTCACCCTCTTCTCGCTCAACTTTCTTGGCGACGGGCTGCGGGATGCGCTCGACGTGCGCGCCGCCAAAGACTGAGATGTCCGCCTCGGCATGAAACGCTTCCGCCCATATTTCCGCCATCTCCAGCCCGTGCGCGGGCAACTCGTGTTGGCGTTTGTGTGCCTCGTCGTGTATTCGGCGGCTAGCGGGGTCGGTCTGCCGCTGCTGCTCAAGAAGGTGATCGGCCCGGTGTTTGACGGAGCGCGCACACGATCCGAGGGGGAGATTGCGTGGCTCGTGCTGCTCGTACCGGCGCTATTTCTGGTACGTGGGGTGGCTGGGTTTGCCGGCACGTATTTATTCCAGCTCATCGGCACACGCGTGCTGGAGGCGATCCGGCTGGATTTTTTTCGCAAACTTCAGGTATTACCCCTCGGCTGGTTGCAAGGGCAGCGGGCCGGCGACCTTACCGCGCGGGCCTTGGCCGACGCGCAACAAGTGCAATCGGCCATCACTCTGACTGCTAGCGAGGGGGTGAAGCATCCACTTACGCTGGTGGCCGCCATCGGCTTCGTCATTTATCAGGCGGTGGCAGCGGAAGGGGTGACACTGGCGCTCGTGTGCCTCGCGCTTGTGCCGTTGGGGGTGTTTCCAGTGCGGCAGGCCGCGCGCAAGGTACTCAAACGTGCGCAGCAGTCGCAGGCAGAGATGGGTTCGCTTTCGGCGCAGCTGGGCGAAAGCCTCGGCGCAGCCCGGGAGATCCGGGCTTTCGGGCTAGAGGAGCAGGTCGCCGGCCAATTCCGGTCCACGTCACGCGCGCTACTATCCGCGCAGCTAAAGATCGCCAAATACGTCCAGCTTATCGGCCCGCTGGTCGAGTTCATCTCGGCCTGCGGCGTCGCGCTCACGCTCGTCTACGCTTATCATAAGGGCCTCAAATTCGACGTGCTGTTTGGCGTCCTGACCGCGCTTCAGCAATGCTACGAGCCGATCAAACGCCTCGGCCTGCTCAACTCCGAATTGAAGCGCGGCACCGCCGCCCTCGACCGCCTAGAGACAGTACTCAACGAGCCCGTCACCATCGCCGATCCGGCTACTCCCGTCACAGTCGCGCGGCTGCGCGGCGACATTGAGCTTCGCAATGTCGCCTTCGCTTACCGCGCCGACACGCCGGTACTGCGTGACATTTCCACCCGCATTCCGGCCGGCACTGTCTGCGCGCTCGTCGGGCCGACCGGCGCAGGCAAGACCACGTTTGCCAATCTCGTGCCGCGTTTCTACGACGCCACTTCGGGAGCCGTCACCATTGACGACATTGACGTGCGCGCAATGCGCCTCGCCGACCTCCGCCGCAACCTCGCCCTAGTCTCGCAGGAGGCCGTGCTGTTTCACGACACCATCGGCAACAACATCCTACTCGGCCGGGCTAATGCGACGCGTGCCGAAGTCGAAGCGGCCGCGCGTGATGCGTTTGCACACGATTTCATTTCCGCGTTTCCACAGGGCTACGACACGATTGTCGGCGAGCGCGGTGCGTCACTCTCCGGCGGACAGCGCCAGCGTGTCGCCCTCGCCCGTGCTTTTCTGCGCGACGCGCCCATCCTCATCCTCGACGAGGCCACCAGCGCGCTCGACAGTGAGAGCGAGGCGTTTGTGCAGGCCGCGCTAAAAAAGCTCATGGCCGGCCGCACCGTGCTCATCATCGCGCACCGCTTCAGCACCATCCGCGACGCCTCGACCATTCTCGTCTTCGAGCAAGGCCACATCGTCGCCGCCGGTCCTCACGCCAGTGTTTATGCCACTAGCCCGCTCTACAAGTCCCTCTACGATTTGCAGGGCGCGTCGGTCTGAGTCGCTATGCCTGCTGCAGCCAAGTCAACCGGCCCTGCGTCTCCCGCCGATTCCGCTCCACGGTCGATCGCAGCCGTCAAGGACAGCGAAAGTGTGCTGCATTTCTCCCGCGTGGCTGAACGGCTCATCGCGGATTTTCGCGGAGTCCCCGACGAATCTTCCGGCCGCATGCGCCGACGTCCGACACGCGCGATGGCCGGGTTGGTCGAAGACCTGCTGGTGAAATACCAAGTTGGCCGCCCCTCGGTCGAGCAGACCATCCGCGACCATTGGGCTGAGCTCGTCGGCGCGCCCAACGCCGCCTACTCGCATGCCACCCAGATTGACGCACGTGGTCGCCTCGCTATCCTCACGACGCACGCGGTCGTCCGCAACGAGCTCTTCCTGAACCGACAGCTCATCGTTGACCGCATCCGCGCTCTCCCCGGCTGCGCCCACGTCCGCTCGCTCCAGTTCCGGAGCAGTTGACCGGACTTCTATTCGTAGCGCGCCTTACTCGCCGTGTAGAGGCCCATGAAGCGAGGAGCGAGCGCCTCCAGCGCAGCGATGCGCTCAGCGTCGGCCGGGTGGGTGGACAGGAACGGCGGCGGCCGCGGGCCGGTGTGCGCAGCGCTCATCTTGCGCCAAAACGCCGCCGCTGCGCGCGGGTCGTAGCCCGCGCCCGCCGCGAATTGCAGGCCGATCATGTCGGCCTCGCTCTCGTGCGCACGGGAAAAGGGCAGCAGCACCCCCACGGTCGAGCCGAGGCCATAGGCGGTCAGGATTTGGTTGCGCCGTGCGGGGCTGACATCCTGCTCGGCTAGGCCGACGGCCAGCAGTGCGCCAATGCCGGCGACCGCAAGATTTTGGGAAGTGCGCTCGCCGCCGTGGTGCGAGGTGACGTGTGCAATCTCGTGGCCCATCACAATGGCCAACTCGTCATCGGAAGCGACCAATTTGAGTAGGCCGGTGTACACGCCGACCTTACCGCCGGGCAGCGCGAAGGCATTGACCTCAGCCGAGTCAAACACCGCGAACTCCCAGTTGGTGCCGGGCATTCGCGCGCCGACGGAAGCTGCAATGCGCGCCCCCACGCGCTGAACTTGGGCGATATAGGCCGGGTTGGTGGTGAGTTTTTCCGTTTTTTTGATGTCAGCAAAGGCCGCCAGCCCCGAGCGAGCCTCCTCGGCGGGGGAGACGAGCATCAATTGCTTGCGCCCAGTTTCCGGCACGACCTGGCAGCCCGTGGACAGAGCCCAGGACAACGCAAGACAAAGCAGGAAAGGCAGGCGGGTTTTCATACGCGTAAAAGAAAAGCGTTTTGTGTGCCGCCGCAATCTCAAGCGTACCAGCCGGCCAAATTTGGGTTTTGTTTTTCACCGCACACCGGTGTTTCGTCGCAAGCTATGTCGCTTACCGAAACCACCACCCGACTCGAAGCAGCCAAACGCGCCGTGCTGGCGCAGACGGAGCTGCTCCATCGCGAATTTGGCCGCGTGAAAAGCGAATGGAAAGCCGACGGTACCCGCGTCACGGCCGTGGATCTCGCCATCTCAGAGAACATTTTTCGTGAGCTACGCGCACAGTTTCCGCGCGACCAGTTTTTCAGTGAAGAGCTGGCTGACCCCGGCGCACCCGTACCGGTGACCGCGCCGTTCGCGTGGGTGCTCGACCCGGTGGATGGCACTAACAACTACGCGCTCGGCATCCCGCACTGCGCTATTTCTCTGGGACTGGTGCGCGACGGCCAGCCAGCCATCGGCGTCATCTATGACCTGAGTCGGCGTGTGCTGCTGCACGGAGGGCCGGGCTTCGGCGCATGGGACGGCGCGCGCGCGTTGCGCGTGAACGACGCACCGCTCACACCAGAGTCGCTCATCGGCTTCCACAGTCCGGCCGACAAAAAACTGGTGCCGCTGGCCGACGCTGTACTGGGGCAATTCAAGATCCGCGGCCTCGGGACCGCGACGCTGCACCTCGCCTACGTTGCCGCTGGGCTGCTCGACGGCTGTGTGGACTTCAACGTAAAGATCTGGGATCTCGCCGCCGCCATCCCGCTCGTGCTCGCGGCGGGTGGTGAGGTGCATTTCCTGAACGGTGAGCAGTTCCCGATGAGACTGTTCGACCTGAAAATGAAACGTATCGTCTACTGCGCCGGCAGCCCGACCATGAACGCACGTCTGCAGGAACTAATGCAGATGAAATAAAGCAAAAAACAGGGGAGAAACTCAGAAACCAAGAGACCAAGAACTGAATTTCAGGCTCATGCGTTCATGGTTGTTGAATTATTTCCTGAGATTTCCAGCCGTTTCGTCCAACGCCACGCCAGCCACAACGGTACGATGCCGAAGACGCCGAAAGAGCAATCAATCAACCGCCAATAGAGTGGTATGCCGCGACCACCACCGCAGATAAGCGCAAGCGGGACGACCGCCACACATGCCGCCATGCCGGCGCGCAGCACGGCGATGTTTCGCACTGGGTCGCGCAGCGGCGCAACGAAGAAAAACGCGATGACGATGTGCGCAAACGCCAGCCAGTCTGTGCCGTAGGCAAGGAAGGGAAAACGCGCGTGCTCCTCGGCCAGCGCATGACGTATGAGCAGTAACCAGTAGGCTAGTCCGGTGTGTCCCTCGGGGAGGACGGCGGCGGCGTAGCCGAGCCGCGCGCAGAGCCAGTTCAGCTCGTGCAAGAGCGGAAACGCTGTCACGCCGCTGAGCACCAGCCCGACGATGAAAATCGCCAGCGCCCACCGGATTCGCCAGAGCAGCCGGAAAGGATGATCGCAGGTGGTGGTTTCAAGCGAGGGGGCCACGCAGGGGGGAAAACATGGAAGCTGGATGTCCGTAAGTCAGGTGAAATCCGTGCAGGCCGGGGAAAATTGAGCCACAGCCGGGTTTAGCTGTTCGCAGCGGCCAGCCTCCGTTTCCAAGCTGCAGGCTTCCTCCTTTACACCAAGTATTCCTGCCCCGGCACGGGGTCGAATACCTTGGAGTCGGGGGCCTTGGCCGCGAGTTGTTCGGCGAACCATTTGCGTGCAGCCGGGTCTCCGTGGGTCAGAACAATGCTGCGCGGCGTCGCCTGCACGGCAAACTCCAGCAGTTCCTCGCGGTCGGCGTGGCCGCTGAGGTGGAAACGCTCAATCTTCGCCTTAATCTTCGTCTTCACATTTGCGGTTTTGAAGAGAAAATCGTCGCCGGGCTTCGCCGCGAGTAGCTGACCACCAGGAGTGTCGGGGTCGCAGTAGCCGACAAAGCCGACCGTGTTGCGGGCGTGGCCAACGAGTCCAGAAGCGAGTGTGTAGCTAGGCGTGCGCTCAACCATCATGCCGGAGCTGACGATGTAGAGCGCGTTTTGCTTTTGATCTTCGCCGGGTTTAAGCTGGCGCGGGAGCGGCTTAAGCCGGAGGTCCTTGATGACACTTTTACTAAACTGGAGCTGCCGCGTTTTACGCGTGATCTCATCGAAGTAGTCGGCGAGGTCGAGGCCGAGTCCGCTGGCAAAGATGGGGCATTCAATGAGGCGATTAAATTTCCGCGCGTCGGCAACGATGGTGAGAATTTCCTGCATCCGGCCGAGCGCGAAAACGGGCAGCAAAAATGAGCCGCCGCGCTCAATGGTGGCGTTGATGCTGGCGACGAGGTGCGCCATTTCGTCGGCACGACTGTGCTTGATGGCGCGCGCAGTATTGCCCCGGGTGGTCTCGGTAATGAGCGTGTCGAAGTTGCCCGCGGGAAACTTCGCACCAGACAAGATTCGCTGATTATCGAACAGCACATCGCCCGTGAGGAAAATGCCGCGATGCTTATGGCGCAGCTCGACGCCCGCCGCACCGGCGACGTGGCCGGCAGGATGAAACGTGAGCTCGACTTCGTCTTTGCCCCCGGAGAATTTTTTCGCGTGGCCGAACGGCAGTGCGGTGAAGCGCGGAGCGATACGCTCCAACTCCTCGTGGGTGAACAGCGGATAGTCGGTAACGTTATCCTCGTCACGCTGGCGGAGCATGACGTTGGCGGAGTTATGGAGCATGCGCTCGGCGAGCATGCGGCTAGGCTGCGTCATCACGACGGGAGTGTCGGGATGCTCGCGCATCACGACGGGCAAACTGCCGAGGTGGTCGAGATGGCAGTGCGTTAGGATGATCAGGTCGAGCCGCTTGCCGCGGAGTGCGGCGAGATCGGGTGTAGCGCGGCGGCCGGTCTGCTTGGGGTGGAGACCGCAGTCCACGAGGATGCGGAGGTCGCCGAGCTGGAGGAGGAGAGAGTTTGCGCCGATGCCGCCGTCACGGTTCAGGTCAGTGAGCTTCATTGATGCCAGTGAAGGAAAACTAGATTGGGGTGGAGAACGAGAACCAATTTCGGATGCCGACGGTCGCGTAGGTCAATCTGGCATGATCCGACGCAAGTCATCCAGGCCATTAGGCGTGTCCCATCCGCGGAAAAGGGCGCGACCCTACCAGTGCCGGCATCGGTCGCGAGGGAAGCAGCGTGCCGGGCAAAAGCGGAAAGCCGCGTAGAAAATCGGCGGCCGGAAGCATTTTGCCGCCGGGGCGTTGGAGGCGCAATAGGCGCAACACGCCGTCGCCAGTGTTGACGAGCAGGGCTTCAGGGTCGTGTCCGAGAATGTTGCCGGGCGGACACAACGGGCTAGTGCGGGCGGTGGCAACCACGTCGGCTAGACCGAGCTTAACCATCTGGCCGGCGATCTCGACCACACAACCGGGCCACGGATAGAGACCGTTGATGCGGGCGGCGAGCACAGTCGCGGGGACGGCGAAATTGAGCGCACCATCGGGTTTTTCCAATTTACGGCAATAGGTCGCGGTGGCGTGGTCTTGCTGAGTGAACGTCAGCGTGCCAGCGGCGAGCGGGGGTAGCGTACGCGCGAGCAGCGGAACGCAAGCGGTGGACAGCTTTTGCTCCACCTCGGAGGCGGTGTCATGCGGGGCGACGGTCACGCGCTCCGCATCGACGACCGGGCCGGCGTCGAGTTCACGGACGATGCGCATGAGCGTCACGCCAGTCTCGCATTCGCCACTGGCAATGGCGGTCTGTATCGGCGAGGCACCGCGATAATACGGCAGGAGCGACGTGTGTAAGTTCAGCGTGCCAAGACGCGGGATGGCGATGAAGTCGTCGCGCAGAATGTGGCCGTAGGCCATGACGAGCGCCACGTCGGGCGCGAGCGTAGCCAACTGGACAGCGATGTCGTCGGTAAGTTTCTCCGGCTGGAAGACAGTCACGCCATGTGCCAGCGCCCAGGTTTTGATCGCGTTGGCCTGGATTTTTTGGCCGCGCCCGACAGGCCGGTCTGGCTGCGTAATTACCGCAACGACTTGCGCATGCGCGCCACCTGCTTCGGCCAGCCAGTTGAGCAGCGGCAGTGCGATGGCATCAGAGCCGAGAAAAACAAGTTTGAGCGGCGGGTTCATGCTGCACGCCCGACCGGCGGTCGGGCCTATATGGTCTTCAGCCACCGGGCGACGGCAGGTACGAGTTTCTTCTCGAACACGGCATCGCTATCGGGTTTCGGCAGGCCTTCAAGAATCGTCCACCACTCAACGTGAGTGACCGTTTTGCCGGGCGCGATCTTGGCGAGTGCGCCGAGCGTCTCCAACTCCAACACATGACCGTTGGTGAACGTCTCGAACGCGCATCCGAGGTCGGGGTAGGCCGCCCCGTGCACGACCGGCGCGTATTTCACGAAGGTCACGCCGTCGATCCAGCAGGCCGACCAGCCGGGATAGTTGGTGAGGCCGATTTTTTGCGCGGATTTAGCCTTAGCGACATCCACGCCGACGAAGTTGCGGCCAAATTTCCAGACCGGCGGCGACAGGTCGGTGAACGACCATGGCACCATCGCGTAGGTCGGCAGAAAATCGCCTGCCGCGTGGTTGCCCTTGGGCAGCAGGGGCACGACGCCGTAGCCGTCGGCGCGCAACATCGTCAGCGCCCACGGCGCGCACTCGACGGGCCAGAGGCCGCAATTCTTGAGCGTGTGGGTGACTTTTACGACGCGATCGCTGGGCAATTCGATCTTCATCCCTTTCTGCATACCCGTCCGCGCCTCGACGGGTTGTGTGAGTGCGACACCCTCGGGCAGAAATTTCACGTCGAGCGGCTCGTCGTCGGGCTGGTAAGTGCGGACGGCGTCTTCGGGTGAGTGCCAGAGACGGTGGCCGCCGCGGAGCAGGTAGCCCAGCGAGCGTTTCTCGTCGGCGGGCAGCTCGAGAAACACGTTGCCCACGCGGCCAGCGCGCGAGCGGAACGACCTCACCCGCGGCCCGACGGAGGTCGTCACGACCAGCTCCAGTTTCGGGGTGGCGAGGACGAGTGCCTCGTCGCCTTGATGGTCAGTCTTCGATGGTTTCATGGGAGGAAAGTTGCCCTGCCGCGCCTTCGCGTTTTTTCCACTTAGGGACCGGTGCGATGTGCCGCGCCTTCTCTTGTGCCTCACGCAGCGCGCTGAAGGACATCCCCGGCTCCGGCTTCTCCTTGCCGACAAGGTCGAAATAAATCGGGCAGCCGTTCAGCCCGAACTCCTCGACCAACCCGGCCTCGAGGTAGCGCCGGTAGCTCTCGGGCAGCTTGTCCTCACGGTTGCAAAATACTTTGATGCGAAACGGGCGATTGCCCGTCTGCGTAGCATAGTAGATGCGAAAACGTTTTCCGCCAATCGATGGCGGCGGCGTGCGCTCGGCGAGATAGCCGATGGTCTTGTTAAGCTTCGCCGTGGAGAGTTTCGTGTCGAGCATCCGGTGGAGCTTCACGGCGGAGTTGAGCATCCGATCCACCTCGTAGCCGCTCATCGCTGAGACGAAAATCAGCGGCGCGCCTGGCGTGAAATACAGCCGCTCGAAGAGCGCATGCTCGTATTTCTCACGGTAATCGCGCTCGCTCTTGTAGGGCTCGAACCCGCCGTCGGCCTTGAACGATTTCTTCACCAGATCCCATTTATTGACAACCACCACAATGGGCTTGCGCTCCTTGATGGCCTCGCCGGCGATGGCCTTGTCCTGCTGCGTGACGCCCTCCACACCATCAAGCACGAGGAACACCACGTCTGTCTGTTTGATCGCATCGAGCGAGCGCAGCCGGGAAAAATACTCGACCGGTGACGCGAGCTTGGTCGCGGCCTTGAGGCCGGCGGTATCAATCAATCGAAACGGATAAAGATTGCCGTCGCGGCCGCGAAAATCGAATGGCAGTTCGACCGAGTCGCGCGTCGTACCGGGTACGGGGCTGACGATCAGGCGGTCGCTTTGGAGGAGGCGGTTGCTGAGGGAGGACTTGCCGACGTTGGGCCGGCCGATGAAGCAGACGCAGAGCGGGCTGGCCGCCGTCTTCGCGGTGGCGCTGGCCGCAACGTCGGCATCGCTGCCCGGCACGGGGCCGAGCGCGGCGAGTATGGCCTGGCGCAGCTCCGTCTCGCCCGTGCCGTGTTCGGCGGAGACGAGCAACGGCTCGCCGAGGCCGAGGCGGTAGGCGGCGGCAAGGTCTACCTTGGTGTCGTCAAAGTCGGCCTTGTTGACGACGAGACGCACAGGCTTCTTTGCCTTGCGGAGCCGCGCGGCGATCTTCTCGTCGAGCGAGGTCATGCCACCGAGTCCGTCGACGACGAAAAGAATGAGCCCGGCCGCCTCGATCGCGAAGTCCACCTGCACCTCCGACGCCTTTGTGAGCGCGGCCGGCGTGTCGAGCCCCTTATAGCCGATGCCACCGGTATCGAGCAGCGTGTAGGTGCCGTCGGCGATCTCAGCAGAGATCACGTCGCGCGTGACGCCCGGCTGGTCGTGGACGATGGATATGCGCTTCCGCGCGAGCCGATTGAAAAGGCGGCTCTTGCCGACGTTGGGTCGGCCGACGATGGCGACGGTGCGGTTCATGATTTTTATCTCACGCGAAGGATGCCAAGGGCGCAAAGGAAGAAATACCTTTCGTTTGCCGCCGTATCGATCCTGGCGTGCACCTATTTTTTGGCGCCTTGCACGAACCGCTCGATCCGGTCGCAGGCGACGATGAGCTGCTCGTAGCTGGTGGCGAAGCAGGCGCGGACGTGGCCCTTGCCGTTTTCGCCGAACGCGATGCCCGGCACCACGGCTACTTTTTGCGACGTGAGTAGGTTGGTAGCAAAGTCCTTCTCCGTGAGGCCGGTTACGGTCACATCGGGAAACGCGTAGAAGCTCCCCCGCGGCGAGTGGCACTTGAGCCCGATCTCGTTAAAGCGGCGCACGATCAAGTCGCGGCGGCGGTGGTATTGCTCGCGCATCTTGAGCACGCTGTCCCAGCCGCGCAACAACGCCTCCAGCGCCGCCTCCTGCGCGATGATCGAGGCGCAGAGCATAGAGTATTGGTGTACCTTCATCATCGCGTCAATCAGCACGACCGGGCCGCACGCGTAGCCGATGCGCCAACCGGTCATCGCAAACGCCTTCGAGAAGCCGTGCAGGAAAATGGTCCGCTCCGCCATGCCGGGCAGGCTGGCTATGCTGGCGTGCGTACCTTCAAAAGTGAGCTCCGAGTAAATCTCATCGGTGAGCACGAGCAGGTCCTTCTCGCGGGCGAATTCGGCAATTTTCTCCAACTGCTCGCGGGTGCAGGTGCCGCCCGTGGGATTGCACGGCAGGTTGAGCATGAGCAGTCGTGCGCCCGGCTGCCATGCGGCGCGCAGCGCCTCTGCAGTCAGCGCAAAATTGTCCTTTGCGTAGGTCGGCACCGCGATGGCGGAGCCGTGCGCGAGCACGACGCTCGGCGAGTAAGAGACATAGCAAGGCTGGTGAAACATCACCTTGTCGCCGGGGTTGATGAACGCCCGGCACGCGAGATCAAGCGCCTCGCTCACGCCGACCGTCACTATAACCTGATCCTCGGGCCGGTAACTGATGCCGAAGTGCTGTTCCACATAGGTCGAGATCGCGCGGCGCAGCTCGATGAGACCGAGATTGGACGTGTAGTAGGTCTTGCCTTTTTCCAGGGCGTAGATCGCCGCCTCGCGGATATGCCACGGCGTGACGAAGTCGGGCTCGCCCACGCCAAGCGAGATCACGTCCTGACCTTTCAGCTTGGCGACGAGCTCGAAGAAATCGCGGATGCCGCTCTTGGGGAGCCCGGCGACATGGCGGGCGATGTAATCGGAGGGATTCATGGGGAGGTGTAGACCACGGATTTCACGGATTAACACGAATCAGACCAAGACAAGGCTGACCCCGAAGAGCACAAAAATTGTCGAGATTTTCGGCGAAAAACTTCCACGCGCCCATAGGCGCCATGAGAGGTTCATCCGCCAACAGACCCTTTGTGTTTTTTGTGGCCATTAAATATCGGAGGCTGATTCGTGTCCATCCGTATTCATCCGTGTTTAAAATCAGGATGAAATGGAGGGGTGGGTCAGGGCGCGACGTTGAGGCGGGTGCTGGGCGCGTCGCCACCGTCGAGCAGGAAGCCCTGCTCCTTGTAGCAACGCAGCATAAAATGGGTTGAAGTCGAGAGCACGCCCTCGATGGTCGAAAGCCGCTCCGACACAAACGCCGCAACTTTTTGCAACGACGGCTGCCGCACAAACACCAAGAGGTCGAAACCGCCCGACATCAAGTAACAGGACTCGACCTCATCGAAGCGCGCGATGCGCTCTGCGAGCCGGTTGAACCCCCCGCCGCGTTCCGGCGTGACCTTGACCTCGATGACCGCGCGCACGGCGGCAGCAGCGGCGGCCTCCCGGGAGAGATCGAGCACCGGATGCCAGCCGAGGAAGATTTTATCTTTCTTCAACTGTTCCAGGTGCTGTTCAACTTGGGCGACAGACAGGCCCGCGACCTGCGCGATTTGCGCGGTCGTGAGACTCCCGCCTTCGAGAAGCAGCTTGAGAACAGGGTTCATGAGAAGGTCACACTCGCAGGTTTCCGGGCGAGGTGGCCACACTAATTTTTGCCACCTCAGCTCGCGCCGAGAACACAGACCCAATTGCAAGAGAAACGGAGGGGAACCGGGCGGGCCTCACGTTAGCTCGACCATCGGCGCGCCCATGCCGGGGGCGACGATCGAGAACTCACACGCCAGCCGCGAGCGCAGGCCGGCGATGGCGGCCTCGACGGCGGCGAGACTATTACAGTCGCGCGAGAGGTGCGTGAGGAAAACGTGCCGCCAACGCGGGCTCGCGACGGCTTCAAGCAACGTGCGCGCGCCCTCGTTGGAAAGGTGGCCATGGCGGCCGGCGATGCGCTGCTTCGTGGACCACGGGCGCTTGGTGTCGGCCTGGAGGAGCTGCGGACAGTGGTTGCTCTCGACGGCGAGCACGTCGCAATCGCGCACCTGCTCGTGGATGTGCTGCGGCGCGTGGCCGAGGTCAGTGACCCACGCGACGCGGCGGCGCGGCGCAAGCAAATCGCCCTCGTGGCCGGTCGCGAAGGTGAAGCCCACCGGCTCCTGCGCGTCGTGCGGCACGGTGAAGCTACGCACCTCGAGGTCGCGAAACGTGAAACGCGCGCCGGTCTCGAAGATCGACCACACCGGCTGGTGGCCAAGCCCGTCCTGCACCGCGCGCATCGTGGCGGCATTGGCGAAGACGCGGATGTGCGGAAATTTTTTTAAGCCGCTTACGCCCGCCGCGTGGTCGTTGTGTTCGTGCGTAAGGAAGATCGCGTCGATGCGTTCCAGCGACTCGCCAATGGTGGCGAGCAGCTCGCCGAGTCGGCGGGCCGAAAAGCCAGCGTCCACCAAGATGCGCGCACCATCGGTCTGCAGGAACGCGCAATTGCCCGCGCTGCCGCTGCCGAGGATGCAAAACCGGAGGCTCATGCGGGAGATGAATGCGGGTGCGCGTATGCGGCAAGGATTTTGAAAGCGAAAACGTCAAACCTGGTGACCCAAAGCTCAGCGGCGACCTAGGCTGGTGCGATGGATGGGCAAGCGGCGGAGCAGCCTGAGCGACAGCACAAGCCGTTCACTGTAGCTCATGGATTGTCTATTGGCTCACGCGGGAGAATTGGCGTCTCGTCAAAGGAAAGACAGCGTTGGCGCTGCTCCTAGCTGTAAGCACAAGCCTATGTTCTGACTGCTGGAGAAAACAAGGTAACTGCCCCCTTGCAATGCTGTTGTTTTTGCAACCCGATGACTGATCAGTCGGCTGCAAGCGACGGCGCGGGTTGACCGGGGGCGATTTGTTGTTACTTACTGACCCTCCATGCCGCGTCCCGCCGCCAAATCCAAGTCTGCCGCTAAGCCCGTCCGCACCTCCCGCGCCGCCGCACCGCGTGTGCTGGCGGGGACGGTGTTCATCACGCGGCAGGTGCATTTCAACTCGGCGCACCGGCTCTACAATCCCACGCGCAGCCTCGCCTGGAACCAGAAACAATACGGCCTCTGCACAAATCCACACTGGCATGGGCACAACTATGTGCTGGAGGTCACGCTCAAAGGCCGGCCCGATCCGGTCACCGGCTACATCATGGACCTCGGCGAACTGAAGCGCGTGCTACACCGCGCCGTGGTGGACAAATGCGACCACCGCAATCTCAACGACGAGGTGGACTTCCTGCGCGGTATCATCCCTTCGACGGAAAACCTCGTCATCGCGTTCTGGCACGAGATCGCGCCGCTGATCCCGCCGCCTGGCAAGCTGCACCGCGTGCGTCTCTACGAGACGCCACGCAACTTCGCCGATTTTTACGGCCCCGACGCCGACGGTAGCTGAACCGCGCGGGCGGTCACGTCACCCGCCCGGCCCAACCAAAAACGTTTTTCCATGAAACCGATGTATCTCCATAACTCGAGCAGCGGCCAGCCTGCGAAGCTCGCGCGCCGCTACGATAAGAAATTTCGCTCGACCCCGGCGCACGTCGCCTCGTTGCCCGATATGATGCGCGCCGCACACGATGCCATTCAGGGTGCCAACGTTCCCATCCAGCAGGTCGGTATCCATAATTTTCGCCTACCCCTGAAAATCCGCACGAAGGTCGGCAAGACGCTGACACTGGAGGCCAGCGTGACCGGCACGGTGTCATTGGAAGCGGAGCTAAAGGGCATCAATATGAGCCGCATCATGCGCTCGTTTTATGAGCACAAAAACGGCATCGTGACGGGCGAGTGGATGGGAAAAATTCTGAAGGCCTACCTGCGCAAGGTGGACACAAAGGACGCACGGCTGAAGGTGGCGTTTTCTTACCCGATGTTGCGGCCGAGCCTGCGAAGCGGGCTGTCGGGCTGGCAGTTTTACGAGGTGGCGTTCGAGGGCGTGATGACACGCGACGGGCGCTACCGGCGGTTCGTGCATTTCGACTTTGTCTATTCTTCGGCCTGCCCGTGCAGCGCGGAGCTAACAGAGCACGCGCGTGACACGCGTGGGGCCTACGGCGTGCCGCACTCGCAGCGTAGCAAGGCGCGCGTCACGCTGGAAGAGGCCGAGGGCAAAAAGATTTGGATTGAGGACATCCAGGCGCACTGCCTCGCCGCGCTCCAGACTGAGACGCAGGTGATGGTGAAGCGGGAGGATGAACAGGCGTTCGCCGAGCTGAACGGGGCGTATCTGAAATTCGTCGAGGACGCCGCGCGACTGCTCTACCGGGAGTTTGACGCCGACCGGCGTGTGGTGGACTTCCGCATCGCGTGCTCGCACCTTGAGTCGCTGCACTCGCACGACGCCGTAAGCGTGATCTGTAAGGGAGTAAAAGGCGGCTTCACGGCAGACTTTATGGATTTCGGGTCGCTGGTGTGCTGAGACAAGCAGCACTCCATGAGCATGGAGCGAGTTTAAGCAGGAACCCAAGAAGCCAATCTGATTCTAGGCTTTCTGGTTTCCTGCTTCAAACACACCGGCTCACGTGTATTCGCGGCGAAGGTTACTTGAGAGAAGACCGAGTTCTTCGCGGTATTTGGCGACGGTGCGACGGGCGACGCTCAGGCCTTTTTCTTTCAGCCGGCTGACGATTTCCTGATCGCTCAATGGGTGGCTACGATCCTCGCCGGCGATCAGGTCGGCGATCATTTCTTTTACACTCGTATTGGAAACCGTGTCGCCGCCCTCGGCGCGGTAACCAGGGGTAAAGAAAAATTTGAAGTCAAAGACGCCGTGCGGCGTCTTGATGAACTTGTTGGCAATGGCCCGGCTGACGGTGGTTTCGTGGACGCCGACGACATCGGCGATCTGCGTCATGGTGAGCGGGTGGAGTTGCGCGACGCCGTGCTGGAAGAAGCCGGCCTGTGCCTTGAGAATCTCGCGGGTGATGCGCTCGATGGTCTGCTGGCGCTGGGCGATGGAGTTGATGAGGAATTTACCGGAGTTGATGCGCTCGCGTAGATATTGGCCCTCCTGCTTGGAGAGCGTCCCCTTGGCAATGAGGTCGCGGTAAATGGGCGAGATGCGGAGGCGCGGGATGTAGTCGTGGTTGAGGTGTATTTTCCAACCGTCGCCGTCTGGCTCGACGGTCACATCGGGGACAACCACGCGGTTGTTGTCCTCGGCAAAGCGTCGGCCGGGGGCGGGGTCGAGCGCGCCGATCTCGGCGATGGCATCTTGAATTTTTTCCACGCTGACGCCCACGCGGCGGGCGATATCGGGGATACGGCGGCGGGTGAGGAGTGCATAGTGGTCGCGCACAATGCGGGCGGCAAGCGAGCCGCCGCGACCCTTGGCCTGGAGCTGGAGGATCAGGCACTCGGCGAGGTCCTTAGCTCCTAGGCCGGGTGGCTCGAAGGTTTTCAGCAGGCGCACGGCCTCCTGCATGGCCTCTAGCGGCAGGCCAGACTGAAGCGCGAGGTCGTTGGGCGTCTGGGTGAGAAAGCCGCGGTCGTCGAGGCTGCCGACAAGATGGCGCATGGCCTCGACGGCCGCCGGACTGATATCGGCGAGCTCGGCCTGCCCCATCAGGTGCTCCTGCAACGATGTCTCGCTGACAAGCGAGTCAAAGAAATGCTGGCGGCGCTCAGCATCCTCAGCGGTGTGCGGCTGGTTGCCACCGGCGTTGGCAAGGTGGTCGCGCCAGTCTTGGTCAAGCTTGCCCAGGATCTCGAACTCCTTTGAGAAATCCATTTCCTCGCGGCCCTCGGCGGGCTCACCTTCGGGTGAATCGCCGGTATTGCTGGCAGCCTCGGCGTCGCGCTCTTGGTCGAGGCTGACGCCATCGGTGGGCAGCACCTCTTCCAAGGTGGGGTTGTTTTGCAGCTCCTCTTGGATGACAGACCGGAGGTCAAGCGCCGCGACCTGCAAAATTTTCAGGGATTGGACGAGCTGGGGCGCAAGGACGAGTGACTGCGTCTGGCGCTGGCGGAGTTCGTGGCTGAAACCGGGACCACTCATGGCTGGCAGGCTGGCGCGGCCGGCGTCAGGCAAACTTCGGTGACATGCCGTGTTCGCGGTGGCCCATAACTTCCTTGAGATAGACGCCGAGTTTTTCGTTGGTGGGGCCGTAACCGTCGGAATAAAGATAGATCTCTAGCGCCGTCATCATTTCGTAGGCGGTCTGGTAGCGTTTGTCGCGGTCGCGCTGGAGTGATTTTTGGATGATAGCCTCAAGCTTGGGATCAATGTCGGGACGCAGCGTTGAGAAGAGAGGAATGGGCAGGTTGAGAATATTTTCGCGGGACTGCTCGCTGTCATCGCCGCGGAAAATATTACGACCGAGGAGCAACTCGGTGAGCACTATGCCGAGGGGGAACAGGTCCGCGCGGGCGTCGGTCACACGTTTGTCAGCCTGTTCCGGCGAAAGATACTCGAACTTGCCGGCAACAACCTGCCCTTCCTCATTGTACATCAAGTCGAGGGCTTTCGCGATGCCAAAGTCGGTGAGCTTCACGTCGCCTTCGTAGGCGATCATGATATTCTTGGGTCCGATGTCGCGGTGGACGATGCCGAGCAGCCGGCCCTCGGTGTCGCGCTTCTGGTGGGCGTAAGTCAGGCCGCGCGCGATCCGGGAGACGACAAAAGCCGCCAGATCCACCGGCATGGGCTTTTGGAGTGTGCGATGGCGCTCAAGGAACTGCTCGAGATTCACGCCGTTCACATACTCCATGACCATGAAGTATTGCCCACCAATCTGTCCGAGGTGGTAGGTCTGAACGATGTTGGTGTGGATGAGGTCGGCTACGAGCCGCGCCTCGCCGATGAAATTGCTCTGAAACTCCTCAATCGTGGAGTATTCCTCGCGAATGAGTTTTACGGCAACGACCTTGCGGAAGCCACCCGCCCCTTTTTGATGCGCCTGATAGACTACGCCCATGCCACCTTCGGCAATGGTGCGCGTCATCTCATAGTGAAGCTCGTTGAAAATGTGTTTTAGGGCGGCCACTTGGGTAAGGCACAGAAAACTCCCTCGGTCGCGCTTGCAAGCGGGGAAATGCGTCGTGGCACGAAATTCGCTGCGCCCTTCCATTGACACACTCGACCTACTGACTCATCGTGTGGGCCATGATCACGCTTAGTCCCCGCGCCGCCGCTCGCGTGCGCGCCATGCAAGCCGAGTCTGCCGCCGGCGCGAAACGCCTCCGCCTCCTTGTCGACGATGGCGGCTGCTCCGGCCAGCAATATGGCATGAGTTTCGATGAGCCAAAGCCCGGCGATCACGAGCTTGAGAGTGCTGGCGTGCCCATCGTGGTGGATCCCGCGAGCTTCGCGCTACTTGCGGGCGTAAGCATAGATTTTGATGATGGACTGCATGGCAAGGGCTTTGAAATCAAAAATCCCAACGCCAAAAGCACCTGCGGCTGCGGGAAGTCATTCAACTGATTGCGGCCGCCACGCACCGGGCCGCGTATCGACGTTGCGTCAAAGCTGCCCTTCGTGCAGTGCCACGATGCCGAACGTCATACGCGTCACACCCACGCGTGCGAAACCCGCGCGACTCATCTCTTCAGCCAATGCCATATGGCCGGGAAAATCCCCGATGGATCCGCACAAATATTCGTAGGCCGCGCGGTCGCCCGTCACCCACGCCGCGAGCGTTGGTAGAATGTTTTTCAGGTAAAAAAAATATATCGGCCGGAACCACGCTGCCGGCTGCGAAAACTCCAGCACGAACAGCCGCCCGCCCGGCCGCAGCACCCGACGCATCTCGGCAAGACCGCGCGCGCGGTCAGCGAGATTGCGGAGTCCGAACGCGATGGTAATCGCGTCCACACTGGCGGCGGCTAGCGGCAACGCGAGCGCGTCGCCGGCACGAAACTCCACCTGCGCACGCAGGCCATTGGCGGCCGCGCGCTTCCTCTCTGCCTCGACCAACATCGGCGCGCAAAAATCCATGCCCGTCACGCGCGTCGCCACCGGCAACGCGCGGGCCAAAGCGAGCGCGACATCGCCGCTGCCCGTGGCTAAGTCGAGCACCTCACGCGGCGCGGCGGCCCGCACGTCAGCGACAAGCCGACGGCGCCACCATCCGTCCACGCCGCCGCTGAGCAAGCGATTCGCCATATCATAGCGATGGGCGATGCGCGCAAACATCGTATTGACGGCGGTGGAATCAGGCATGGCGAACGCTCACGACACCGTGTGATGCGCTCACAGTCAAACGCGACGTGCGGTTCGATATCAGCTGGCGATTCCGCCACTGCCTGACGGAGCCGGCCTCCGAAGACAATTTACTCGAAAATATGCAATCGGGATGGGAAAAATGAAAGGATTGCTAAAAAAAAATCTACCGCCTAGGGTTTGAACCCTAGAGAGTTACACATGGAGTGGCACGCGAATGCGTTAAAGATTTGCTATGTTGTGCCGCGTAACTCTATACCGCAAACAACTTAGCCAGCCATCCTAGCCTCCTCAACCCCACGGTGAAACCGCCATGTCCACCAACCTAACCAAACGAGAGATCGTCCTGGAAATTTACGAGAAAACCGGCTTTCCTCAGAAAGAAGTCGTTGCCACCGTGCAAATGACGCTGGACATTATCATGAATGCACTCGCGAAGGGCCGTAACGTCGAGCTGCGCAACTTTGGCGTCCTTGAGGTGCAAAAGCGCAAAGCCCGCGTGGGCCGCAACCCCAACAAGCCAAAAACCGAGGTCGTCATCCCCGAGCGCGCGGTGGTGAAATTCAAATCAGGGAAAATTTTGAAGCAGCTCATCAAGAAAATCGATATCGCCAAGCTGTGAGGCGTGCGGCGTGGGCGTGAGAGCCTAGCCCCACATGGCAAAAGTTCAGGCCGGCCTGTGTGGCCGGCCTTTTTGTTTGAGATGGCGCGGGGCGTTCCGTCGCACCTGCCTCCTTTTCGCTGCCTGCGCGCCCACAAATTTTTCATCGCCGCGCGCCGCGCCGCGCCGCAAGGTCTTGGCGCCCGCTACCATGCCCTCGTTCCAATCCCTGCCTGGCTTCCGCGAATTTTACCCCGACGCCCTCGCGCGTCGGAACCACCTTTTCCGCGTCTGGCGGCAGACCGCACGCGCCTTCGGCTTCCAGGAATACGACGCGCCCGTACTCGAACCCCTCGACCTCTACCGCGCCAAGTCCGGTGACGAGATCGAGACGCAGCTTTTCAGCTTCATCGATAAAGGAGGCCGCGAGGTTGCGCTTCGACCGGAGATGACGCCCACCGTCTGCCGCCTCGTCGGCGAGAAGGCTAGTACGCTCAAGCGCCCGATCAAATGGTTCAGTATCGCCGAGTTTTTCCGTTACGAACGGATGCAGAAGGGCCGCGGACGCTGCTTCCACCAGTTCAACGCCGACCTGTTCGGCGAATCCGGCCCGGAGGCGGAGACCGAGCTGATCGCGCTGCTCATCCAATGTCTCCGCGCTTTCGGCCTGACGGAACAAGATTTTTTTGTGCGCTTAAGCGACCGCAACCTGTGGTTTTATTATCTTGAGGCGCTCGGTCTCGACAAGCTGCGCGCGCAAGCCGTGCTTGGCGCGGTGGACAAGTTTGAAAAGCTCGGCGACGATGCGTTCAAAACCTACGCTGGGCAGTTCGGCCCGCTCGATGCCTCGCTCAAGGACAAAGTGCTCGCGTTTCTCGAGATCAAATCTCTCGCCGCGCTCGAAGCCACGCTCACCGCACTCGGCGGCGAAAAACTCGCCGCCCGCCTAGCTGACTGGAAAAAACTCCTCGGCCACCTCACGGCGATGGGCCTCGCGGACTACGTGCAGGTGGACCTCGGCGTCGTGCGCGGGCTGGCGTATTACACCGGCTTCGTGTTCGAGGCCTTTGACCGCAAAGGCGAGTTGCGCGCGATCGCGGGTGGCGGGCGCTACGACGATCTCGTGGAAAAACTCGGCGGCCCTGCCCTACCCGCCGTTGGTTTCGCCATCGGCGACATGACTTTCGCACTACTGCTCGAACAACGTGGCCTCACGCCGGCCCTCGTGAGTGCGCCTGAAGTGTATTGCGTAATCGGGGGCGAGGCGGAGCGGCGCGCTGCGTTCTCCGACATCCACACGCTGCGTGCGGCGGGCTTCGCGGTGGATTATCCACTGAAGGAACTGGCGTTCGGCAAGCAGTTCAAGGCCGCCGCCGAGTCGGGCGCGCGACTCGCGCTGATCTACGGTGGCGATGAGCTTGCCAAGGGCGTCGTAAAAATCCGTGACCTCACCGCGCGCACCGAGCACGAGGTACCGCGCGCCGACATACTCGCCGCCGTGCGCGACACACTGACGGGCGAGAGAACCTAGCTGTGTTCTCGCCATGAAGCCGCTGCTTCGCCGCATCCTCTGGCGCATCGGACGTTTCGGCGTTTTGCTCTACGCGGGTCTGGCGGTGTTTG
>CAIQKQ010000200.1 GCA_903872425.1 uncultured Opitutia bacterium | reverse complement strand
CATCCACGTTCTTCAGCGGATCAAATCGATCCACCGTCAAATTAAGTTTGGCAGCGAGTGCTTGCGTGAGGCTCGGAATCAAGGAGCCACCACCAGTGATGTGCACTCGTGCCGGCTGATCAACCCCACTCATGCGACGGAAACTAAGGATGGAACGGGTGATTTCAATGTGGAGCTGCCCGATAAAATTTTGCACGGCCGTCATCACGGCTTTGCGCGCGGGCGAACTCTCAGCCAGCTCACTACGTCCACCCAAAACCTGCAGCTTGAGGGTCTCGGCGTGGGAAAAGTCTTGTTTGATTTCATCCGAGATAGCTTGCGTCAGGTTGTTACCCGCCAGCGGTACCGTCCGGGAAAAAAACCTTCCTTTGTCAGAAAAAATCAAATGCGTTGAGCGCGCACCGATGGAAATGAGCAAGTCGCAGTCTTCGGCCCCGGGATGATTATATTTAAAGGCCCGGTAGAGTGCGTAAACCGACGCCACAACCGCCTGAGGCCTGAGACCCGCCCCCACGAGGGAACTGCAGAGCCCCTCGGCCACATTAATTTTGGTGGCGGCCAAAAACAAATCAATATCGAGTCCGTCATCCGCAATCATGTCGCAGCCCCACACGACTTCCTCTAAGGCGTAGGGAATGCTCTGTTGGGCCTCAAACTGAATCATTTTGGCGCGCTTCGATTTCTCAACCGAAGGCGTTTTGACAAACTTGGTTAGGGTCAGGTGGCCCGGCATCACAGCCACAGAAGCACCCTTGAGCTTTGACGACTGCTTTTCGCCTTTCAGCGCCTGAGCTATCGCACGATTCCACTGGCCTTCGGCGGCCGCATCAGAATTGAAGGAGTTGAGCGCGAAATGCTCCAGCGCCAAGCGGCCGCCTTTGGCGACGGCGAAGGCGCCAGAAGCCACGTGGCCGGCGCCAGTATCAACAGCAAGAACGCGGGAAAGTGCCATGGGTAATAAAAATGGGGAGTGCTCTCGATTTCAGATGAGCCAAAGCGCCGCAAGAAGAAAGTTTAAAAAAGTTAATTTTTATCGGCGTCGCGCTCAAGCCGTACAAACACGGGCGCAGGCTTGTTGCTGTCGTATGCGAAGGGAGTCAAATACTGAGGCAGCAAAATTCCGTTGTTGCGCTTAGCTTCTTCAACTGCCTTACTGAGGAAAACAGTGGCATCCGGAGCGTTAGAGGAAAATTTGCTTGGAGCCATAGCCTGCCCGCTGGTGGATATTTCCACCGCATAGAGTTTGGGCTCGGAATGAAGTTTGTCGCGACGGACAATCTCCGGCGGCAGATAAAATCGAATGTTAGAGCGTCCAACCTCCAACGCCACCGCCTCCGCACTTGTCCGGTAATATGAACGTTCGCCTGTGGGATTATCCTCGGCGATGGTGAGTGTGACTTTAACCCGGTTCGCAAAACGATTTTCCCCTTTTCCTGTGGAGGGACGGACGTTTACCTCGATTTCTGTCTCTTGCCAGGTGAGGGCGGAATTGCCTGACGGACTTAAAGTTGTAAAACGTACCGCGGCCACCTCAACGCGGGCTGGCTCGCCTTTAAGCGCATCAGCGGACGGGTCACCCGCTCGGCGCCCGGCGGCACCCGCAGCGGGTTTGGCTCCGGCCGATGCTGCTCTGGATTCCTCTGCCGAGGACGTCGCTGCACGGGTCGCGGCGGGCAATTCGATGGCCATAATGGCCACCGCTGCACAAAACGCCAGACGACGACACGCTGAAGGAATACGAGGTGGGGTGATCATGGTGGTGTCACAGCCTATCTTTGCAGCTTGCCGCGTCAAGGCTGCACACAATTGCATGTCGCGATGTCCGTCGCACCCTCCGTTCAGTCGCTCGCCCACCGCATCGCCGTCCTCGTGTTCATCGAAAACGCGCGTGGCGAATTGTTGCTTCTGCTGCGGGCCAAGCCCCCCAACCTCGGCGTCTGGAGCCCACCCGGCGGTAAGCTCGAGACCTCACTCGGAGAGTCGCCCTTCGAGTGCGCTGCGCGCGAGACGCGCGAGGAGACGGGCGTTGCCGCCGCTCCAGAGGACTTTCATCTCTTCGCCATGATTGCCGAACGGGCCTATGAAGGCGAGACCCACTGGCTGTTGTTTCTTTTCCGACTAAAAATAACTGTCGAGGCCCTACCACCTGCCATTACCGAGGGCCGCTTCGGATTTTTCTCACGCGCCGCGCTTGAGGCACTGCCCATTCCCGACACCGACCGCGCCGCACTCTGGCCGATCTACGACAAACACCGCGACGGCTTTGTCGCGCTCAGACTCGATTGCTCGCCCGGCATGCCGCTCACGCTCACGCTGGAGCAAATAACGTCGGCCGCCCAGCCCCCGGCTAAACTCGCAATCAACTCTTGATTTCTTCGCAGTCCAACAAAGACTCGCCGACCTCGCCTCCACCAACCGTGCCACTCGTGAGCCAACCCGCCGCCTCCATCTCGGACCAGCCCGCCGTCATACCGCCCGCCCGGCCCAGCCCGGCGGCATCCGCCCCCATCAACACCGCCCTCGCCCCCACTGCGAAGATCGCGCTGCTCCGCACCATGGTGCGAATTCGGCGTTTCGAAGAGCGCTCGCTGCGCGCTTATCAGGCGAAAAAAATCGGCGGCTTTCTCCATCTCTACATTGGCCAGGAAGCGGTCGCGGTTGGCTGCTGCTCGCTGATGGGGAAAAACGATCATGTCATCACCGCCTACCGCGACCACGGCCACGCGCTCGGTGTCGGCATGGAGATGAACCCGCTCATGGCTGAGCTCTACGGCAAGTCCACCGGTTGCTCCAAGGGCAAGGGCGGCTCGATGCACTTTTTCGCGCCGGACAAAAATTACTGGGGCGGCCACGGTATCGTCGGAGGGCAAATCCCCCTCGGCGTCGGACTAGCCTATGGCATAAAATACAAGGGACTCAAAGGCGCCGCGATGGCGTTCATGGGCGACGGGGCGGTCAACCAGGGTGCGGTCCATGAGTCCTACAACCTCGCTGCGCTTTGGTCGCTGCCGTGCGTCTTCGTCATTGAGAACAACGGCTACTCAATGGGAACCTCGCAGGCGCGCTCCTCGGCCGGCGAGCTCGCCCGACGCGCCGAGGGCTACGGCATGGCACACGGCGTGATCGACGGCCACGATCTCTATGCCGTCCGCGCCGGAATGGACGCGTATCTTCGCGCTGCTCGCGAACAGTCGAAGCCCGCCGTCGTCGAGATCCGCACCTACCGCTACCGCGGCCACTCTGTGGCCGACCCTGATAGCACCTATCGCAGCAAGGCCGAGATCGAAGAATACCGCCGCACGAAGGACCCCATTCAGGTATTCCAAAACTCCCTCCTCGCCGAGGGCGTCCTGACCGCTGCGCTCGCTGAGCAGATTGACAATGAGGCGCGCGCCGAAGCCGATGTCTCCGCCGACTTCGCCGAAGCCAGCCCCTACCCCACTCCGGCCGACATCCAAAGCGATGTCTACTGGGAAGCCGACAACCCCTCCCAGCGCAAATCCCAAGGCCGTCTTTTCTTCGACTAAATGAAAATTCAAAAGCCATGAACTATGGATCGCAGTATGAGCTCTTGGCTTCTGAATTAAATCCGCGAAGTTTTTAAATCTTAATTTGCCTCCGATGTCACTCATCACCTACCGCGAAGCCATTCGCCACGCCCTCGCCGAGGAACTCACTCGTGACGCCAACGTCGTCGTGCTCGGCGAAGAAGTCGCACAGTTCAATGGTGCTTATAAAGTCACCGAGGGCCTGCTCGAAAAATTCGGCCCGTCCCGCATCGTGGATACGCCCATTAGCGAGGCCGGCTTCATCGGTATGGGTCTCGGCGCCTCGATGCTCGGCGTCCGCCCCGTTATGGAGCTCATGTTCTGGTCGTTCTACTCGGTCGCCTTCGACCAAATCCTCAACAACGCCGCCAACGTCCGCTACATGAGCGGTGGCCAGATCAACTGTCCTATCGTCATCCGCGGCCCCGCCAACGGGGGCACCAACGTCGGCGCGACCCATTCACACACACCCGAGAACGTCCTCGCCAACCACCCCGGCGTGAAGGTCATCGTCCCCTCTACCCCCGCCGATGCCAAGGGCCTCCTCAAGTCCGCCATCCGCGATAATGACCCCTGCTTCTTCCTCGAAAACACCGTGCTCTACGGTAACATCGGTGAAGTCCCCGAGGGGGACATTCTCATACCCCTCGGCCTCGCCGATGTGAAACGCGCCGGCACCGATCTCACCATTGTCACCTACGGCCGTTGCGTCCTCCACTCGCTCGCCGCTGCCGATCTCCTCGAAAAAGAACACGACATTTCGGTCGAAGTCGTTGATCTCCGCACCATCCGCCCCCTCGACATTGACACCGTGCTTGCTTCCGTGACGAAGACCCACCGGGTACTCATAGTTGAGGAGCAAAAGCCCTTTTCTAGCGTCGGCTCACAGCTCGCCTACATGATCCAACGCGAAGCTTTCGACGAGCTCGATGGGCCTATTCACCGCCTTGCCACGGTTGACGCCCCCGCGATCTACAGCCCGCCCGTTGAGACCGAGCAGCTCCCCAACCCCCAGCGCATTCTCACCGCCGCCCTCGCTGCCCTCGAATAATTTGCCTTTGCGCAAACGCTATGTCGCTAAGCTGTAACGTCGCAAATCACCCAAGCCTAACGACCCTTCTCCTCGAACCATCGTGTTTCTGCGCCATCGCATCTTGGCGTTAACTCCCTCTCTTCATTTCCCACTTTCTCCCATGGCCCACATCATAGACATGCCGAAACTCAGCGACACCATGACGGTGGGCACGCTGGTCAAATGGCTCAAACAAGAAGGCGACGCCGTGAAAGCCGGCGACATGCTCGCCGAGGTCGAGACCGACAAAGCCACGATGGAACTGGAGTCGTTTTTCGACGGCACACTCCTGAAAATTTTCGCCCCTGGCGGCAGCCAGGTTGCGATTGGCGACGCACTCTGCGCCGTCGGCAAGCCCGGCGAAACCGTCGCTGCTCCTGCCAAAAAATCTACCCCGACCACCGCTGCGCCTAAGACCGCGTCCGCTCCCGCCGCCACACCTTCCAATCCAAAAGCCAAAATCGGTAATCCTAAATCCGTCTCCCTTCCCCACTCCGCGCTCCCCACTCTCCATATCACGACTCCCTCCGGCCGTCTGAAAATAACGCCGCTCGCGAAAAAGCTCGCCGCCGAGAAAGGCCTCGACCCTTCGGACATCGTTGGCACCGGCCCTGCCGGCCGAATCACTCGTGCCGACATCTTGGCCGCCGAAGTCGCTGGAGCCGCGACGCCCACTTCGCGGGTCGCTTCCGCCTCTTCCCCCCAGGACAATTTCCCCCTCCGCACTCTGCCCACGGCAATATCCTCACTCCCGACCACTTTTCCCATCCAGGAGGAAAAGCTCGTCCCCGTCTCAAACATGCGCGCCACCATCGCGCGTCGCTTGGTTGAGTCCAAGAATTCCATCCCCCACTTCTACCTCGACCTCGAGATAGACGCCGCCCCGCTCCTTGAGCTCCGCGCCCGCCTCAACGCCTCGCTCGAAAAGGACGCCGCTCCCGCCAAGCCCGGCGCTCCTGTCACTCCCCCCGCAGACAAACTCTCCGTCAACGACTTCATCCTCAAGGCCGCCGCCGAGGCCCTCCGCGCCGTCCCCGCGATGAACTGCTCGTGGCTCGGCCATGCCATCCAGCACCACCCCGGCGTCCACGTCTCCTTCGCCGTCGCCATCGAGGATGGCCTGATCACGCCCGTTATTCGCGACACCCACACCAAAAACTTCGTCACCATCAGCCGCGAAACCAAGGATCTCGCCAAGCGCGCCAAGGAAAAGAAACTCAAGCCCGAGGAGTTCACTGGCGGCACGTTCTGCGTGACCAACCTCGGCATGATGGGCATTGACCGCTTCTGCGCGATCATCAACCCGCCTAACGCCGCCATCCTCGCGGTCGGCGCGACCGTGAAAAAGCCGGTCGTGCAAGGCGACGCCATCGTGATCGGTCAGCGGATGAACCTGACGCTCTCCGGCGACCACCGCGTCGTGGACGGCGCGACCGCTGCTCAATTCCTCACCGCACTGAAATCTCTTCTTGAAAAACCTGCGCTCATGCTGCTGTAAACGGCCGACCTTGCCGGCAGCTAACTTCAGTCCTTTAGCGCGAAGCGCCCGATGACTTCCTTCGCGAGATTTTTGTAGGCCGCCGCGCCGGGCGAGAGCGGGTCATAGGCAAAGATGGTTTTTCCAAAACTTGGCGCCTCGCTCAGCCGGACGGTGCGCGGGATGACGCTCTCAAAAATTTTGTCAGGTAGATGTTTTTTCACCTCTTCCACAACCTGTCGCGAGAGGCTGGTGCGGGTGTCAAACATCGTCATTACCACGCCGCCGAGCGCGAGCGCAGGATTGACGCCGGCCCCTTTGAGCCGGTCCACGTTTCGCAAAATCTGGCCGAGGCCCTCGAGTGCCATGTATTCGCACTGGAGCGCAATGAGCAGAAAGTCGGCGGCGGCGAGGCTGTTCATCGAGAGCATCCCCAGCGAGGGCGGACAATCAATGATGATGGCGCGGTAGCCGCCGCTGGCGCGGATCGGCTCCAGCACGCCACGCAGCCGCGCGAGATAATTTTCGGTCTGGGCCAACTCGATCTCGACGGCCGCGAGATCCTCCTCGCTCGGGATGATGGCCAAGTGCTCGATGCCCGTGGGTGTAACCACGTCGAGCGCTCCGCCCTCGCCGCGCAACGGCCCATACAGGCTGCGGCCCTCTTGCTTCTCGACGCCGAGTGCGCTGGTGGCGTTGGCCTGCGGGTCGAGGTCAATCAGCAGGGTGTGGATTTTTTTGTCGGCGAGCGCGGCGGCGAGGTTAACGGCCGTGGTGGTTTTGCCGACGCCGCCCTTTTGGTTGGCAATGGTAAAAATGGTGGTGGGCATCAGGAATGAACTGAGCATGGGCTACACCCGCGCCGGGCGCAAGCGTGCACGGCTGTCAGATACACCAGGCGGTCGGCACCAAGTGTTGTTGCGCCGGCCGCCTGCATAAAAGACGGTTTCGCTCCGAGCTTTTGCAACTCGTGACCTACGTTCTGCAAAAACACCGAACGATCGGTGGTCGCCAGCTGACGCGCATTTATTCACTCGCCAAACAGCTGCCGACGATGGCGACGGCGCACGGCAAGTTGCAGGCGCCCGGCTTGGGCGCGGACGATCACCTGTGCGCCAAAGGCTATACCAAGCACGCGAGCCGTGAGCGTAGCGTGGCAAGGACCGGCGACGACCACGCGCCCGGCACGCAACACGAGCGCATGGGTGAAAGCCGGTGTGATTTCCTCAAGATGGTGCGTCACGAGCACGAGGCTAGGCGTTCTTGCCCGGCGGGCGAGCTTGTCTAAAAAATTCAGAAAATCCGCGCGTGCCACGGGGTCGAGGCCGGCGCAAGGCTCGTCGAGGATGAGCAACCGCGGACGAACCATGAGTGCGCGGGCAATGAGCACGCGCTGGCGCTCGCCCTGCGAGAGCTGTTCCCACGGCCGCTGGGCAAGTCCGATGGCACCGGTAAACCGCAGCCAACGCATCGCTGCCGCACGGTCGGCGCGAGTGAAGTTGGCCCACAGGTCGAGCTGGGCGAATTTGCCGCTGATGACCGTCTCGACCGCAGTCTCGGTCGGAGGGATAGAGGCCTGCAGTGCGCTGGTGACCAGGCCAATTTGCCCGCGCAGTCCGCGCCAGTCGCTCTCGCCGTAGCGGCGGCCGAGAAGCGCATATTCACCAGCCGTCGGCGACAGGTAACCCATAAGCGCACGCAGCAGAGAGGTCTTGCCGCAGCCGTTGGGCCCGACGATGGCCCAGTGTTCACCGCGGAGGATGCGCCAGTCAACGCCGTCAAGGAGCGTGGTCCGGTCCCGAACGACCGTGAGGCCGCGCACATCGAGCACGATTTTTGGCAACTGGGCGGACATTGCCCGCACATCCTGCCGCATCGTCTCACGCCGTCAATGCGCGCCCCACGTTTGACACCGTTCTACTTCTCGCCACCCTCAGGGCTCACTGACATGCCATACACTGAAGACCGCGCCGCCTGGTTTGAAGGCCAAGGACTCTGGCAGCACATTCCCGAAGCCGACTGGCTCGACTGGACTTGGCAGTTGAAAAACCGCCTCACCAGCGTCGAACAACTCGAACGCCACATGGAGTTGACGGCCGACGAAAAGGCCGGTTGCGCTTTCGCCAGTAAGAAACTCGCGCTCGCAATCACGCCGTATTTTTTCAACCTCATTGACCGCGTCAACCCCGATTGTCCGCTCCGCAAGCAAGTCATCCCGCGCGCTGGTGAGATGGTAGTGTCCGATGGCGAGCAGCTCGACTCGCTCGGCGAGGACGCGCATTCGCCTGTGCCCGGCCTCGTCCACCGCTACCCCGACCGCGTACTGTTCCTCGTCACCGACCGCTGCGCCGCCTACTGCCGCTACTGCACGCGCAGCCGGCTCGTCTCCAACGCGCAGGACTACAACTTCCACCCGGAGCATGAGCAGGCGCTGCGCTATATTGAGGCGCACCCGGAGATCCGCGACGTGCTCCTCTCTGGTGGCGACCCGCTGCTGCTCTCCGACAAAAAACTCGAGCACCTGCTCGCCCGCCTCCGCGCGATCAAACATGTCGAGTTTATCCGCCTCGGTTCGCGCATCCCGGTCTTTCTCCCGCAGCGCATCACGCCCGCGCTCTGCGACATCTTTAAAAAACATGGCCCAGTGTGGATGAGCATCCACGTCAACCACCCCAAGGAATGCACCGCCGAGCTGCGCGACGCCTGCGAGCGGCTCGCCTTTGCTGGCGTGCCGCTCGGCAACCAGAGTGTCCTCCTGCGCGGCATCAACGACGACGCCGACGTGATGAAGGCGCTAGTCCACCGCCTATTGAGGATGCGTGTGCGGCCCTATTACCTCTACCAAATGGACCTCATCACCGGCGGCGCGCACTTCAAGGTGGATGTCCGCCAGGGCCTCGCCATTATCCGCGCCTTGCGCGGTCACACGACTGGCTACGCCGTGCCGCAATATGTAATTGATGCGCCCGGCGGTGGCGGCAAGGTGCCAATCAACCCTGATTATGTCGAAAAAATCACCGACGAGGAAATCGTCTTCCGCAACTACGAGGGCCAGCGTTTCATTTATCCGCTAAAGTCGCGCCCGTTGCCCACGGTCGGCGACGAAGGTGATGCGGGGCAGTCAGCGTCGCCAGTCCAAGGTGTCGTGGTGTATTGAACGCTGCGAGAAGGCTGGATAAAACCGGGGGGACATTAAGCTCGCACGGTCAGTCGCCGCGTTCTATCGTCAGTCAGTATGCCCGCCCGCCCGCCACAGTTGTCTGAGGAAAAAACGCTCGCCCGCGTTTTGTGGCTGGCAAAAATGGAAGGCTCCTCGGTGGTGCTCGTCGCCGGGTGCAGCGCGATGATTTCGGTTTTTGGGGCTGATTGGCTGGGCATCGTGATCGGCTTACTCGCGACCGGGGCCGGAATCGCCCTCTTGCACGGGGTAAAATTGCTGAAAGACCAACAGTCGCGTGGAATGACATGGCTGGTGCGCGGCGAACTGGCCTTGCTCAACCTCATCTTGGTCTACGTTGCGATCCAACTCGGTCGCCTCACGATGGGCGGCGTAAACGCCATCATCTCAGAAGAGACGCGTTCGACTCTCGCCTCCGCCGGTTTCTGGGGCCCTGAGCAGGCGCAATTTGCCGTACAAACCTTCAAGCTTACCTACGGTACAGTCGCGATCGTCACGCTGCTTTGCCAAGGCGGCATGGCCTACTACTACCATCGTAATCGCGCTGTTATTCGCAAGGCATTAGAATCCGCTAAACCTGGTCTTAATCCCATGCTAATGGCATGCCCGGCCTGCAGAAAAACGGTCTCCATCGCCGCGCCGATGTGCCCGCATTGCGGCCACCCGCTCAAATCAATACCGCCGCCATTGCGCTGAGCGATGGCCATCGACGTAGTCTTGGTCATATCCGCCACGCGGTCCACTCTTCGGCGGTGATACGGGAGGACTGAAGCCGCCGCCGGCGATCTACTCGGTGTTAACGAAAATTTTAACCAGCGCCACCGCCGCTGGCGGCGCTAGTGGGCTTGAAGGCAGAGCGCAAGGTGGCGGTGAAAAAGTCGCGGTTCAGGCGGGCGATAAAGTCGTGCGAAATGTTCTTCGGGCACACCGCGCTGCATTCATATTGATTGGTGCAATTGCCGAATCCGGCCTCGTCCATTGTCTGGACCATCGCTAGCACCCGCTGATTGCGCTCCGGCTGCCCCTGCGGCATGAGACCGAGGTGCGAGACTTTGGCCGCGACGAAGAGCATCGCGCTCGCGTTCTTGCACGCGGCTGCGCAAGCCCCGCAACCGATGCAGGCCGCCGCATCCATCGCGAGGTCGGCGTCTGCCTTCGGCACGAGAATCGAGTTGGCATCAGGGGCCGCGCCGGTGCGGACGCTGATGAAGCCTCCGGCCTGCTGGATCCGGTCGAAAGCGGAGCGATCCGTGACGAGGTCTTTTTGGATCGGAAAGGCGCGCGCGCGGAAGGGCTCGACCACGATCACGTCGCCGTCGGCGAAACTGCGCATGTATAGTTGGCAGGTCGCGATCCCATGGCCCGGACCGTGCGGCTTGCCGTTGATGGTGCATGAGCAGGTGCCACAAATGCCCTCCCGGCAGTCGTGCGCAAACGCGATCGGTTCGCCGCCTTGCACCGTCAGGCCGTCGTTCACGACATCGAGCAGCTCAAGAAAGGACATGTCGGGATTCACCCCCGTTGCCGGGTAGTCGACAAACTGGCCAGATGCGTCTGGTCCGGCCTGGCGCCAGACGCGGAGGGTGACGGAAAAAAGTTGCTTGGCAGATTTTTGGGCGACCATGACGGGAGTTTCGCGGTTTATTTGTAGGAGCGGACGCTCATCTTGGTGAACTCGTAGTTGAGCGGCTCGGTGTTGCGCAGCGGGACTTTCCCCTCGCCTTGGTATTCCCAAGCGGCAACATGGGCAAATTTCTCGTCGTCGCGTTTGCACTCGCCGTCCGGGTGCTGGTATTCCTCGCGGAAGTGTCCGCCACAGGACTCTTCGCGGGTCAGCGCATCGCGGCACAGCAGCTCACCAAGCTCGAGGAAATCGGCGATGCGACCGGCCTGCTCCAGCGACTGATTGAGCGTGTCGGCGGAGCCAGGGACCCGGACATTCGCCCAAAATTCCTCGCGCAGTGCGGGAATTTTTTGCAACGCCGCCTCGAGGCCGGCGCGGTTGCGGGCCATGCCACAGTGCTCCCACATGATCTTGCCGAGACGCTTGTGGAAATGGCTGACGGGCTCCTTTCCCTTGTTAGAAAGGAAGCGCCGGGTCATGGCGCTAACGTTTTCCTCCGCCTGTTTGAACTCAGCGGCATCGTTCTTGGGCCGCGCACCGGGTTTCTGACCAGCCAGATAATCACCGAGGGTATAAGGAATGACGAAGTAGCCGTCGGCCAAGCCCTGCATGAGGGCGGAAGCGCCGAGTCGATTGGCCCCGTGGTCGGAAAAATTGGCTTCACCGAGCACAAAGAGGCCAGGGATGTTGGACATCAGGTTGTAGTCCACCCAGAGACCGCCCATTGTGTAGTGCACGGCGGGAAAGATGCGCATAGGCGACCGATAGGCATTTTCTGCGGTAATCTCGTGATAGATGTCGAAAAGATTGCCGTAGCGCTCGCGCACGGCGGGTTCACCGAGGCGTTTGATGGCGTTGGCAAAATCGAGATAGACGCCGAGGCCGGTCTCGCCGACGCCGCGGCCCTCGTCGCACATGCGCATGGCGGCGCGGGAGGAGACGTCGCGTGGCGCCAAGTTGCCGAAGCTAGGATAGATGCGCTCGAGATAGTAATCGCGGTCAGCCTCGGGGATAGACGCAGGATCTTTTTTCGCATCCTCCTTTCGTTTGGGCACCCAGATGCGACCGTCATTGCGCAACGACTCGGACATGAGCGTGAGCTTCGACTGATAATCTCCGCTGACCGGAATGCAGGTCGGATGGATCTGAGTGTAACAGGGATTGGCAAGACAAGCGCCGCGCTTGTAGGCACGCCAGATCGCGGTGGCGTTGGACTGGCGCGCGTAGGTGGAAAGATTGAAGACATTGCCGTAGCCTCCGGTGGCGAGGATAACGGCGTCGGCGCTGTGGCGAGTGATAGTGCCGGTGATAAGATCGCGGACGATGATGCCTTTGGCGTGACCATCCACGAGCACGAGATCGAGCATCTCGGAGTTTGTATGCAGCTCGACGCCGCCGGCACCCACCATGCGCGAGAGCGCGGAGTAGGCGCCGAGGAGGAGCTGCTGGCCAGTCTGGCCGCGGGCGTAGAACGTGCGCGAGACCTGGGCTCCGCCGAAGGAGCGATTGGCGAGCAGGCCACCGTATTCGCGGGCGAAAGGCACGCCCTGCGCGGCGCACTGGTCAATGATGTTGACCGAGACCTCAGCGAGACGGTGGACATTGGCCTCACGGGCGCGGTAGTCGCCCCCCTTCAGGGTATCATAGAAAAGACGGTGAACGGAGTCGCCGTCATTCTGGTAGTTCTTGGCGGCGTTGATGCCGCCCTGCGCAGCGATGGAGTGGGCGCGCCGCGGGCTGTCGTGGAATACGAAACTCTTCACCTTGTAACCGAGCTCGGCGAGGGTGGCCGCAGCCGAGGAACCCGCGAGGCCGGCCCCGACCACGATGACCTCGTATTTCCGCTTGTTAGCGGGATTAACGAGCTTGATCTCGGTCTTGTGCCGACGCCACTTGTCGGCGAGCGGGCCAGCGGGAATTTTGGGATCAAGTTTGGCCATGGCAGTCAGCGGAGAAAGTTATTTGGCCGCACCAGCCGGGGCGGCGATGGCGGCCGAGGGCGAGGAGTGCGGCATGAGCACGCCGGTGAGCACCGCGCCGGGGATGGCGAGGTTGCCGAGGAAATAAAGCGCGCACGCGAGTGCGACGACGATGCGCAGGGGGCGTGACCAGCGGGCGTTGCGCCAACCAAATGTCTGAAACAAACTCTCCGCGCCATGCCACAGGTGCAGTGAGAGCAAACCAACCGCAACCAAGTAAAAAATTGCGACTAGGCTGTGTTGAAAACCCAACACGACCATAGAATGCACATCGAGCACGACGGCCCCGGCACGCACGACCGTCAAGCCAAGGATGCGATAGTCGTCGGTCATCGTGTAGCGTGGGAGCGTTTCCTTGAATGTCGCCGCCTGCGCTGCACCGAGGGTGAAGTGCGCGAGATGATATAGAATAAACGCCAGCACGACATAGCCCGTCCAGCGCATGGCCCGAGAAGCGAACGTGGCTTGGATAGTGCTTTTGAAACCGTAGCTGCCGCCGCGCGCGGCTTGGTTTTCCAATGTCAGCACCGTCGCCGCCCAGACATGAATGGCGACGCAGCCGAGCAACCCAAGTCGTACAAACCAAAGGGTCGGCCCGAGCGACTGGAGGAAATGCGCGTAGCCGTTGATTTTGTCCGGGTGTTCAAAGATTTGCAAGTTGCCCGCGAGGTGGCCGGCAACAAAGCCGATTAACACCAAACCGGTCGCCGCCATCAGAAATTTACGTCCGATGGACGAGGTGAATAGCGAGACAACGGGCTTCATCGCGGGGAGGGGAAAAATGATTTAGTCGAGAGGCAGACAATAAGAACAAGCCAGAGCCTGTGAGCAAAGTAAAGTGAGCCGTCGCGGCGGGTCGACCGCACGTGGGCTTATTAGCGAGCCTAACTGCACAGAGAAGTCGTGGGCGCGGCGCAGGGCGACCACCCAGGTGGCGCACGGGACGCCGACCCCTTGGTCGGCGCCGCCGGTAGTGGCGCAGCGGACGCGCGGGAGCGCCTAACGGTCTGGCCTCGTTTCCGAAAGCGTTGCGACTGCTCACGGACGCGGGGTGGGACCTGTGTCCGACGGCGCACGATTGGCGGCACTGGCGTTTACCAAAGCGCGCGCCTGCTCAAGCATGGCACGCTCTTCGGGCAATAACTTCACCGCGTCGGCGACGGCGAGCCAGCGCACGGCCGCGCCTGGCGGGCCAGCGACCGCTAAAAGGTTACCGTAAGCTAGCGCGGCACGCGGCGCCGCGGCAAACGCAGCCTCATGCGGCCGCATCGCCGCGAGTGACTCGGCGGCACGGCCCGCGCGCAGGAGCAACAACGCCCCAGCGGCGAGCGACTCAGGCGCAGCGGCCGCGCGCACTGATCCAGCGGCGGCGGGCGGCGCAATCGCGGCGCGGGCGGCGGCCTGGAGCGGCGCGTCGGCCTTGTCCAGTAGCACGCCGAGCCATTGCGCGCGGCCCTGCGCAGCCGGCTCGGCCGGTTGCGCGCGCGCCCACGACTGTGCGACTTCCCACGCTTCGGCACTATCACCATCGGCCTCTGCTCCGGCGGCGAGTGCACGCCACGCGGCGGTCACGGCGGGAAAGTTATGGGCGATGTGCCAGAGTGCGGCCTTGGTCGCTTCGGGCCAGGCCCACGCTTCGGCGAGACGACGGAGCACGTGCAAGGCCGACAATTGCGCCCTGGCGAGATCAAGCGCGTCGTCCCAGGTGACGCGAGCGTGCGACGCCCCAAGGCCTTCGTGTTGCGCCCGCGCGGCAAAGGCGAGCGTGACAACATCAGCCGGGATGTTGCCCCACGCTCCGTCCTGCACCAGCGGCTGAAGTCGCTTCCAATCATGTGCGCGCGCGGCGAGGTCGGCATGCGCCGTCCGCACCTCGGTTGCGTTGCGCAGTGCCGCGGCGAAGCCGTCGAGCCAGTCAAACGCCTCGCGCGCCAGCCCGATCTCACCGAGCCAGCCAATGAGCACAGCCGCATCGCCCGGAGTCGGTGCGGGCTGCGCCAGCGCGTGACGCATGAGCGCGAGCCGACCGACGTTGCTACTCGCAGCCTCCGGCGCGATTTCGCGGGCGAGTTTTTCCCACTCAGCGTCGGTCTGCGCGGGTAGTGGCGCGCGGAAACAGGGGCGCATCAGTTCGACCGTCGCGCGGATAGCGAGCGGGCCGCCGCGCGCCAGCGCGACGAGCGTGGCACGACCGGTGGCGACGGTGCGGGCGTCACGCGAGGTGTGCTGCAAGTTGGCGAGGTTGAAACGTGCGCGCACGTCGCCCGGTTCCAATTGCGCGATGCGCGTGAGGGCCTGCTCCAGAGCCGCGCGGTCATCGCTCAGCAGCGCGAGCCCAGCGGCGAGCCGCTGGTATTCGACGCGCTCACGGCCGGACGCGGCCACACCGGCGAGCGCCTCACGCGCCACCGCTAGATCGCCGAGCCGCAACGCGCAACTCGCCAGGCCGAGTCGGGCCTCGTCGCTCTCCGGCTCGAGCACCACGGCCTCGCGCCAACGCGCGAGCGCGAGCGGCGGGTTGGCGCGCTCGTAGAACTCGGCGAGCGCACGGCGGCTATCGAGGTTGCGCGGGTTGACCTGCACGGCCTGCTCCAGCAGCAGTTGCGTGCGCTGGAAATCGTGCGCCAAAAACGCGGCTTCGGCCTCGCGCTGGTTGCTCCGCTCCCGTGCGGCGACCAAGCGACGTAAGCCCCAATAACCCGCTACGCCGAGCATAGCGACCGCGAGCACGGCGACCGCGATGAGGCGACGGCGGCCCGCGTCCGGCCCGGACGGGTTGAGGCTGGGAAAGCGTGACCAAGGAAATTCCATGCAGAGCGCAAGACCGATCCTGCCGACGCAAAAGCCACCTGCAAGACGAACCCATGGTGACCCCGCCAAAATCAGTTTCCCCTTAGAATCTTTCTAGCTAGAAAGCTAAGGCGATTCATCCTAATGAGGCCCATACAATAAACCAAAATTAACAACACACTTCAGCACCCTACCTCAACCCCAACATTTTCCATACTCAACATAGTAGAAGTGGTATAGATCGGAGTGAAATATATGTGAGAGGAGAAGTCGGTAATGTTCAGGTCGAAGGCTTCGATGCCGTTGGCAAGGGCTTGAGCAGGGCAAACTTGCCGCTGGCGGCGGGGGCGAGGGATTTGCGGCGGAAGGCGGCCACGCGTGCGCCGCCACCAAGAAGTCCGGCAAGTGCAGTCTCGATAGCTGAGTGCGCAGCTGTTTCGTCGGCGACGTATTGAAAGTCCCAGCGCGTGGCGGCCGTCTGCGCGAGTGTCCAGTGCCAACAGTTGAAACTGGCCGGCAGTGCGGCGTCCACGTCGGCTGGCGACACCAGCGAGCCATCGGCGCGGAAAAAGAGGCTGCCCTCCCGTCCAAGCAGGCGGAAGCCGGTGGGAAACTTTTGCACGATGTCGCCAGTGTGGTAGCGGAGCAGCGGCATAGCCTGACGCCCGCGCGTGGTGACGTGAATCTGGAAAACGTTGTCCAGGCCGACCGCCGTCGGCGCGCTGCCGGGGGGCCGCCATGGGGTGAGCTCGACGAAAGCGTTGGCGTCAATCACGCGGGAATTGTCGGCGAAGGCGTCGCCCACAAATAGGTAGCCGGCCTCGGTCGAGCCGTAGAGGTCAACTTGCACTGCGCCGGGAAACGCCTCGGCGATGCGCCGACCGTGCTGCGCGCTGGCTTTGCCGTAAGTGAGGATAACGGTACGGATGCTCGGCACGGTGATGCGGCGCTGGCGGAGCGCGCGGGCCAACAGCGCGAGATAGACTGGCTCACCTTCGAGCACCTCGGGTTGCACGGCCTGCAGCTCGACGACGATGCGGCTCCACTCGGCCTCGGGAAACGCGAAGGGGTCACTGGAGAGATTAAGGTAGACCGTGCCGTCAAACCAACGGTGAGGAAACGGGTGATCCTCATAGGGGCAAAGGTTGCTTGAGCAGCCGACCGGCGCGAGCACGCACTGGCGGTGCGGCCGGTCAGCGTAGCTGGCGAGCGCGGGGTGCGCCCGGTAGGCACGGCGCGTCTGTTCAGCCCACCACCCGTCCTCCATGATGACCGTCATCGGCCCGCTGGTGGTACCGGAGGTGTGCTCGTATTCGAAGCGCTTTGCAGCGAAGCCGCGCTCAATCTCGGCGTAATCTGCGAAAAACGCCTGATGACCGCGCGCGACAATCTCCGGCTTGGTCAAAGCGGGGATCTCGCGGTAACACGACCACTGGAGCGGCGCCGGGTGCAGCGGGAAGCGTTGCGTGTAAAGCGGACTGCGCGCGTAGATGGCGCGAACTTCGGCCTCCAACGGCTTCGGTAAGAACTCCGCCACGGCTGAGCCCAGGGCGGAGGGGTCGTTGGCAAAAATGGGCGCGGGCATGCGGATGATGGACGGAGCGAAGCAAGAAGAGTGGCGATGTCAAACTGAGGGTCGTAACGGCGGGGTACGTCCATTCTACCCT
>CAIQKQ010000199.1 GCA_903872425.1 uncultured Opitutia bacterium | reverse complement strand
GTCCCAACAGCATAGGTGTCCGCGGCACGGTGTCGGCTGACGGCGGCGCGACGGTAACCGAGCGCGGCGTCCTAGTGGGCCTCACCTCCGGCCTGACCTTGAGTAATTCCGGCCGCATCCAGCTTGGCAGCGGCACCGGCACGTTCTCCGGTTCCGCCGTAGGCTCCAGTATTTCGTTGAGTACTGGCACCCCATATTTTTACCGCGCCTATGCAATCAACAGCGCTGGTGCCGGTCTCGGCCCCGAACTGACTGCGACCACCTCACTCGGCACGCTTAGTCTGAGCTCTGCCCTCGATCACTGGTCTCAGATTAAAACCAAGAGCACCTCGGCACAAATCAAGGGCATCGCCTCAAACGGCGCTCTCTACGTCGCAGTCGGGCGGAAGCTGAATCCAAACAATGACGGGTTAAATCACCAATTGATCCAAACCTCGTCCGACGGTGTAACTTGGACAGAGCGCTTCACTGCCTCCGTATCGTCACCTGGAATTTCAGACAAAGACAGTCTTCTCAGTGTCCTATGGAACGGCACCCAGTTCCTCGCTGTCGGCGGCGGCGGCAGTATCCTAACCTCACCCGATGGCATCGCCTGGACTAACCGGACGACCACCAGCATTAGCGCCGACTTGGAAAACGTAGCATGGAATGACAAAAATCTATATGTAGCCGTGGGACACAATCTCAGTACCGTCGTGAATACCACCGACCAGACGCTGTCGGCCACGATTATCACCTCGCCCGACGGCATCGCCTGGACCACTCGTACGAAAGTAACGAGCGCCAACTTCCTGAAAGGCGTGGTCTGGAACGGCAAGCAATTCACCGCCGTCGGCGGTACCGCATCCCTGACAGCCGAAGGTCTGGACTTCACCCGCTCTACCGGTGTCATTGTCACCTCGAGAGATGGCATAACAAGTTGGAGCGACAAAGCCACAGCGTTGCTTGGATTTCTCAACCGGGTGGCGTGGAACGGCAAAGCGTTTGCCGCCGTGGGTGAAGGCGTCAAGACCAACACGGGCAAAGGTTTTATTGCCACGTCTACCGATGGTTCGAAGTGGAACTCACGGGTACTGAATGCAAACGAGCAAGGCGGCCAGACCAATGAGACCGCGCTGAAAGAGGTCGTGTATGCCGCCGGATTTTTCGTGGCCACGGGGAACAAGGAAAAAATCCTGACTTCGCGCGACGGCGGCACCACTTGGTCACTCCGCAACCAAAGTACCGATAGCGACGCCGACGTGCTCTCCGCTGTAACTTCCAATGGTCGCAGCCTGCTCGCGGCAGGGTTCGCCGGCTCGGTCCTAGCCACCAACTTTATCTCTACTATTTCCGCGCTGGCCAAACTGCCACCCGCCAACGCAGAAGTGCCGGTCACCGCGAAGTTGCTCGCCAGCAGTGCGCAGCGCACTGCCGGTCTAGTGTTGACCGAAGAGATTGATCCCGACGCTACTCCCTATGTGGCCACGGTTTCAGGTGTGAAAAACACGCCTAACTCCGGCAGCTCGTCTACGGATCAAACAAGCGTTACTTTCAGCACCCTCACCGTGAACGCAGCGGAAGGTCTGAACACTCCGGTCAACCCCGTGACCATCGCCAGTCTCGAGGGCCACATCCTGCGCGATGCCACTTGGAACGGTAGTCTCTACGTGGCGGCGGGAGACGCCGGCACGGTTGTCACTTCGACCGACGGCCTCGACTGGACTTCCCGCACGTCAGGCACGGTGGCCAACCTGCTGGCCGTCCTATGGGATGGCACCCAGTGGTTAGCTGTTGGCAGCCTGCCTTCCGACAATTCCGACTCCACCGCCGAGACCGTTCTCTTGGCCTCGCCCGACGGAATCAAATGGACCGCCGCAGCCAAAAAGGAAGACGCGGAATAGGGTGCTGGGATAGCGTCGACCTCACGCCAGCGGCGGTCGACGCCGACGGAACTTAGTCTGCCATGATCCGTCTTGGTCGCCCATCGCGCCATTGGAAGTCGCCTTGTTGACAGCCGGTGCCAGCGGTCCTCGCGGCGTGACGTGAGTATTTGCGCTGCCCGATTAAATTTTCATCCTCGACCAGCTCGCCGCGTTTTTAAGCCGTGAATTTTTCCTGCCCGCCCTTCCCCCCCGCCAACTCCGGTTGCAAGATCGGTGTAGATGGTGGCGGCACCAAGACGGAGTTCATCCTGCTCGACCTCGCCAATCACGTCGTCGCGCGTCACCGTGCTGTCGGCAGCAACCCCAGCATCGCTGGCCCGGAGGCGGCACGCCGCGTCGTAGCTGACGCGCTTTATCATTTGCGCAAACAGGCCCCCGCGCCCGTCGCGCACACACTACTGTGTATGGCCGGCGCACGCGCGTTTTGGAAGGAGTTTGCGCTCGAGCTGGAAGGGTTGGGACAGGTCACGGTGTTCGACGACGCACGACCGGTGCTCGAGCTTGCGACCGGCGGCATCCCCGGTCTCGTGTTGCACAGCGGTACCGGCTCGTTCGTCGCCGCCCGCGCGCCTGACAACACCATCCACTACGCCGGCGGCCTCGGCTGGCGCTTTGGCGACCCCGGCAGCGCCTACGATCTCGGCCGGCGCGCACTCGCACGCGGTCTGCTCGAACTACAAGGCTGGGCCCCCGCCACACGCATTGGCCCGATGCTGTGCGGCCACGCCGCACTCGACGATGCGGCCGCCCTCACCCGTTATTTCTACCATCATAGCGAGCCGAATAAACAGATCGCCGCACTTGCTCCTGCCGTCCTGCGCCTGACCGAAGAAGGCGACCACACCGCCCACCAGCTCGTGCTCGAATCAACCGGCGAGCTGCTCGACCTCGCGATGAAAGTCGTGGCCAAACTGTTCCCCAACGTGCCCCTCGACGCTTTGCCAACCGGATTAAGCGGCCCAATTCTAACGCATCGCGTGGTGGTGGCCGCCCTCACCTCGCGCTGCTCGCTACATTTCGCCCCGCTCGACCAGCCGCCAATCGAGGGTGTCCGCCGGCTGCTGATGCGTGGGTAAAAGCGAGGATAAAACGGCCCAGCCACGCCAAGCACCCGGCGCGAAAGCGAATATCAGAATGGTCTCAACCTATACGCATTGGTCGGTGCGTTTTCTCGGCCCACGGAGGCACCACCAACTCACTACCGCGCCGAAGGCGGCGAGGCCGAATATCGCGGCAAAGGCTGACGGCTCGGGTATCGACGCGACACTGGAGAACCGCACCTCGTCGACAAAAATGTAGCTGCCGCCGAAACGGGCTAGGTCGATTTGGATGCTGTTGCCCGTCCAGGTACCATCGAAGCTCAGAAAACCGCGAGTGTTGTCGGCGATCTCGTCACCGTTCAGCGCAAAAGTTGCGCCACTGATCATCACGCTGGCTGGAAGAAAGATCGTGCCCGTGACCTCGCCGCGGTTGAAGCCAATCTGCACCTCATGAACGGTCGGACTGCCGGTGAAAGTGAACGTCAGCGTGGGATTCACGGTATTCCAACCCACCCACTCTTGGGAGTTGCCGTGGCCAAGATCGACCGACCAATCATTAGCTCCCAGAATGCCGTCGGTCAGTTGCGCGCCCGTGTCATCGAAGTAGGTGAACAGTCCCGTCTGGCCAGGCGTGGCAACATAGGAAACCGGCGTGAGCAATTGGGCGCGGGCCATCAAGGCTCCGGCCAGCAGGGCGAAGAATAATCCGGCGCTGCGACGCATGGCCAAGCGATGAGGAATAACGGCCCGCTGCGCAAGGCCGTTTTGTCGGGTCAGCTCGCGACTATCGCTGGACCCGACTGGAACACGGTGTTGGCTTTTGTCGCCAGCTATGAAACATTGCCCATCTTCCAATGAAATCCGTCCTCGAGTTCAAGGCCCGCAAGACGTCCGGCGTGAAGATCAGCATGGTCTCCGCGTACACGCATTGGGAGGCGCGTTTCCTCGAAACGTCACCGGTAGATTGTATCCTCGTGGGCGACAGCCTCGCAGTCGTGCTCGACGGCGAATCGACGACATTTGCCGCCACCACGGAGATCATGGCGCGGCACACGCGGGCCGTCTCACGCGGCGCAGGCGGAAAACTTATTATCGCTGATTTTCCTTTTCTCGCAGCGCGACGTGGCGTGGTTGCTGCCGTGGATTGCGCGGCTGAACTGCTTCGTGCCGGCGCTAGTGCCGTGAAAATTGAGGGCGTCGACGGCCACGAGGATGTACTCCGCCATCTTACGCAGTCCGGCGTGCCAGTGCTCGGCCACATCGGCCTGACACCACAATCGCTGCACGCGCTCGGTGGTTACAAAGTGCAAGGCAAAGGCGTGGCGGCCTCGGCCGACCTCGTGCGGCAGGCGCGCGCAATCGAGACAGCGGGGTGTTTCGGCATCGTCGTGGAATGCGTCCCTCCAGCGGTCGCGCGCGAAATCACCGCTGCGGTGGGCATCCCGACGATCGGCATCGGTGCGGGCGCAGACTGCGACGGTCAGGTGCTGGTGTTCCACGATTTGCTCGGGCTGAACCCAGGCTTCAGCACGCGCTTCATGCGCCGTTTTGCGGACGGTGGCGCGGTTGTCACCGACGGGCTGGCGGCATTTGCCAAGGCCGTCGCCAAGGGTGATTACCCGAACCGAAAAGAATCTTACTGAATAATCTACCGCCATGAACGCTGCGCCCAAACCTCGCCTGCTCTTCCTCCTGAGCGGCTCGATCGCGTGCTACAAAGCCTGCCACGCTATCTCGCGGTTGACGCAGGCCGGCATTGAGGTGCGCACTGCCGCCACGCCAGCAGCACTACGCTTCGTCGGCGCAACGACGCTAGAGGGGCTGACCGGCTCGCCGGTGTTCAGTGACGTGTGGGCCGAGAGTCGCGTGATGGATCACATCCATCTCGCGCGCTGGGCCGACCTCGCCATTGTCTGCCCCGCCACGGCCAATACCCTCAACCGCCTTGGCGCCGGACTCGCGGACGACCCCATTGGCGCGCTCTTTCTTGCCTGGGAAATTCAGCAAAAGCCCTGGTGGGTCGCGCCCGCGATGAACCACGTCATGCTCGCCCACCCGGCCACGCAAACCTCGCTCACTAAACTCCGCGCGATGGGCGTACGCGTACTCGACGCTGGCAACGGCGCGCTCGCCTGCGGCGAGACCGGCGAAGGCCGCCTCATTGAGCCGGAATCGCTCATCCTGCAAGTGCTCGCCGCGCTGGGGCCTAAGCTCGCATGAGCTGAAATTCTTTTTCATCCCAGCGGCGCACCCATCACCGAAGACGTTGAGAAAGCTCATCGGACGGCGGGACGCTCTGGCCATTCTCGCTCTACTCATCGCCCCTCATTTTGCCCTGTGCGCTCGGTGCCTCCGAGGCCAACTTCACCTCGCCATGAAAATTCTTGTCACCTCCGGCGCCACCCGTGAGCCGCTCGACGACGTGCGTTTCCTTTCCAATGTCAGCACCGGCGCGACCGGCGCAGCTCTGGCCGACGCGCTAGCCGCACACGGCCACACCATCACCCTTCTCCGCGGCACCGGCGCGGCCATGCCACATGCGGTGCGCGACGTAGCCGTGTTTACTTCGACGTCTGACTTGCTCGCGCAGCTCCGACAACAAGTCGCCACTGGCGGCTACGACGCGGTCATCCAATGTGCCGCGATTGCCGACTACACACCAGCCCGTGTCACCCGGGGAAAAATATCGTCCAACGCGCCGTCGCTCACGTTGCGCCTCGTGCCCACTCCGAAAATTTTGCCGCAAATAAAATCTTTCGTCCGTACGCGACCGGGAACGGCTGGCGTTCGCCCGCCGCTCGTCATTGGTTTCAAGCTCACCTCGGGCGCAGACACCGCTGCGCGTGCCGCCGCGGTGGCCAAACTTTTTTCGGCCGGCACGGTGGACGCCGCCATTCATAACGACATGGCAGAGCTCGCCATTGGCCACGCGCGCCCCTTCCGCGCGTTCGTCGCTGGCCGCACCCGGCCCGAGAAACTCGCTGGCCTTCCCGCGCTCGTCGCGTGGCTGGATGGTTTTCTGCTCAAAGTACGCACGTCCCATACCTGATAAGGGTTGGAGACGCGACACCTCGTGGGTGTGCGCTTAACCACCGGCCACGCGGGCATCGCGGTTCCAAGGTCGAGCCCGGCCATTCCAGCAAAATCCATCCGCTGCTCCGCGCATCACGCTTGCGCCCGCCCACCTGTCCACCTTTTCCTTGCGCCGTGTTTCGCACTTTTCTCAAAACCAAAATCCACCGCGCTGTCCTGACGGCCGCCGACCCCGACTACGAGGGATCGATCACCATTGACCGCGTCGCGTGCCGCGCCGCCGGGCTGCTCGAATTCGAGCAGGTGGATGTGCTCGATATCACCAACGGGGCACGCTTCACAACCTATGTCATCTACGGCGGGCCGGGCGAGTTTCAGGTCAACGGTGCCGCTGCACGCTTGGTGAACGTCGGCGACCTCATCATTGTCCTCGCCTACTGCCGCCTCGCGGAGGCCGAAATCACCGGGCACCACGCCCGCATCGTCCTCATGGGACCGGGAAATCAAATTACTTCAGCGCTAGATCGCCCGGTCGCCGCGCCGTAATTGTCACCCACACGGGCGGACGGGGCAAAATTTCCCCTTGCGTTTTTCCCGCCGTGACTCCTAGTGGCGGCTCATCGTCAGAGATACGTTAGGTGACAGCACTGGTGGGTCGTCAGTAGGAGGAAGCTCCTGGGATGATTTGAAACCCGAAAGTCGGGAACAGACTGGCAGCGGACGAAGATCGACGACTTCATCATCACATGAGCAATTCCAAACTGTATGTTGGAAACCTCTCCTTCAAGACGACCGAAGACGAGCTCCGCTCGGCTTTCGGCGCCTTCGGCAGCGTGGCCGACGTCTACGTCGCCTTTGACAAAATGACGGGCCGCCCGCGCGGCTTCGCCTTCATCACCATGGGCACACCCGAGGAAGCCAAACTCGCGGCGGAAAAAATGAACGGCACCGACCTCGGCGGCCGTGCCCTGACGGTCAACGAGGCGCGTCCTAAGGAAGAGCGCCCGGCGGGCGGCTTCGGCGGCGGTGGCGGCGGCGGTTATCGCGGTGGCGGCGGTGGCGGCGGTTATCGCGGCGACC
>CAIQKQ010000198.1 GCA_903872425.1 uncultured Opitutia bacterium | reverse complement strand
TTGAGGCGAGCGAGGCCGGTTGGTTGCAATGGCTCGCAGTGGATAAAGGTGGAGAACCAGGCGCGGGTGAGCATAGCTTCATGCCACGCAGCCCATGGCGGGCGAGCAAGGCGAAACCCGGCTGAGCCCGACTTGGGTCCAACTGCTGCTGCCCCTCAAAGCATCGCGAAAAAGATGTGGTCATCCGTGCCCATACGTGGTTCAGAATTTCGTAACTCCCTAATTCCCCATGAAAATTCTCGGCATTGATATCGGTGGTTCAGCAGTGAAAGGCGCGCCCGTAGACACCCAAACGGGTCGGCTGCTGGCGGAGCGTTTCCGCATCGAGACGCCCACGCGGCTCACTCCGCGCGCGATGGCGCGCACCGTCGCGGCCGTTGTGGCGCATTTCAAATGGCGGGGGCCGGTCGGCATTGGATTCCCTGGCGTGGTCGAGGGTTCGACGATTCGCACGGCCGCGAATTTGCACCCGGGCTTCATCGGGCTGGACGGGGCGAAACTTTTCCGCGCCGCGACCGGCCGCCGAGTGAGCCTGATCAATGACGCCGATGCCGCCGGACTGGCCGAGCTGCGTTTTGGCGCGGGGCGCCGACGCAAAGGCACGGTGCTCGTTCTCACGCTCGGTACGGGAGTGGGCTCGGCGCTGTTCTGCGATGGCATACGTTGGCCCAACAGCGAGCTCGGCCACTTGCCCTACAAAGGCCGCTCATTTGAGAAATTTGTCTCAGCTGCGGTGCGGAAGCGCAAAGGGTTGACGTGGGAGGAGTGGGTGCGACGGCTCAACCTCTACCTCCACACGGTCGAGACCGTGCTCTGGCCGGGCCTCATCATAATCGGCGGCGGCGTGAGCTCGAAGCACGAGAAGTTTTTTAGTCTCCTACGGACACGCGCTCACATCGTGCCGGCGCAGATGGGCAATGCCGCCGGAATCGTTGGCGCGGCGCTGAGCGGCGCCGAAAAGTGAGGGCAGGGCGCGGCGGCGCGGCGGAGAGCTGTCGCTTTGCGTTGCGCTGTGACCGTGGCTAAATTCGGCTTAACCTCGCCCTTTTCATCGCCATGAAAAAATCTCCCAATGCCGCCGTGATCGTTGGCGTTTTGGTACCATTGGGCATTTTCGCGTGCCTTAACATCAGTGGCACGTCGCTGACGGGGGGGAGTACGCAATGGATCCCTGGGAAAGAACCGATGGAATTGCGTGCGATGATGACGGAGAAACCCTTGGCCGCATTTCAAAAGCTGGATCTTTTAGCGCGTGTTGGATGGGGGAACGAGTTTGACACTGCGGAGCGGAAGGCATGGGGGAATGATTTTGACACTACGGAGCGGAAGGCGGTAGAGGCGGTGGTCGCGGGCCGGTTGGATGAAGGCATTGGTGCCTTGGTGGCGTTGGAAGAGAAATATCCCGGGTTTTACAGCACGGCCTCCAACCTTGGCACTGCTTATGAGCTAAAGGGCGACAACCGCAAAGCGCTGCAATGGATTGCCGAAGGCATCCGGCGTAACCCGCTATCACACGATGGCACCGAGTGGTTACACGTGTTGATTTTGGAAACTAAGCTTAAGTTGGAGCAGAATCCCAACTGGCTGCGCAGCCACCGGGTGCTGGAGTTGGACGAGACCCGGCTGACACGAGGGGAAGACCCAACCCCTGTCATCAAGGTGGAAGGGCGGAAATTTAATGCAGAAGAAGTCTGGAGCGCGCTCCACCACCAATTGCGTGAGCGGATGCTGTTGGTGAAGCCCAAGGACGCGATTGTGGCGGATTTACTCTACACTGATAGCTTGGTGCAAGCTCACCTAAACACGGTTGAGTCCGCGCTGGAGCTCGCAAAATTGTCCAAGGAGTATGGATTTGCTGCGCCCGAACTGCTAGCGGCACTGGAAAGGAGATTTCACCGTGCCCTTCTGCCCGGCCAAATTCGCCGCTACGCGCTGTGGGGCGGCGGGATCGCGATCTTTCTGTTTGCGGTGGTACGTGCCATCAGAGGCGACGGCTTCTTTGGCATCACCTACCAGCGTGCCGCGCGGTCGGACTAACGCGATTGTTCGGGCCGATTTCACCTTGTCGCTCCGCCGTTCCGCCGGTGAAGTTTGCGCGTTTTACCTCAACTTTTCCCCCTTATGAAATACCCTTCCTTGTTCCTTATTTCTCTCGTCCTCGCGGCCCCCGCGCTCCGCGCCGCCGATGCTCGCCCGCTTTGGCGCGACCCGGCGCAGCCCGTCGAGGCCCGGGTCGTCGCCCTGCTCAAGGAACTAACGATTGAGGAGAAGGCCTCGATGGTCCACGGCACCGGCAACTGGACTTCGGGCGGTGTGCCGCGCCTCGGACTGCCGCCGATCACGATGGACGACGGTCCGCTCGGTGTACGCGCGGAAACCGCCGCCAACAGCTTCACGCCCGTCAATCGCGACGACGATGCGGCTACCGCCATGCCTGCCACGCTTGGCCTCGCGGCGACCTGGAACACGAAGCTCGCCTTTGACTACGGCACGGTGATCGGCGCCGAGGCTTTCCGCCGCGGCAAAAACATCATGCTGGGGCCGAGCCTCAACATCCAACGCACGCCACTCAATGGCCGCAACTTTGAGTATCTCGGCGAAGATCCATTTCTCACCGCACGTATTGCGGTCGGTTACATCAAGGGTCAGGCGGCCGAGGGCATCACCGGCACGGCGAAGCATTTCGCGGCGAATAATCAAGAGACGAACCGCAACACCGTAGATGCGCGCGTGGACGATCGCACGCTGCGCGAGATTTATTTTCCCGCGTTTAAGGCGGCGGTGCAAGAAGGCGGCGTTCTTTCTGTCATGGGCTCCTACAATTTTCTCAACGGCCAACACGCCTGCGAGAACGACTACCTACTAAACCAGGTGCTCAAAAAAGAATGGGGCTTCCAAGGCCTCGTCGAATCCGATTGGGGCGGCACTCACGACACCAAGGAGGCCGTATTCAACGGTCTAGACATCGAGATGCCCGGCGGGGCGAACAATTTCCTCGGCGCCCCCTATCTTGCCGGCTTGCGCGACGGCAGCTACCCGCTAGCGACGCTCGACGAGAAGGTGAGCCGCATTCTGTACGTCATGTTTCAAATCGGGATGCTCGACACGCCTGCCAAGCGCGTGCCGGTGCCGCTCGATGCCGCGCACCCGCTCAGCACCAAGGAGCACCAGGAGATCGCCCGTCGCGTGGCGGAGGAGTCCATCGTGCTGCTGAAAAATAACGGCAACCTGCTTCCCCTTGACTCGGCGAAAATCAAAACCATCGCCGTCATCGGCAACAACGCGCAGACTAAGTTTTCCATCGGTGGCGGTTCGGCCCAAATTAAGTCGCCCTACGAGATCACCGCACTCGATGGCATTAAGGCCCGCGCCGGCGCGGGCGTGAGCGTCATTTACGCTCAAGGCTACTCCACTGGCGGCGGCGGTGGACGTCGTGGCGGGGCGGGTCCCGCCGGTGGCGCTCCCGCGCCGGCCGCGCTGAATCTACCGTCGATCGAAAGTCTGAGGGCTACCCTGACACTGACCGACACGCAGACCGCGCAGATTGCACCGCTTCTTGCTGAACTGGAGACCAGTCAGACCAACCTCACCACCGCGCAAGACACGAGTGTTGCTGCCCGCCTGTCGGCCATCACGCGCATCCGCGCGATTCTCGACGCTACGCAAAAAATGCAGAGTGCTACGCTGCTTCCGCCTGATGCCGCCGCGCTCACTGCCGAGGCCGTTGCTACCGCCAGGGCTGCTGATCTCGTAATTTACGTTGGCGGACTTACGCACGAAACGGGCGACGCCGAGAGTGGAGACCGGTCCGACCTGAGATTGCCGTTCAACCAGGACGCATTGCTTGCCACGTTGCTGGCCGTGAATCCCAAGACGGTCGTCGTGCTCAACGGCGGAGGCGCGCTGGAAATGCCGTGGCTAAACCAGGCCAATGCTCTCCTCTACGCTTGGTATGGTGGCATCGAGGGTGGCAACGCTCTCGCGCGCGTTCTTTTCGGCGACGTTAGCCCGTCAGGCAAATTACCAAACACGTTTCCCAAGCAGCTCGCGGACACCCCCACTGCTGCCGGTGGCGTCGAGGCCTATCCCGGTATTGCCAATCCCGCGCTCCCGGCACGTGGTGCGGGCGGCGCCCCTGGAGCGTTGGGTGGACCTGGCGGCGGACGTGGCGGGAATGCGCTCGTGCCGAGCACCATCGAGACCTACTCGGAAAAGCTGCTTGTCGGCTACCGCTGGTATGACACGAAAAAAATCGAGCCGATGTTCCCTTTCGGCTTCGGGCTTTCATACACCAAATTTACATATTCCAATCTCCGCCTCCTGCCTGCCGCGGGCGGCTCTTCGCCACGTGCTGCCCTAGTGAACGTGCAATTCGACGTGACCAACACCGGCACGCGTGAAGGCAGCGAGGTTGCGCAGATTTATGTCCACCAAGAAAAATCCGCACTAGAGCGACCAGAGAAAGAGCTGAAAGGCTTTGATAAAATCACGCTCAAGCCGGGTGAGAAAAAAACTGTCACGGTGCCACTAAACAAAACTTCGTTCGCGTACTTCGACCCGGCTGCTGACAAGATGGCGTGGGTTGCCGAGGCTGGCGACTTTCAAGTCATGGTCGGTGCGTCCTCGCGGGATCCGCGTTTGAATGCCACCTTCCGCCTCGCACAGACGAGCACATTCAAGGACTGAGCCTGAGTCGTATCATGGAGAGGACTGGCTCACAATCGCGATTGGTCGCCAAAGCGACCTGACGTCTGCACGCCGGTGGCGTAAAGTGGTCAACGGACACCGCAAGCCTCACTCCGGATGCAGTGTGTGCAGTGCGGGAACGCGGCGCAGTGCTGGCACGCCCCGTGCCACGAGCAGCACCACGCTGATCGTGCACGCCCCGCCGATAAGCACGGCGTTGACCGGTCCGACGAGCGCGCCCATCAGCCCGGCGCGTAGCGCGCCGGCCTCGTTGGAAGTGCCGATAAAAATCTGGTTCACCGCCGTGACCCGGCCGCGCAACGCGTCGGGCGTGAGCAGTTGGATGAGCGACTGACGCACGACCACACTGATGTTGTCGAGTGCACCGCCGGCGATGAGCGCGAGAAACGACACCCAAAACCAATGTGACAGGCCGAATATCAAAATTGAGGCTCCGAAGCCCGCGACGGACCATAACATCACCCGGCCGGGGCGTTCCAGCGGTGGACGATGCGCCAGCCATGTTGCCATGCTGACGGCTCCGAGGCTGGGCGCGGCTTGCAGCCAGCCGAGCCCGATGGAGTCGGTGTGAAGGATTTTGTCGGCAAACACTGGCAACAATGCCGTCGCCGCACCGAGTAGCGTGGCAAATAGGTCGAGGGTGTTTGCGCCGAGAATGATTTTGCGGTGCCAAATAAAACGTGCGCCCACGAGCCAGTCCTGACCGACATGATGTGCCGCCGGTGTGGTTGGTTCGGCCGCCGGCAAACAGCGCACCCGTCCAATCAGCATACACGAGACAAGGCCCAACGTAGCGTCGAGTAGATAGACCGCCTGGAAATCCAGCCACGCGACGACGAAGCCCGCCAGTGCTGGCCCGGAGATGGTGGCGATCTCAAACGCGCTCGAATTCCAAGTGATAGCGTTGCTCAGTGCGTTGCGCGGTAGCAGGCGCGGAATGACTGACGAGCGTGCCGGCCACGCGAGCACGCGTACGCTTGCCATGACAAACAGCAGCAAAAACATCAGCGGCAGCGCGGGCCGATCAAAATGCAACTCGCCTGGTACAGCATGCCGCTCAAAGACGCCTGCAATGGCGCGCAACGCCGCGTTGCCGGCTCGCAATGGGGCCCACGCCGGCACCTCATTGTTCCAAAACGACAACGCCGCGAGTGCGGCCGACAGCACCGCCAGCATCCACTGCGAGTGCACGATGATGCGGAGTCGGTCTATCCGGTCGGCAAGCGCGCCGGCCGGCAGCGAGAGCAGGAGCAGTGGCACCACATTTGCCAGCCCGACGAGACCGAGCGCGGTCGCGGAATTTGTCCAACGGTAGATCTCCCACGCCGCTGCCGCCGTGACCGCTTGCCGCCCGATCGTGCCGAGAAAATTTCCCACCAGGTAGTCGCGGAAATTCGGCGCGCGCAATGCGGCGTAGGAATCGTGCGAATCGGAGAGAGCGGCCATGTTCCATGAGCTTCTCGGGTCGGCAGAAAAATTGCCAGCGCGATGCGTCGGGCGGCGGCCCTTAACGAGGCGGAAGATGCCGCGTGGGTTTTAGTCGGCCGCGAGCTGGAGTGCACTGGGGGCGATGGAAGCGCCTGTACGCAAGCGTCCGCTCAAAGCCATGACACCGCCTAGCGACAAAAACAGCGCAGCGCCGGAGTGGGCAAGCTGGAGTCAACGGAGGAGTACCTGCGCCCACTCGGTTTCGTCGAAACCGATGAGGCCGAAGTCTGCGCCGAGGACGAAGGGACGCTTGACGAGGTTGCCGTTGGTCGCGAGCAGCGTGAGCGCCTCAGCCTCGGACAAGGTGGGGAGCTTTTCGCCGAGAGCGAGGGCGCGGTAGTCGCGGCCGGAACGGTTGAAGAGTATGCGCAGCGCACCGCCTTGGTAACGGAGCATGGCACGCAGCTCGGCTGGGGAGGGCGGTGTTTCGCGGATGGGTTTATCTACGAAAGTCACGCCGTGTGTACGTAACCACTTCAAGGCGCGACGGCAAGAATCGCAGTTGGAGTAGGTATAGATGAGGAGCGGCGCAGCGGCTTTCATGAGAGAG
>CAIQKQ010000197.1 GCA_903872425.1 uncultured Opitutia bacterium | reverse complement strand
GCGATTTTCACAGACAGCGCAAGGATCCGATAAAATTTCCCCACCGCTCCGGCGTGGCCGGGCGGTCATTAGCGAGGCACGCGGGCGAGTTAGCCCGGCAACTATAGCTGATGCTGGATCACCCCAGGCGACTTTCGGCGTAGGCTGGCGCGCTTGGGCGCTCACGGACGAGTTAAAGGTTAGGCGGAAAGGCCCCGAATCCCGCGGCCTGCGAGTTGCTTGCCTAGGGCCCGCGAGACAGACACGTTCGGCGGAAATTTCCCCTCTGTTATGAGCTCTGTTACCCCTGTTTCTATTTGGCCCAAGACTTGGTGGCGTGCACTCGGTTGGAGCGCGGTCGTGGCGCTCGGCACGAGTTGCATCGGCGTCCTGGCGCTTTCGCGCGGCGAGCCACTCAACGCCCTTTGGATGGTCGTCGCGGCCCTGTGCGTGTTCGCGGTCTCGTACCGGTTTCACTCGGCGTGGCTCATGGCGAAAGTTTTCACGCTCGACGAACTCCGGGCCACGCCGGCGGAGCAGCACTCCGACGGGAAGGACTTCGTGAAGACGAACAAGTGGGTGGTCTTCGGTCACCATTTTGCTGCGATTGCCGGACCGGGGCCGCTGGTGGGCCCCGTCCTCGCGGCGCAGTTCGGTTATCTGCCCGGTATGCTGTGGATGCTGATCGGTGCCACACTCGGCGGCGCCGTCCATGACAGTGTGATCATGTTCTGTTCGGTGCGGCGTCGCGGCAAATCGCTCGGCCGGATGGTGCGCGATGAAGTGGGGCCGTTTGCTGGCATGGTGGCGTTGGTGAGCATTCTTGGGATCATGGTGATCTTGCTCGCGGTCCTCGCGCTCGTGGTGGTCAACGCGCTCGCGGAAAGTCCGTGGGGCCTCTTCACAATTTTGGCTACGATGCCCATCGCCGTGGTCATGGGATTCGCGATGCGCGGGGCCGGACATAGCACAGGACGATTGGTGGTGATCAGCGCGGTGGGGGTGATGGCGCTGCTCGCGGCGGTCTGGGGCGGGCGATACTTAGAGGGCACCGCGCTGGAGCACTGGCTCACCCTCAATGGCACCACGCTGGCCTGGGGCATCATGGGGTACGCGATCGTCGCGTCGGTCTTGCCGGTCTGGGTGCTCCTCGCACCGCGGGATTATCTGAGCACGTTCATGAAAATCGGCACGGTGGCCGCGCTCGGGCTGGCGATCGCAGTACTCGCGCCGAAATTGCAGATGCCGGCGCTCACTAAATTCATCGATGGCTCGGGCCCGGTGTTTGCCGGGCCGGTGTTTCCCTTCTGTTTTATCACCATCGCGTGCGCGGCGGTGTCGGGCTTCCACTCGATCATCTCCTCGGGCACCACGCCGAAGATGATCGCACGCGAGACGCATATCCGCGTGGTGGGCTACGGCGCCATGATCACGGAAATGTGCGTCGGTATCATGGCGCTGATCGCCGCCTGCGCGATGCAGCCGGGCGAATATTTTGCCATCAACCTGAAGGGCGAAGCGGCGGTCGTCGTCGCGAAAGTCACGGCGCTTGGTTTTCCCGTGACCGCGCCGCAAATGGCCGACCTTGCGGCGAGCGTGGGCGAAAAAACCATGATCGGCCGCACCGGCGGAGCCCCGACGTTTGCGGTGGGGATGGCGCATATGTTTGCCGGAGTATTCGGCAGTCGGGCGGCGCTAGCGCTGTGGTATCATTTCGCGATCATGTTCGAGGCGCTGTTTATTCTGACGGCGATCGATGCCGGAACGCGGGT
>CAIQKQ010000196.1 GCA_903872425.1 uncultured Opitutia bacterium | reverse complement strand
GGCTACGCCTACTCACCAGCTTAATCTCGTTCCGATTCCTTCCCACACTCCAAACAATTTTTGCGTGGCTTCCTCCTGGTCCTAAAGGGCCAGGTTTCCGCCACGTCTCCCAAAGATGAAAAATTTTCTTAGCTGCGTTGGTATTTTTTGGATGATAGCTTCTGCTGCAGACGGGTTCGGGGCGCGGGCGGCTGATGATACGAAAGATCAGGCGCCCCCGCCATTGTTTGCAGGCATCGGCACGCATTCGCGAGCGATCACAGGTGCTTCACCGCAAGCGCAGCGTTATTTCGATCAAGGCGTGGCCTTCATCACGAGTTTCAATCACGACGAAGGTCTTCGCGCTATGGAGCACGCGGTGAAACTCAGCCCTGAGTGCGCCATGGCGTGGTGGGGCGTCGCGCTCGCTTGTAGTCCGCATATTAATAACGTCGGGGTAAGCAGCGTGCGCGCTGAACGCGCAGCGTCAGCGCTCGTCCGAGCGAAGAAATTTTCTGCCGCTTGCACGCCGGCGGAGCGAGCGCTGATCGATGCCATGAAAACACGATTTTCCGATGACGCGAAAGCCCCCCGTCGTCCGCTCGATGAAGACTACGCGGCTTCGATGCGTAACGTGTGGCGCTCGCATCCGGACGATGCCGACATCGGCGCTTGGACCGCCGACGCCATGATGATGCTCCGTCCTTGGGATATGTGGCAGAAAAACGGTGAACCTCATCCCGGCACTCAAGAAGCCGTCGCCGTACTCGAAGCGACGCTGCGCCTCAACCCTCGCCAGCCCCTCGCCAACCACCTCGCGGTTCACGCTTACGAAGCCTCCGCCCAGCCTGAACGAGGCGATGCCGCTGCGAATAGGCTGCGCGAACTCACGCCCGGACTCGGCCACATGGTGCACATGTCCTCGCACATCGACGTGCGTCGGGGCCGTTGGCAGGAAGCGATTGTCGCCAACACCCAGGCCATCGCGGCCAACCGTAGCTACCGAGAAACCGCCGGGCGCCCGTTGAGTGGTTATCTCAGTTATATGGGTCATGATTATCACATGCTCACCTACGCGGCGATGATGAGCGGCCAAAGTGCGCTCGCGGCGCAGACCATGCGCGATCTGTTTGCTCAGATGCCGCCCGAGTGGAAGCGCGAGTCTGATATCGGTGACGGTTATTTCGCGATGCATTTCGACGTGATGAAACGGTTCGGCCAATGGGATAAAATCTTAGCGGAACCGGAACCCCTCGCTCGCTATCCGCACGCGCGGGCGTGGCGTTATCTCGCGCGCGGCATCGCGCGGGCGGCGCAAGGTGATCCCGTGGGCGCGCGCGCCGAAGAGCGCGATTTTGCCGCGGCGCGCGCCGGGATTCCGGCCGGTGCGATGTACCGAAAAAATCCTTTGGCCGATGTCATGGAAATCGCGGCACGCTTGCTCGATGGCGAAATCTTGCTGCGCGAAGGCAAAATCGACGCGGCGCTCGCGGCGCTGCAGGCGGCCGTAGTGCGGGAAGACAGCTTGCGCTACGCCGAGCCCCCGGCCTGGGCGCAACCGGTGCGCCAAGCCCTTGGTGCCGCTTTGCTGCAACGCAACCGACTCGTCGATGCGGAACAGGTTTATCGCGAAGACCTCGCCCGCACCGCGGACAACGGCTGGTCGCTTTTCGGCCTCGCTCAGTGTCTGCGTTTGCAGAATAAAAACACCGTTGAAGTCGAAGCACTTGAGGCACGTTTCAAACACGTGTGGGCTCACGCCGACGTGACGCTCACGTCATCGTGTTTCTGCCAACCAGGAAGGTAACTTAACGTTCAGCGCTCGAAGCTCGCGCTGTAGGCAATCAGATTGCGGCCACTAATTTTGAGGCGGATGTTTTTGCCTTGGAGAGCGGCGAGATCCGGTTGGTTTTTCCAGCGTATTTCGCAACGCTGGCTATCGCCGGTGACCGGCACGCACTCCGCTGCGGTGTAGCCGAGATATTCGCCGCCGTAGCCGGGGCGTTTGATTGCGACGGTGACTTCGCCGGCGCAGACAAAGTTTAAAAATAGGCGACCGCCCGGACACACAATCGGGAGCGTGGCGAAGGCGCCGTCGTGTTCGGTTTGTTGGCCGACGAGGCGGTTTTTGCGGAAGGTCGCGTACGCGAGCGCGGGGCGTTGAGCGGCGTTACCTCCAGTGTCGGCGGCATCGTGGCGGTCGGCGGACGCATAGTAGTAATAACGAAATTCGTCGCCGACCAGAATGGGTTCGGCGAGGCCGACGTAGGCACCACCGCTGTCATAGCTGCCAGGCACGCCG
>CAIQKQ010000195.1 GCA_903872425.1 uncultured Opitutia bacterium | reverse complement strand
GAACCCATCTGGAACCGCACCGCCCGTTAATCGTCTGCTCATCCCTTTTCTCACTATGCCCTACACCTTCGCTCAATCTCAGGCGCTCTTCACCCGCGCCCAACGCAGCATCGCCGCCGGCGTAAACAGCGGTATCCGCAAGATGGAAGCCCCCGTGCCGCTCTACTTCGCGCGCGGTAGCGGTCCTCACCTTTGGGACGTCGATGGCAATCACTACCTCGATTTCCAACTCGGCCAGGGCGCGTTGCTCTATGGTCACGCCCCAGCAGGTATGGCCGAGGCCATCGGTGCCCAAGCGAAGTTGGGTACGCATTGGGCCGCGCAATGCGAACTCGAGATCGAGGTCGCCGAACGTATCCAAAAGATGATCCCGTCCGCCGAGCTCGTACGGTTCAACAACTCCGCCACCGAGGTCGTCCTCGCGGCCTTCCGTCTCGCCCGTGCGCACACGGGTCGGAAACTGATTCTCCGCTTCGAAGGTCATTACCATGGTTGGGCCGACGAAGGTCTCGTGGGCTTTGCCAATCCCGCCGCGAGCTGGGGCGATGATGAAAACCCCGCGCGCACGCATCCGAGCAAGGGCGTCATCCCCGAGGTGTTGGATCAATTCGTCGTCGTGCGTTGGAACGATGTCGCGCACCTGCGTCGCCGCGTCGATGAGTTCCGCGGCCAGATCGCGGCCATCGTCTTCGAGCCGGTGTTGTGCAACACGTGCTGCCTCGAGCCCGTCGAGGGTCTCATGGCGACGATCCGCGAGCTCTGTGATCGCGATGGTATGTTGATGATCTCCGACGAGACGATCACCGGCTTCCGTTTCGGTGCGGCCTGTGCGCAAGGTTACTATGGCTACAAGCCCGACCTCACGATCCTCGGCAAAGCCATCGGTGGCGGCACGCCTTTCGCCGCGCTCGCCGGCACCCGCGCGGCCATGGCCAAGATTCTCTCGGGCGAGGTCATTCATGCCGGCACGCTCAATGCCAACCCGCTCTGCCTCGCCGCGAGCAAGTGGTGTCTTGATGAGGTGCTCGCCCTCGGCACCGCCCATCCCGCGCGTAGTCAGGAACTGGGGCGTACCCTCATGGCTGGCCTCGTCGCGCTCGCCCAGGAGCACGGCGTACCGCTGCGCCCGCAAGGTCCGGGATTGATCTTCCATGCGGTGATGTTGAAACCCGGCGTGACGGAAGGACCGATCCGCGATTACCGGGACTACGTGCGCCGCCACGATGCGGCCCGTTGGACGCACTTGCGCCGCTGCCTCCTTGAAGAAGGGGTGCGCGCCATCGAGCGGGGGCTCTGGTCCATCAGTCTAGCGCACACGGCACCCGATATTGAGGAAGCTCTCAAACGCGCGGCCGTGGCGTTCCGTCGTCATGCGGCGACGTGGCAAGCGCCCGCCTGATTCTTCCCTATGGCACCGCGTATCCTCAGCGCTGGGTTTTATCACGAGACACACACGTTCGTGGATGAGGTGACGCGTTGGGCCGACTTCGATGTTGTTCTCGGTGATGCGGTCCTCGCAAAGCGCGGGGATGGTTCGCCCATGGACGGATTCTTAAGTGAGTCTGCGCGCCTCGGCTTTGCGGTGATCCCCACGTTGGATGCGCGGGCGACGCCGAGTGGCCCTGTGACTGATGAAGCGTTCGAGGCGTTTTGGGCGGAATTTGTTCAACGCGCCCGTCCCGCCTTGGCCGACGGAGTGGACGGGATTTTCCTCGTGCTCCATGGTGCGATGGTCACGGCCTCTTATCCCGATGCCGAGGGCGAACTCCTCGCACGTATCCGAGCGTTGCCCGGTGCGGCCTCGGTCCCGCTCTTCGGCGTGCTCGATTTACACGCCAACGTCTCCGCGCAGATGTGCGCCCTCGCCAACGGGCTCGTCGCCTACCGCGAGAATCCCCACACCGATGCCAAGGAAGCCGCCGCGCGCGCCACGGCTTTGCTCGGACGTTGCCTGCGTGAACAACGGGTTCCGCACATGGTCTGGTGTCGTCCGCCGATCGTGTGGGCGCCGCCCGGCACCGGCACCGCGGCCGATCCGATGCGCGCGCTCGAGGGCTATGCGCGTCAGCTCGAGGCCGCGCAGCCCGAGGTGTGGGCGTGCAACATCGCCGCAGGCTTCTCCTTTGCCGATACGCCCGACACCGGCGCCTCGCTGAGTCTCGTGACGGTCGCCCCGCGGGCGCAGGCCGAGCCGTGGTTGGAGACGGGCGCGCGTCTCGCGTGGTCGTTGCGCGAGCAGGGGAACATCCAATACCCGCCCGTTGATGACGTCGTCGCTCGCCTCGCGGCCGAGTTGCCCGCGCCGGGTCCGATCTTGCTCGTGGAACCTGCCGACAACATCGGGGCCGGCGCCCCCGGTGATGGCACGGGTATCTTACGCGCGTTACTCGCGCACCGCATCGCTCGCAGCCTCGTCGTCATCAACGACCCCGCCGCCGTCGCTGCCTTGGTCACGGTGCCGCTCGGGGCCACGCATGTGCTCGAGGTCGGCGGACATGGTTCGCGCTTGGATGTCGGGCCGTTGCACTTGGCGGTCACGCTCGTCTCGCGCAGTCACGGCACCTTTGAACTCGAAGATAAACAGAGCCACCTCGCCTCGATGGTTGGTGCGCGCTTCGAGATGGGCCCTTGTGCCGTGGTGCGGAGTGAGGGCGTGACCCTCTTGCTGACCAGTCGGAAGACACCGCCTTTCGATCTCGGGCAATTGCGCAGCCAGGGGCTGGAGCCGCGCGACTTCGCCGTGATCGGCGTGAAGGCCGCCGTCG
>CAIQKQ010000194.1 GCA_903872425.1 uncultured Opitutia bacterium | reverse complement strand
CCGTTCGCGGCTGCCCTCCCGAATCGCACGAACCCCATTCTTCGTGCACGACGGAATGGTAATCCTCCTGCATGGTTTTATTAAAAAGACACGCACGACGCCAGATCACGAACTCGATTTAGCCAAAAGGAGAAAACTTGAAGTCCAAAAACAATCAGCACATCGGAAGTAGCTTCGACGAATTTCTTCGCGAAGAAGGCATCTATGCAGAGGTCGAAGCAGCGGCCCTGAAAAAGGTCATTGCTGCCGCCCTCGCAAGGCAGATGAAACGTCGGCGCACCAGCGTGTCCAAGCTCGCTGAGACCTTAGGCACAAGTCGGGCCGCGGTTAGCCGCGTACTCGATGAGGAAAATACGTCCATCACCCTGACCACGCTTTCACGCACGGCCATAGCGCTTGGCTGCAAAGTCAGATTGGAAATCGTCGCGGCTTAACCACTCAGCACTTGGTGTTCCTGCGAATCGGTCTCCTGCTCAGCGGTCGAGACCCTGCGTCACCCTGAGCTCCGCCTTGCGTGCGTACCGCACTGTGCCTTAGTTCGGAGCGTGACTCCCGCGCTTCCTTCCACGCTCGCCAGCGAACTCACCCACTGGCGCCGCGATTTCCATCGTTACCCCGAACTTGGTTTTTGTGAATTCCGCACCGCCTCGCTCGTCGCAGCCACGCTAGAAAAGCTCGGCTGGCAGGTCGCCGCTGGTGCCGAGGTCATGCGCGCTGACGCCCGCATGGAAGTTCCGCCCGCCAGCGAAATCACCGCTGCCCGCGCCGAAGCGCTCCGTGATGGCGCCGATCCCGCCTGGGTCGCTCGCTTAGGCGACGGCCTCACTGGGGTTGTCGGCACCTTCGACACCCGTCGCCCCGGCCCCACGGTTGCCTTCCGCGTTGATCTCGATGCCCTGCCCGTCAACGAAAGCAGCGAGTCCACGCACCTGCCCTCGCGCGAGCACTTCACCTCCACGCGCCCCGGTCGCATGCACGCCTGCGGCCATGACGGCCACGCCGCCATTGGCCTAGGCCTAGCTCGCGTCTTGCCAGCTCTACTACAAAATAGTCGCGGTAAAATTAAACTGATCTTCCAGCCCGCCGAAGAAGGCTGCCGCGGCGCCAAATCGATGGTCGCCGCCGGCGTGCTCGGCGACGTCGATTACTATTTCGCGACCCACCTGGGTATCTCGCTCACGGAGACGGGTGCCGTCGCTTGCGGCACTAATCACATCCTCGCCACCACCAAGCTCGACGCCACCTTCCACGGCGTTGCCGCGCACGCCGGGGTCGATCCTCATCTCGGCCGCAACGCCCTCCTCGCTGCTGCCACCGCCACGGTCCAACTCCATGCGATCGCGCGCCACGGCGCCGGCGCCTCCCGAATCAACGTCGGGCTACTCGAAGGTGGCTCCGGTCGCAATGTCATCGCCGACCGCGCCGTCCTGAAACTCGAAGTTCGCGGCGAGACCACGCCGATCTGCGCCTGGATGGCCGTCGAAGCCGAACGCATCCTGCGCGCAACCGCCGCCCTACACGATGTTACGGTCTCAATCGAAAATATGGGCGAAGCCGGCAGCGCACCCTGCGACGAGGAGGCCCGCGCGATTGTCCGGCGCGCCGCCGAAAAATCCGGCGCCACGCGTATCGTAGAATTTTCCCCACTCGGCGGCAGCGAAGATGCGACGCTCATGATGGACGCCGTCCAAGCCCGCGGCGGCAAAGCTACCTACCTGCTCGTGGGCACACCTCTTCCTGCTGGGCATCATCATCCACGTTTCGACATCGACGAGGCCGCCTTACCCAAGGCGGTTGCGCTCCATGCCGCCATCGCCGCGGAGATTCTTGGCCGGTAGGAATTGCCCTTACGCCCACAACGCCGAAATCGGCGCCGCAAACAGCCGGTCGCCAAACGGCACGATCTGATCGTGGTCATAGAGTACGAAGCCGCCGGCAAAGCGTTTACCCGCCGCCGCCGCAAGTTTGCGCAGTCCACCGAAATCGGCCGATCCCACCGTCGCCGCCGCTTTGACTTCAAGACCGATGAGTCGACCTTCAGAGTTCTCAATCACGACATCGACTTCGTTCTGCTCTTTGTCGCGGAAATGGAAAAACTCGAACGGTTCGTCTTCCCAACTCGCGAGTTTCAGCGCTTCGGCCAACACAAAGGTCTCCAGCAGCGCGCCAAATATGCCACGGTCAGCCGCGATTTTTTCCACCGTAAGCCCACGCAACGAAGCGAGCAGGCCAGAGTCGAGGAAGGTAAGCTTGGGCGTCTTGATGAGTCGTTTTAGCTCGTTAGTGTACCACGGTGACAGCGTTCGAGTGAGAAAGAGCTGCTCGAAGAGTCCTACGTATTTTTGCGTCGTCACGTGCGAGAGTGCGAGCGGAGAACCCAGCGAAGAATAGTTAATCAACTGGCCGGAGTGATGCGCAAGCATCCGCAGCAGGCGCGGCATCTGCCCGAGTCGGTCGATCTGAGCGAGATCGCGCACATCACGCTGCACGATCGCGCGCACGTAATCCAGGTGCCACTGTTGACGCCGCGCTGGAGTTACCCGCAGTAGTGCTTCAGGGTAACCACCCGCGAGCACGGTCCCCACAAGATCCGCCCCCAAGATGCTCAAGCGCGGTTGCGGTGCGCGACCCGCGAAGGCCTCAGTCAGAAAACGCGAGGGGGTGCCCCGTACTTCCGCAGGTGAAAGCGGCAACAGGTCGAGCGTAGCCATGCGACCCGCCAGTGAATCCGCGAGGCGAGGTAACAACATGAGATTGGCGGATCCGGTAAGTAAAAAGCGCCCAGGCCTTCGATCCTCATCCACACTGCGCTTGATCGCCAACAGGACATCTGGCGCGCGCTGCACCTCGTCAATCACCGCGCGGTCAAGTCCACGCACGAAGGCAACTGGATCGCGCCGCGCGGCATCAAGCGTGGTGGGGTCATCGAGTGTGAAGAACGGCCGACTGTCACCGGCCAGCCCGCGCGCGAGCGTCGTCTTACCTGACTGCCGTGGACCGTTGATCAGCACGACTCGCGTGTCTGCCAAGGCGGCGGTGAGTTTTGCGGTGATAAAACGGGGATGCATAACAATTTTTCAGAGCAGAAAAAGCTCCGACTGATTGAAAGTCAAATTCCGACTGATTGAAAGTTAAAATTTGACCAATTGAAAGTAAAGTCGGCCAATATTTCGTTTTCCAGTCGTTATTATTTCGAGTTAACTAAGTGCACTTTCCCGTCATGAACACCACGCTTACCCTCACCGATATTCGCGCGGCGCACGCGCGAATCGTGGATAAAATCCACCGCACGCCCGTACTGACGAGCGCCACGCTCGATGCGCTTTGCGGCGGTCATCTTTTTTTTAAGTGCGAAAATTTCCAAAAAATCGGCGCGTTTAAAGCCCGCGGCGCCGCCAACGCCGTGTTCTCGCTCACCGACGCCGAGGCCGCGGCCGGAGTCGCCACCCATTCCTCCGGCAACCACGCCGCCGCGCTCGCCCGCGCCGCACATCTGCGCGGCATCGCCGCGCACATCGTGATGCCGTCCAACGCGCCGAAAGCCAAAGTCGATTCCGTGCGCCGCAACGGCGGCCGCATCATTTTCTGCGAGCCTAACGTCGCCGCCCGCGAAGCCGCTTGCGCCCAAGTCATCGCCGAAACGGGCGCGCGTCTCATCCATCCTTACAACGACTACGCCGTCATGGCCGGCCAAGGCACGGCGACCCTGGAGTTACTCGAACAAGCGCCCGCACTCGATATCATCCTCGCGCCCGTCGGCGGCGGAGGTTTGCTCTGCGGTACCGCGGTCGCCGCCAAGGGCGTGTGCCCCGGTATCCGCGTGATCGCCACGGAACCCTCCGCCGCCGATGACGCCGCGCGCTCATTCGCCGCCGGCAAAATCATGCCCGTGGCGCCCACGCTCACCATCGCCGACGGTCTGCGCACGACGCTTGGTGAACGCAATTTTCCACTCATCCAACAGCACGTGGATGGTATCGTAACGGTTTCCGAGGAAAGCATTGTCGAGGCGATGCGCCGCATCTGGGAAGTACTCAAAATCATCATCGAGCCAAGTTGCGCCGTGCCCTACGCGGCGATTATGGAAAAAAAAATCGACGTCACCGGCAAACGCGTCGGCCTAATCCTCACCGGCGGCAACGTCGATCTCGACCTATTGCCGTGGTTGAAACCTTAAACTGAAGCGCCCGTGCGCGAGCGCACGACCTCACTTCCGCTGGAAAAGGTCGCTCTGCACGAGGCCGTGAATGAGCGCACGCACGCCATAGTCGCGTGCCTTCGCCCCAGCGACAATCTGCTCGATCGTGGCGCGATCGCTAAAACGCACCGGGGCACCCGTCGCGTAAATCGCGAGTTGGCGCGTGAGGTTACGTGCGAGCAGCACGTCTTCCTGGCGAAGCAAATTCTTAAAATCACGGATGTCTTTAAACGGACGCCCGTCGGGCAATTCACCCGCCGCATCCACCGGTAGACCGAAATAAAATTCAAACGGGTGCCCGTTTTTTCCGCGGCCCGGTTCCGGTTTTTTCGTCTCGTCGATGCCGCGATAGCGATCCCGCCAGCCGCCCATCACATCGAAATTTTCCAAGGCAAAACCGGGCGGGTCCATTTTGCTGTGACAAGAGGCGCAACTGGTGTCGGCGCGGTGTTTCTCGAGTTGCTGACGAATTGTGACGGCGCCGCGAATATCGGGTTCAACGGCAGCGACCGGCGGGGGCGGCGGAATGTCGATACCGAGGATGCGTTCGACAATCCATTTGCCGCGGAGCACGGGCGAAGTGGTG
>CAIQKQ010000193.1 GCA_903872425.1 uncultured Opitutia bacterium | reverse complement strand
GTGCATCGCAATTCCAGCTGCGCGCTCCTGTTGGCTGGGCGAGCCGAAGCCGTCCACCGCCACGAAATGCCCCACCATGCTTCCCTGAAGCTTGCGGTTAGCGGGCACAGAAGGAACCATCTCGGGATTGCCGAACGGACTCAGACCTCCGGCATCGCCCTGGAGGAGGACGCGCAACATCGCACCGCCCTGTTTGATAATGGCGACCTCCAGCTTGTCGTTGGAGAGCAGATACACGGGACGGTTCAGGACGCTTGCTTCCTGCAGCGGAACCTCTGCCTGCACCATCGCCACTGAAATACCCATCGCGGCGTAGATGAAGGAAAGCGCCATGCAAGCGTGTCTCAAAATGCGTTGTGGGCAATCCGTTTGTCGAAAGAGATGAAGCATGGGTTAACAGGTTTGACCAACTTGTTGGTGCGGTGGAGTATGTTGCCTAATCTAGGAAACCGAGGCCACGTTGCAAGGCTTGGGTTTTGCTCTCTAGCAGATGGGAGATCGCAGGATCGACAAGCCGCAGGCACGCGGTTGCAAGACATTGCTAGGTGGTGTCCATCTGGCTCACCCGATCGGATGAGGGAGCGACGAAATTGCTTGTCACCGTCTCCAGCCACGGTCGTAATCCATGCCACGTTTTTCGCCGATGTAGCTCAGTGGTAGAGCAACGCTTTCGTAAAGCGTGGGTCGTCGGTTCAATCCCGACCATCGGCTCCAGTTTCGCGCCGGCCGACGTGGCCTGTTCACCACGCACCGGTCACGAAGCCTTGCGCGGCTTTGATCGCGAAGACCGCGAGATTCTTCCCGAGGTGGGCCGAGAAACAAGGGAGCAGGGAACTGCGCGGATTCAACCGCGTCGCAAAGCGCATAGCATAAAACCACAGCGAGCTGACAAACACCGCGCCAGTGCTAAACCAGCCCTTGGGTGTAAGCGTAAGTTGAAACGGTTGCCCCTTGGTCCACTCCCATAAAAACGGATGCAAGGCGGCAAAAAGCACCGACGCTCCGACGGCCCCGGCCCACTTCGCCGCCGCGCCCCGGCCTTCGACCACAATGAAGCCGCGAAATATCAGTTCCTCGACAAACGCCGCCACCAGTGTGTAGCCGCCGAAGAGTACAGTCATCTTCGACTGCGCCGCGCTGAGCCCCAGCCATTCTTCGCCCCACGTCTCGGCCGCTGTGATCACCAGCGCTCCTGCGACGGCCACCAGGCACCCCTGCGTCGAGGCGGGCAACGCGCCAGGCAGGGCACGTGGGTTAGGCCGGCCGGACCGGGCTGACCGAAAATCCGCGAGCCACAGCCACGCCGTGTAGAGACCGGCGGCGGCGCACACGAGCAGGAGCAGCGGGTTGTCATTCATGCGCGTTGAGATTCAACGTCTCGGCGGCCGTTCAGCTTCGCGAAATGAGCGCGCCCTGCGTATCAGGCCGGCGGGTGAAAGGTGATCACTTTCTCCACCTCGGGCGCGAGGCTGTGGTGGACGGGGCAGGTGTGCGCCGCTCGTTGCAAAGTCTCGGGCGGAAGCAGCGGAGTTTCGGCCGGCAGCCAAATTTGCAATACCAGCCGTGCGATGCGGCGCGGAGTGTTGGCCGACATCTCCTTGGTAATCTCGTAGCGGAACGCGCTGAGTTCGACGCCGTGTTTGCGCGCAGCGATAGCCATGGTGGTCGCGACACACGTTGCGAAGGCCGTCGCCACGAGGTCGGTGGGCGAGAATGCCGCACCACGGCCTTGGTTATCCTTGGGCGCGTCGGTGGTGAGCGAGTTGCCCGAGGGTTCGTGAAGGGCGGCGCAGTGCAGGCCGCCTTGGTATTCGCCAGTGATTTTGACCATGAGATTTACGCCAGAAATGGCTATAACCCAAAGTATGGCCCGCTCTGGTCTTCAAGTAACGCTCAAACTGGGTGATGGTTCATTTGGCGCAGCAACGGAGAGCTCAGGTCAGGCACCGACTCGACTAGAACGTGAAGAATGGTGCGGTGGAGGTGACTCGAACACCCGACCGGCGGTTTAGAAAACCGCTGCTCTATCCAGCTGAGCTACCACCGCAAAGAGGGAGAAGGAAATCAGGCTAGACCATGTCGTAGCCTCGGTAACCTCTGGGGGAGCAATTTGCTGTTTGCAACCCGTCGTTTCAGCGCGCGGCCAGCAGGAATTCGCACCAGGCGAGGTCGGCGGGGGTGGTGAGTTTGGGGTTTGGGGATGGGTTTTCGAGAAGAGCGATGGGGTGGCGAAGCGTCTCGACGGCCTGTGCGTCATCGGTGACACGGTGCTTTTTTGCCGCCACACGGGCGTAGGCGCGGGCGAGGAGCGCGCGGGAGAAAACTTGCGGGGTTTCCATCGCCCATAGTTGATCGCGTGGCACGGTGCGCAGCCTCCCGCCTGAGCGCGTTTCCTTGATGGTGTCGGTCACGCGGTGGGCGAGAACGGCGGCGTGGGTCCGGCGGGCGAGCTTGAGCAGCGCCCGAAGCTGCTCCGGGCGAACGAGCGGGCGGGCGCAGTCGTGGATGAAAACGTGCGTGATGTCGGGCGGGAGCGCGGCGAGGGCGGCGGCGACGGAGTCTTGGCGTTCGCGTCCACCGCGGACAAAGAGCGCGGGGGTGGGTGCGTGGGCGGCGAGCGCGAGCATCTGGCGTTGATCGCGGTGGACGATGACGTAGAGATCGGCGACACCACTGGTGGCGAATGCGGCGGCGGAGTGCGCGAAAACAGGGCGGCCGGCGAGGGGCGCGAGAATTTTATCGGCGACGGTTCCGGCCATGCGCGTGCTGCGTCCGGCAGCGAGAAGAATGGCGGCGACGCGTTCGCTAGCGGAACGCAGTATTTCGAACTGATCAAAAAATTTCGTATCGTCAGTCCATGTGTGACTTTCCCCGTCAGGTTGTCGCAGCCAGATCACAGGAGGTTTCTCCTTGGTGCCGCGCATCACAGTCCAGGATTCTCCAGCCGGATGCTTCCGAACAATTTTTCCTTTGTGATCGCGGACACAAAGCTCACTGCGCAAGCAGATTTTATCTCCGGCCTTGGCCCCGCATCTATAGTTGGTAATTGGGTGACTCGTGACCAACCGATAAGTGTGTTTGCTCATGGCGATTTGCCTTCGAGCTCCGCGAGGATGGCCCGCGCAGCGGCGGCGGGGTCGGGAGCTTTGAGAATGGGGCGGCCGACGACAATGTAGCTGGAGCCGGCGGCGGCAGCTTCGGCGGGGGTCATGACGCG
>CAIQKQ010000192.1 GCA_903872425.1 uncultured Opitutia bacterium | reverse complement strand
GATCCACTCGGGTCAAGTGTGTGCTGCGGGCACAAACTACCAGCGCCTGAAATGCAAACGAGGCAGACGCGGGATGCGTCTGCCTCGGATTTGCTATAATATTCGACCAACGCTCAATCGCGGAAGGTCAGCTGCGCCAGCCGGTAAAGGTATTGGCGCCAGACCTGATAGTCATGACCGTAGCCAACATCTTCGCTCGCGATGTGTTTAATGCCCGCGGCGGTGAGCGATGCGTCCTGCGTGCGGACTCCATTGATAGCGGAGTCCTCAGTACCGGCACCGAAGAAGATCATCTTATAGTCCTTATTTGCCTTTGCCGGATCAGCGATGACCGAGGCGGGCACACTGCCGCCGCTGAATCCGCCAACATAGGAGAACAGCTCGGGATGTCCATAGCCGATGGAGGTGCTGTGGCCACCGCCCATCGAGTAGCCAAAGATGGCGCGGTGATCTTTGTCTTTGATCACGCGAAAATCTTTTTCGACGTAGGGAATGACGTATTCGAGCATCTCTTTTTCCATGGACCAACCATCACTGGTCGGGCCACCAATACCACCGCCGCCACCGCCGCGACCACCACGACCTCCGGCTGCGGGAGCGCCGGCCACAGGAGCGGCCGGTGCGGGGCCACCTGGAGCTGCACCGGCTCCGGGCGCGCCACCAGCGCCAGGTGCGCCACGACCACGGGCGGGCGCTGGCGTGTAGCCGAGAGACTTCTGGGTGTAAGCGATCTCCGCCACTTTGCCCATCGAGGTGGTGGCATTGTGACCGAAGGGCATAACGACGATCGCAGGTACGGCTTTGCCGTCGGCGATAAGATTATCCATGATATTGTGAGCCATGCCGGACTGTGTCCAACCGCGCTCCGAGTCGTTAAACCCGTGGAGGAGGTAAATAACCGGATAGCTCTTCCCGCTGGTGTTGTAGTCAGGCGGCGTGTAGACGATCACGCGGCGAGCGGTTTTGTTTTCCTTGTTTAAGTAGTGGTGCTCGGTCAGGTTGCCGTGCGGCACATCGCGGAACATCATCCACTCGGCCTCCTTGCCAGGAACTCCCACTACGCTCTTGTAAACGCCCGGAGTGCCGGTGGCCGGGCGGACGAACGTGTTCATGGGATCAGGCGTAGTGAGCCCGTCCACCGTGAACCAATATTGATAGTAACTGGGCGGGAGCGCCGGCGTGGTGTAGGACCAGATACCGGAGGCCTCATCCTTGACCATGTCATAGCCGGCGGAGCCGTGGACGGTGACTTCACCTATCTTGGGCATATCGGTGAACACCTTCACTGACTTGGCGTTGGGTGCCAGCAGACGGAAAGTGAGCGAGCTATTGGCGTTGACCTCAGGGGAGCGGTAGTCCGAACCGGGGCCAGACTCGACGCCGGCACCACCGCGACGGGGGCCAGCGGCGGCACCACCCGGGGCTCCGGGAGCGCCACGGCGGGCACCGCCAGGACCGCCACGTGCGGCCGCGTCGGGCGGAGCGCCCGCGCCAGCGGCGGGGGCCGCCGGCTGGGCTTGAACAGAACTAATGGCTAGCGCGGTGAGCGCCACCGCACAGAGAATGCGATGAATCGATTTCATGGGGTGGATTGTGTTGAGGGGAAAAGAGAGGGGATAAAACTCACCGATGTACACTCAGATATTGGTGAGCCGACCGGTGGAATCGCCAAAGCGTTCTACCCCCTTCGCACCCATACGGTCGAGCAGACTGAGGTAGAGGTTGGTGAGGTTTTGCGGCTCATGCTGGACGAAACGGCCGGGCTGGAGCGCGCCGCCGCCACCACCGGCGAGGATGATAGGGAGATTGTTGTGAGTATGGCGGTTGCCGTCGCCATTGCCGCAACCGTAAAGCACCATGGAGTTGTCGAGGATGCTCTTGCCGTCCACGTCCTTGGTTTTATTGAGCTTGTCGAGGAAGTAGGCGAATTGCGTGGCATACCACTTGTCAATGACACAGGTCTTGGCAACGAGGTCGGGCTTGTTGCCGTGATGGGTGCAATAGTGGTGACCATCCGGAATACCGATCTCGTCAAATGAGCGGTTGCTCCCGTCGCCGGCGAGCAGGAAAGTGGCGATACGGGTGTTGTCCGTCTCAAAGGCCAAGTGGAGCATGTCCATCTGGAGGCGGACATATTGGGTGAAGCTATCGGGGATGCCATCAGGGGTCTCGATGCCGGGGGACATTCGCGCGGCGGCAGATCGCTCGGCGCGCTCGATGCGCTGCTCGATGTCGCGGACGCTGGTGAGATATTGGTCGAGTTTCTCCTTGTCGCGGGCGGAGAGATCGCCGGGGCGCCGGTCACGACCGGCGGCTATGGCAAGATCACGGGCGACACCCCGGCTTTCGTTGCTGACATAGTCGAGGATGGAGCGCTGCTGGCGCTGGCGCAGAATGAGGTTCTGCTTGCGCTCCGCAGGGGAACCAGAGCCGAAGAGCCGCTCAAAGAGGAGGCGGGGATTGACCTCAGGGGCGATGGGTGAAGTGGGATTGGCCCAAGCCATGTTGTGCTGGTAAACACAAGCGTAGCCGCTGTCGCAGTCACCGGCGGTGCGGAGCGTGTCGCAGGAGATCTCGAGGGACTTGAACGGTGTGACGTGTCCGACCTGCTGGGCAATAATCTGGTCAACGGAGACGCCGGAACGGAAGTCAGCGCCCTGCGTTTTCTTGACCCGCACTCCCGTCAGAAACGAGCCGCCCGCACGGCCGTGGTCGCCTGCGCCGTCGGGACCGGAGGTGGCGGGCTCCAAGATCATGCCACCGAGAACCTGAACCTTGTCCTTGATCGGATTCATGGCCTCCATCGTCTCATTGAGCTGGAAATCTCGTCCCTCGCCGGTCGGCCACCATTTGGAAGGGTAAGTGCCGTTGGCGAATTGGAAGAATGCGAGCCGCAGCGGCGCGCCGGTGGGCGTGACGGCACCGAGCGCGGCGGCTTCAGCCAACGCGGCCCCGCTCATCCGGGGCATAAAAGACTCCAGTGCAGGTAGGGCGATGGCCGCGCCGACACCGCGCAGGAAATTACGACGGCTAAAGCTTTGGAAGCGCTCGGCGGCCGTATTGGGATTGGTTTTGGGTGAGGTTTTCATAGTAGTCGGAGGTTGGTCAGTTTTGGGTCAGGCGCGGCGCGGGCTTGGCCGGTTCGGAAGGAGGGCTGGCGAAGTTGCGCTGCTGCTGGAAGGGGGCGGATTCAATCACTCCCATCAAAAGCGCAGAGAATGCACCATTTTTCCGTTCCAGATCGGCGACGATCTTGTCCACCGTGGGCACATCGTAATACTCCATGCCGCGTCCAACTGCGAAGATTAGCAGCTTTTCTGTCAGGCAACGGTAAAAGTCCTGTTTACGCGTGGTGACAAGAATCCGCTTCAGCTCCCGGATGTCGGCAAAGGATTCGCCGGTGGCAAGCTTACCCGAGGCGTCAATCGGCTGATTCAGCTCCTGCGTGCGCCACTGCCCAAGGGCGTTGAAGTTCTCCAACGCGAGCCCGAGCGGATCCATGCGGTTGTGGCAGGAAGCACAGATCGCGTCTTCGCGGTGGGCGGCCATGGACTCACGCATGGTAGGGACGTGGGTCGGATCCTTCGGCTTCAAATCTTCCAAAGCGGGAACATTGGGGGGCGGGGGTGCCGTGGGGGCGTTGAGGAGGTTCTCGAGCACCCATTTGCCACGTTTGACCGGTGAGGTGCGCGTTGGGTTGGAGGTGATCATGAGCACGCTGCCCATAGTCAGAATTCCACCGCGCGGGTTGTCCGCCGCCAAGGTGACCTTGGTCAGTTCAGTGCTCTCAACTCCAGGGATGCCATAGGCACTAGCGAGCGAGGCGTTAAGGAAGGTGTAATCGCTCGAAATGAATTCATCTACGCTACGGTCCTCGCGAACGACGTATTCAAAGTATTTTTCCGTCTCCTGCTTAAGACTATCCCGCATGGCCTCGGTGGTCAGACTAGCCGCACCACCGCCGCCGCCGCGCTGTCCGCCCCGGCCGGCGCCGCGTCCAGGGGCACCACGTCCGGCCGCACCCCGAGGTGCGGCGCCGCCGCGCCCGCCCCGCCCTAGGCCAGCATTGATGACATCATTAACGCCATCATTGACCGCGGCAATCGCAGGCGTAGCCGCGGGCGCAGGTGAGCTTTCGCGCGCAAGAATCTCGGTAGGGTTCAGGGGCACGGTGGTGACTAGGCGGGTCTGCAGCCACTGGCCGGGGAAATTCTGCATAAAGGCAGCCGCGCGCGGGTCGGCGAGCATCCGTTTAACCTGGGCAGCGAGGTTGGTACGGAGCTGACCAGCGGTGGCGAGTTTGAGCAACTCGTCATCAGGCATGGTGGACCAGAGAAAATACGAGAGTCGTGAGGCCAGCGAGTGCTCGTCCACATTCGCGTAGGCCGCACTACCGGCGGCGGGGTCGGGCCGCTCAACGCGGTAAAGGAAGCGCGGCGATGCCAGCACGGCGACCATCGCTCGGGCGATACCAGCTTCGAAGGACATGCCTGCCTGGGTGTAGTGCTGTTCTGCCAGCTCAACCAAGGGGGCGACGCTTTCATCGGTCACGGGCCGACGGAATGCTTTAGCAGCAAATGCGCCGAGAATCTCTTTGGCGTAAGCGCGGCGGTTGGCTGGGTCGGTGGGGACGGTGTCGCGGGTAAAGAAGCGCGCATAGTTGGGCGTGGGCAGCCACTTCGCGGGATCGAGCGGTCCCTCCAGTCGCACGCGCTTGAGGTTGTATTTGTTGTCGGCGGCCCCACCTGGCCGAGGCGTGATGGGCTCCAAGGGCTTGACCGTAACGGCGACGGTGTGGACGCCAGGCTCCCAGTGCATGGTGTGGATGTCCTCGGAGTCGCGGTTGGCCGTCCAGCTATAATCGTTCTGCGAGACTTGCTTGCCGTCGATGAAAACGGTGGCTTGGGCGCGCTGGGGCACATAGATGAAATCGCCCCGGAGATTTTGTTCGACCACGATCCGATAATCGCCGGTCTCCTTAACCGTAAAGGCATGGCTGACGGTTGCCAGCTCGGAGTATGGCAGCACCACCGCGCGGACGGCGTCGGCCCCGATGCCGGAGCCGCGGATCGTCTCGATCGTCGCGGGCGTGCCGTCATCATATTGAAATTCGCTCGGGCCGGCCACTAGTACGGCAGGCACGCGGCCGACCTTCGGCACCGCCCGGTCCACGATGGTCTGCGCGGCACCTAGGTATTTTTCCATCAATAGCGGCGACATGTTCAGCACGTCGGCGATGTTGTCGAAGCCGTAACCGCTATCGTCGTCGGGGAAGGCCGCGTGGGTGTCGAATGCGACCCCCATCAGGTCGCGAATGGTGTTTTGGTATTCGGCACGATTGAGCCGGTGCAGGGTGACGCGGCCGGGGTCGGGCTGTGCGGGATCGAGGCCGAAGGCGGCGGTGATAATCCAGTTTTCCAGCTTTCCGCGCTCATCGGCGGTGAGCGCGTTGTTGGCCTCCAGCGGCGGCATGAGATGGGAACGAGTGTTGCGCAGCACTTTCAGCCACAACTGCGGGTCTTGCGCGATGCGGTCCTCGGTCAGTTTGTCGAACGCAAGGCCACCCTTATTCGCGCCGTCACCGTGGCAGTCATAGCATCGTTCCTTGAGGATAGGCTCGACGACCTGATGAAACTGCGCGACCGACGATGGCTTCTTTGGCGAAGGCGCTGAAGCCGCAACGGATTTCGCGGAGGCAGCGCTCACTTTCACCGGAGCCGGTGCGGATGCGCTGTTCTCACAGCCGGTTAACAGGATCAATGACATTGCCCCGCCCAAGACGGCGGAAACCAGCCATAAAGAATAAAAACGCGGGTTACTCATGCGTGAGGATATTGAAATTTTGGCGGACAGCCGCAGGGTGGGTGACTCAGCACTTTACTGTATTTTCCCACGCCGGAAAGCAAATCATTTTAAGAACTTATTAGATGAGCAATCGGCTTACCCCATGGCGCTACTTTGCCCACCTCAGACAGTCAATGGCGGGACGCCAGCCATCGTATCGATCCCGCAACTCTTCCGTACCGGGCGGCAGGCAGCGTAGATTTAGTGAAGAATTTTTGGGTTTGACGGCGCACCCCTTGAAATAAAGCTCACCGCATGAAAGTTCTCCCCTGCCTCCTCGTCGGCCCCCTCGCCTCGCTTGCCATCGCGGCGGCCCCAACAACCGCTCCCACGGCCCCCGCCTCCCAACCGGCTGCCGCTTCGACCGCACCCGCCACGCCGAAAGATGCTACTGCCACGTCTCCGGCGACCGCCTCCGTCACTGCGCCCGGCAAACCGGAAACGAAAGCTGCGGCTGAACCTAAGCCTGTCGCCTCACTTGCCGCCAAAGACGCCAAACTCACCGCGCCCATGGCGCTGAAGGACGGAGTCATCTCCCAGCCCGACAATACCGGAATCAGCGAGGGCGGCAAGGCCGTGTTCGAGTTCACCGTGCCAAAAGACGGCGACTACGAAATCTACGCCTTAGTAAGCGCGCCGGATGACGACAACAATTCCTTCTTCGTCAATGTGGACACCGAGCCGAAGGAAGACCCGCTCATGATCTGGGACATTGAACTGACGGAAGGAACTGCTTTTGAGGATCGCGTCATCAACTGGCGCGGCGAAGGTTCAGCCGGCAGCGATCAGTTTGATCCCAAAACTTTTAAACTCACCGCCGGCGCACACAAACTCTTCCTCGCCGGCCGCGAGCCCGCGAAACTGAAAAGCGTTGCGGTCTATCCGAGCGTCCCCGCGACTCCGGCTGCGCCCGCCACGCCGGCCAAAAAGTAATGTGAAAGCTGATCGGCGCCCTCTCCTCCGGCAGGGAGATGAATGGGCACGGTGACCAGACGCTTACTCACGGTCACGGCCGCGAGCTATCCAAGGCTCCCGCCCGTCAGGGTGATCGTAGCAGGTGTCAGAGCTACCACGGAAGCGCCCTCCTACCCCCAAGTCAGCGAGGCAATCAGTCCAAAATTCCTACCGCCTCATTCCGGCCAAAACACAGTTAGTCACTTCGGCTAGGAATACATTCGCAGGATTTTTAGGCCAATACTCTTTTCCCATGAAAGTCACCCGTTTCCAGATCCTAATCCGTGGGCTCTCCAATTGCTGCCTCAACTGCGGTGCCCGCACACTTTTCCCCACTAGAAAATTGTTTAAGCTGAATGACCAATGTTGCGCCTGCGGCTTCAAATTTCAGGGTGCGGGGGACGAGGGATTTTATCTCCGTGCTACCTCGCTCAATTTCGGAGTGACGGTGACATCTCCCGGCAGCATGGCACCTGCGCTACGTCGTTAGTACGCGTGGATCTTCCAGCCGGTCAAAGGCTGGGAAATTGCGCGACAGCCGATAGCCGCGACAATTGCGCGGCAGCGGTAGTCGCGACGAAGCCGATGCGGCGTGCCGCCATACCGGGCGACATCTCCCGTGTATCGCTCACACAGCCACCTAGCGGCTTAGCTCTTCGCCTCGGCGTCTGCTGACTTCGTTGTGCGCTTGGCGGATTTTTTCTCCGTCACTTTCGGCTCGTCCGGTGCGGCCTCGGCAACGGGCGAAACGATGGGGTTCTCGGAAACGACATCAAACGCCAGCTCAACGCTCACTTCGGCGTGCAGCTTGATTTTCACCTCATGCTTGCCAAGCGTCTTGACGGGCGTGGCGAGGTGGACTTTGCGCTTGTCGAGAGTAATACCCGCCTCGGTGATCTTCGCGTGCAGATCGGAAGCCGTGATGGCGCCAAACATCTTCCCGCCCTCACCGGTTTTGACGGCGAATGCGATGGTGAGCTTGGCCAGTTTGGCCGCGAGCTCTTGCGCGCCAGACAGCTCGGCGGCCTCGCGCGTGGCGCGGCGCTGCTTGAGCGAGTCTACGTGCTTGCGATTCGCCTGCGTGAGCGGGGCGGCGAGCTTGCGCGGGAGGAGAAAGTTGCGCGCGTAGCCGGCGCGAACCCTGACTTGGTCGCCCTCGCCGCCGAGGTTATCGACGGGCTTGAGGAGGAGAACTTCGCTGTGTGCCATTTGGTTTTGAGTTTAAGGTTTTGGGTTTTGAGTTGGGTAGCGGACGCGCGGTTAAAACGGCACGTCTTCGTCAATGCTGGCAGTCGGCGCAGCGGGTTTGCCGGGTGCACGCGGCGGTGGGACGTGGCGCTCGACGGTTTGATCCATACCTGGTTCGTCGCCGCCAGCTGATAGGCCGCCGCTGCCGGGCGCGCCGGGGCCGCCCTCGCGGCCTCCAAGGAACTGGAAATTTTCGAGCACGACCTTGAGCTTGCTGCGTTTCTGACCGGAGGTCTTATCATCCCACTGGTCGAACTTCAACCGGCCCTCGACGAAAAGGGGGCGGCCTTTGGTGAGAAACTTTGCAATGGTCTCGGCCTGCTTGCCCCAGGCTTCGAGATCAACAAACGTCACTTCCTCGCGCGTCTGACCACTCTCGTCCTTATACTGGCGATTCACCGCTAGGCCGAACTGGCAGACAGGCGTGCCCTTCGGCGTCACCCGCAACTCGGGGTCGCGGGTGAGATTGCCGAGTAAGAGGACTTTGTTATAGCTGGCCATGGGAGAAGAGCTCCACCGACCGGTCGTCAGACCGACTGGACGAAGGTGCGATAGATGCTGGGATTGAGACGAAGCCGTTCGCGCAGCGCGGCGGGCGCGGTAGCCGGCGCCGCGAAGGCCACCTGCACATAGATGCCCGAGGGAAAGTTTTTGTCCGTCACGCGGATAAAGTCTTTGCGACCGAGGTTCTCGACCACGCCGACCTCGCCGCCGAGCGCGGTGATGTCTTGCTTGACGCCGTCAATAATCTGCTCGGCGGAATCTTCCTTACCGCGGTTATCAAGAATGAAAGTCGCGCGGTAGTTGCGTTTGGTGGTGGTGCTCATTGGGCGGTAGGTCTGCGGTTGAGAAGGTTCATGGCGCGATCCGCACCGTCAGTGAGGACGAGGCGGAGGCCGGTGAGATAGTGGTCGAGTTGTTGGTTGAAAATTTTTTGTTGGTCGGAGGTGAAGCAGCCGAGTACGAAATCAGCCATGTCAATTTCCGGCGGCTCCTTGGGGCCGATTCCGATCCGGTAACGGATGAAACCGTCGCCGAGGTGGGCGAGCAGGCTCGCAACGCCGTTGTGTCCGCCGGCGCTGCCGGTGACAGACACCTTCACGAAGCTGAGGGCGATATTCAGATCGTCATAAACGGCAATCGTATTGGCCGGCGGCACGCGGTGAAACGAGGCGAGCGATTGCACCGCACGACCGCTCTCGTTCATAAACGTGAGCGGTTTCGCGAGCAATGCAGTTCGACCGGGGGCAATTTCCCCGCGGGCGAGATCGGCCTCGAAGCGGCGCGAGCGCTCCCACGCCAGCCCGAGTGCGCGGGCGAGCGCGTCGAGGACGGCGAAGCCGACGTTGTGACGCGTGCCGTCGTATTCGCGGCCGGGGTTACCCAGGCCGACGACGAGCAGAGAAGACATGGCTCAAAGAACAACCGCCCCACCCCGCCGCGGTCAAGCGGCGCGATGGTGCGGGCAAAATTACTTCTTGGCAGGCGCGGCAGCCGGCGCCGCAGGTTTGGCCCCGGCGGCGGCCGCAGCGGGTTTCGCGCCTGCGGCGGGCGCAGCGGCGGCACCGGCAGCCGGCGCAGCGGCGG
>CAIQKQ010000191.1 GCA_903872425.1 uncultured Opitutia bacterium | reverse complement strand
CTCAAACAATTGGGACGGCCGGACGAAGCGATGAATGAATTTCGCGAGGTCCTGCGGCTGCATCCCCGGCACTTCGACACTCACCACAATTTGGCGATCGCCCTACTCGAAGCAGGACTTACGTCTGAGGCGATCGAGCACTTTGAAACTACTATTCGCCTCAAACCGAACTTTGCGGATGCACATAGTAATCTGGGTGTAGCCTTCATGCGATCGAATCAACTCATCAAGGCCATGGGCTCTCTTGAACCTAAAAGCGACAGTTGAGCGGGACAGTTAAACGTGGAGGTGATTAATTGGGTGCACGATGCACCCGATTATTGTCAGTGAAACCGTTCACCCTGCGGGTGAGTCGAAAATTGCGTTGGCCAGCGCGGTGGAATCGGAGCTGGTGATCGACACGCCCGGCGGGCGTTACCGCGCAAGTTTTGACGATCGCACCCCAGTCAGTGCGTTGGGACCGCTGGTGTTTTTCGCGCAGTATCTGCAGGCCAGCGGGCAGTTCGAGGCGTTGTGTCGGAACGCGCCGCTGGTCTATCGCAGTCCGAACGCGCCGGCCGCGCGCGATGTCGTGGGCACGGTGGTGCTGGGGATTTTAGCGGGGCATTGGCGCTACGCGCATCTCTCGGCGCTGCGCTTCGACGAGGTCGCTCCAGGCTTGTTGGGACTGAGCACGATTTGCAGCGAGGATAGCGTGCGCCGGGGTTTGCGCCGCGTCGATCAGATCGAGGGCGCGCAGTGGTTGCGCGGCCATTTGCGCCAGAGCTGGTGGGAGTTTTTATCGACGCCGTGGATCCTCGATGTCGATACCACGATCAAGCCCCTCTATGGCCGGCAGGAAGGCGCCGCGGTGGGCTATAATCCGCAGAAACCCGGGCGGCCCAGCCATGCGTTGCACACGTATTGGATCTCGACGTTGCGACTGTGCCTGGACGTGGAAACGCATCCGGGCAACCACTCGGCGGCCGGCTACGGCTTGGACGGCTTGTGGACGTTGATCGATGAGTTACCCCCGCAGCGACGGCCCCATCTGGTGCGCGGCGACTGTGCGTATGGCCACGAGACGTGCTTGCTTGCGGCGGAAAAAAGAGGGCAGGCGTATCTGTTTAAATTACGGCGCTCGCAGGGCGTGAGCCGGTTGATCACGCAGATCGAGCGCGAGCGGGAAACGCGTTGGCAGGACGCGGGACAGGGCTGGGTCGGCACGGAGGGGAGTTTGCGTTTGCAGGGGTGGAGCCTCGCCCGGCGCGTGGTGATCTTGCGGCGGCGGCTGTCGCAGTCGCGCAGTCCCCGCGCGCGCCGCCAGACGGCCAAGCAGGCGGCCAATCTTTGGACGCACGCGGGGCTGGAGATCGCCGCCTGCGAAGTCATCGACTATGAGTATCAAGTGTTGGTCACCAATCTGAGCTATGGCGTGGAAACCCTCGCGCCGATCTATCGGGCCCGCGGTGACGCGGAAAATCCGTTCGACGAACTCAAAAATCAGTGGGGCTGGGGCGGTTTCACCACCCAGCGACTGGCCACCAGTCAACAGGCCGCGCGGCTGATCGCCTTGGTCTATAACTGGTGGACGCTGTATAATCGGCTGGTCACGCCGGGGCAACATCACGAGGCGATCACCAGTCGCCCGCGGCTGCTCGGCGGAGTCGCCAAACAAAGCGACCATGCCGGGCAAAAGCGCCTGGCGGTGCGCTTGCTCCACGCCGATGCGCCCGAGCTGAAGCCTCGGATCATCGCCCTGGTCGGTTGGTTGCAGGATCTGCTGACAAGTGCGGAGCAGTTGGACGTCGCCACCCGCTGGCAACGGATCGTGGCACGGATTTTGGCTCAAAACTTTGGCGTCATGGGGCCGGCTCCACCAATGTTGCCTGCTCCGGCTTGATCGGGCCTACGCACCGCCGCCTGACTGATCACCCACACGCCTTTTCCCGACGCTCAGCCGCATCGGGCTATCTTCTAACTGCCGTTTTTAGGTTCAAAAGATCGAGGCGGGCCAGACCAATATTCTGATCACTACGGCGATGCGGCTACGCGCGGCGCTCGGGTGTCCGTGGGACGTGCTCTTGGGCTGAAGAGGCCGCGTCGATGACTTTCGGCGGTGACTCCAATTATTTCGTGTAGGGCCAGGTCTCGCCCTTTCTGAGGAGATAGAAAATG